>NZ_FLQX01000124.1 GCF_900089955.1 Candidatus Accumulibacter aalborgensis | reverse complement strand
GAAACGTCGTGGAAGGAATCCGGCCTGCGGCTGTGGCTCTGGGCTCTGGTCACGACCTACACGGTGCTCTTCCTGATTGGCCCGCGCAGCGCGGAAATGCTGGAGAATGCCCTGCAAGACGGCTTTAACGGCATTCTCATCAGCGATGGCTACGTGGTCTACCGCGCCTGGAAAAACCGCCTGCGCTGCTGGCCGCATCTGATACGCAAGCTGCGAGGCCTGGCCGAATCAAGCGATGGACGGGTGGCCGGGGTCGGGAAGGAGATGGAAGGCATCATGCAAATGCTGATGGACGCCATTTACGAGGCACGGATCGAGCCGCCACCGGAAGGGCTGCCGGTGCGCCACACCGCCGACATCGCGCGGCTCCGGCATCTCTGTGCGAGGCGCATCGGATGGATGACCACAAGGTGCTGCGCAGCGTCGTGCGCGAATTCCTCTACGACTGGGACGTGATCCTGCGCCCGATCGCCGAGCCCCACCTGCCGCTCTCCAACAACGCCGCCGAACAGGTGCTGCGCCACTGGGTCATTGCGCGCAATATCAGCCACGGTACTCGCTCCGAAGAGGGCTCTCGCGCCTTCGCTCTCCTGGCCAGCGTCATCGAAACCTGCCGCCGTCGCGGCGCCTCCACCTGGCGCTACCTCGGCACCGTCATCGCTGCCGCGCGCAAGGGTTTGCCGCTCCCCCCGCTCCCTGCCATCCCGGCAGCGGTATAGGGGGAGTGAACGGTTACTCGCAATACGTGTCGTGCTTTCGCTGCCAAGCAAGGCCACAGAACTACAAGGCTACGTCATCGGCATCACCGACGGAGACACCCTCACGCTCCTGGTCGATCAGCAACCACACACGGTTCGAGTCATCGGAATCGACGCACCAGAACGCCACCAGCCGTTCGGCGAACGGTCGAAGCAGAACTTGGCCAAGCTAGCTTTCAACAAAAGCGCCATCGCCGACTGTCCGAAGAAGGACCGCTACCAGCGGGACCTGTGCAAGGTGATGGTTGATGGCCAAGACGTAGGGTTGAAGCAAGTCTCCGATGGCATGGCCTGGTGGTACAGACGCTATGCACACGAGCAATCACTAGCGGATCGTGTAGCCTATGAGCAAGCGGAAGTGCTGGCCAGGAACAGGCGTGTTGGTCTGTGGGTTGATGGTGATGCTGTTCCACCTTGGGAGTGGCGGAAGCAGGCACATTTACTTTAAGGCTCCAGAGAGAATTCTTGACAAGTAGATTAGCCTTCTCGTATGCTCGTCTTGGGTGTGTGCGCCTTGGCCCGCCTTTCGGTTTCGATGTTTTCAACCTTAACAGGAGAATTCGATATGGCTCTAACGAGGAAAGTCCAATTGTACGTTGGGACAGGCCCCAGTCAAAACGGTGTCGTCACCAATTACTATAAGCACTTGAATGAGTCTACGGACCCAGTCGGGTGGACCATTGACGATGCCGATGCTAACCCACCAGGGGACTATGTTGAGGTCTTTGCGGGTACAACTGGCGGTGTAAATAATAAAATTGTCTCCCCCAATGACAATCACCGCGGAGGATCTACTGAAAGTATTGGATATTTGAGCTTACATCCAATTCACGGTGGAACAAAACTTTATGTTGGTATCGGGCCGAACACTAATGGGGATGCAACAAACAACACGCACCATCAAGGGGAGCCTACAAAGTTCTTCGGATACACAATGCCCTAAGCCGTAGCCGTTAGCAGCCTCAGTTAAACTCCGCCAGAAATAAACCACACTGAGGCTGCTAACTAGAAAAGCTCTCGCTGCTAAGTGCGATCGCGAACAGACACAGACTAGCAAAGCCCTCAGCGACGAGGGGGGCAGTGGCGATGGTACAAGCCGCTGATTGGCTTGTCTGTGGGTGGATGCAGAGCCTGTACCGCCAGGAAGCAAGAGCATCAGCCTCATTAGCCTTTGTGATCTTGACGCCTATCTCAATCAGGTTGTGTGACGTGGAAGCGTAGTGTAGCCATCAGTTGGCTTCTTCGCTTTCAAGAAAGCTGGTATGTCGTGGAGCACAAGCATATCATTCGCAAGGGTTCTTTCCAGCTTTGTGCGAAGTTCTGCCACCGTCTTGTAGTTGTTCTTTCCGAACTCGACTAGACCCTTCTCTGGGGCTGTGGCATTGTAGACGAGCAAGTTAAGTTGTCTCGTTAGATCAAATAGTTCGTCGGTAAGCCAGAGAGCATTTGACATCGTGCCGAGTAGAAGCTTATAGACAGTAGCGTGATCATTGTCGCCAGAAAACAGCAGGTGATACGGCCTCTGATCGTTATCAACAACCGCAATCTTGATTTCTCCAATCAAACGCTCGACTTCCTCATATGCAACCATACGGCGCTCCAAGATCATCTTGTAGTATATGTTTGCATACTCAGCCTGCTTAGAACGCAAACTAAACCAACCCCCAATAAGCCCACTAATAAGTGCCGAAGTGACCGTACTAGATACCACAATTGTTAGGATGTCCATTTAGGCCGTCACAAGTTAAGAACTACGCAAATAAAGGTTATCGTAGATTTGCGTGTTTGGCAGCGTAGCGTTCCGCATCAAAACATTAACCACGATAAACGATAGCTTGATTTAGAGCGCCAACGACTCGATCCAGATATTCCTTCTGGTATGTCTTCAGCGCACTTGTCTCACCCCCCGCGGTCGCGAGCATTACGTGATACACGGTCTTCTGCTTGTATAAGTAGAGCGCAGCAAGGGCCGTTAATACAATACCAAAAATAACCGATTCAACTGAGGGAACACCTAAAAGCACTTCCTTCACCACGAAGCCAAGTCCCACTAACAAGAAAATAATACCACCAAATCGGGAAGGCTTCTGCTCAAAGGCTTTCACCGAGGTTACGTTGCTCATCGCAAATGTCTGGCCACCAGAGATAAAGCGACTGCTCGTGACCTTTACATCCTCGTACGCAAAGAAAGTCTTTTCTTCCATCTTTCATCCAATAAGTAAAATTTATGTAGGGTGATATGTGCTAGAAAAATGTATAACCTTGTGTCAGGAGACTTTTTAGGTGCTAGGTTGTCACACCAAAAGCGAAGAGGTTTCCAGCAACCCCTATCACCGTCGCAAAAACCACTTCGCCCCATATCCATTTTCTTTGCTCAATTTTTCGGTCTAACGCTTCAGCCCAGTCACCCCACGCGGAAACATTCAACGGGTAGCAAAAGGCAATTGCCCACAGAGAACTAATTACGGCAACTATCATAGGAACGGCAACGAAATAAGTCCTAGGTTCTTTCAGGCTATATTTTTTAGGTGGTTGGCTATCATTAGCTATTGGCACTGTAGCTGAAAGGTACTGAAATACAAAATCAGCTTTTTCTTGGTCAGATTTAGCCAACGCCTGTAGCGCAGCTATTTCCCGCGCTCGTTGTTCAGGTATCACGTTAAAACCAATCTTGTGAAACCGATCGTTCGCATTGTAAATACTCAAAAAAACAGTGGAGAGCAAGAAAAACAACGCAAGATAGAAAATGCCCGGCAACAATTTAATGGGGTAAATTAAGCCTATTGGAATAGTGCGCTCCACTTGTTCTTCAAGAGACCCCATCGTCTCTTGCATCCATACTACATCGGGGGAACCTACAACCAAGGATATCGTTCTACTTGCGCCACTAAAAATTAGTCTTATCACACCGCCTTTATCCGGCAATTCCGGGAAGCACAACAGATTAATTGCGATCTCTTGAATTGGATTGTTTACGCTATTATCCAACTGAAGCACTTTCTGTAACGAATCCACTTTAAGCATTTTGTTATTCTTTTTGAAGCTCACAACAAACTCCTCACTAATGGGCATATCACCGCTAAATCGCTCAAGACGTTCTCTTGCGACTTCGACCACGCGAGTTATCTTGGAATTGCTCAGGATGAACGGCGTGTTTTCGTACCTGCGCTTGGCGAAGTCAGATTCTGATGGCATACGTTGATAGCCTTAATGGTTTCAAGTTCGTTGAATGCTTCAACAACTCGCCAGCATCATACCCTAGTTCAGCAAGTGGGTACAAGCGTTAGCGATGTGCGGTTAGATAGGAACGACCTTCCCAGAGAGCATTTCTTACTGTCAATCGTGCTCGACTTTGATCCGGTCAGCCAATGGCACGTACTTAAAATTGACGTGACTTAGCTCGGGCGGTGGGTCGGGCATTGGTTTTTGCCAATAAACTGGACGGATAAACCCTTCACACTTGCTATCTGGACAGCGGTATTGAAGTGCATATTGCCATTCCTCTCGGCGTAAGCGTTTAGCCCCCCTACCACACGTACCGAGCAGGTTGGTGCGGAGCGCAGCGCTTGC
>NZ_FLQX01000123.1 GCF_900089955.1 Candidatus Accumulibacter aalborgensis | reverse complement strand
TCGATACTTCGATCAAGTTCGAGGCTAACACCATAACACGCTGTTTACCAGCATTATTTTCAGAGAAGCCAGAGTTTCCCTCAATCTTCATCGCCCAAGTCCGCCAATCCTCGTGTGCCAACCTACGCTAACGGCTGCCTTGCCTGGGTTTGAAATGAGAACTGCTGAAATTTACCAAGGATGCCACGGTTATCCCGCGCCCTACGCTAGTACAAATGACTGTCCAGGTTCCCGTGGAATCGGTGTCCAGTTTGCCGTGGAATGCGCATTTGATGCTTCCCTTCTAATCCGTTGGTGCGTAAGGCTACGCGAAAAGGAGTTTTCCGTGACAGATCCGCAGACCGTCGTCTACGAGGACCAGGGGGAAATCAGATCTTTCTGGCAGCGCCTACCGTGGTTCTTCGCGGTCCCCTTCCAGTGGGACGTTGTGCTCAGCCTGATATTGCTGTGGCTGTGGACGACGCTCCCCGTTCTCATTTTTTCAACAACACCGCTGCCGCTCCACTCCTTTTTTCTGAGCGGCTTAGCCTGGATTTTTTGGTTGGGCGTCCTGCTGAGAGCCTACATCCTGATGGAGGCGATGTCGCAGGGGCGGCTCACGGCCCACGGACGGAGGGCCTTCCGGCTCGATATAGAGAGGAGATACAAAGAGAAAAGATACAAGGTTCCCGCCCTGTTACTGATCTGGAGCACCTGGATCACTGTCGTCCCCGACATCAACACGACCCGCCTGGGTCAGATCGTCTTCGCGTTCGTCAGCATCGGGCTGCCGGCCAGCGTCATGGTGCTGTCGATCAGCAACAGCCTCCAGCGGGCTCTGAATCCGGCCAGGTGGGTTTCCATCATGGTGCACATGGGCAAACCGTATGTGGTGCTGCTCGTCGTGCCATTCCTGCTCGTGGTGATGGCGTACGCCCTGGAGCATCTCATGGAATCTTTCGGCGGCTTGCTGGACCGGCTGAGCTCGATGGAGGTGCCGGCCAAGTTTATGATAGTGTTCTTCACGCTACTCTCCTTCGGCCCGATCATCTCCGTCGCCACGGTCTACTTCATCATGGTCGAGTTCGCCATGATGGGCTACATGCTCTACCTGTCCCACCAAAAGCCGGCGCCCGAGGTGAGGGTCGTATCCGCCCGTTCAGCGAGCAATTCTGCTGCTAGACCGGGCGCGGTGGCAGGCGAGGCAGTGACGAGCCAGCCCACCGCCACGGCGGGTGCCCAACCAGGCGACCCGCTGGCCAAGGCGGTGGCGCGCAAAGTTGCCAATGGGAAGGTGGACGCAACCCTTGATGTCGCCTGTGAGCAGCAGCGGCAGTATCCCGAGGATCTTGAGATCCAGGAGCGCTACCACAAGCTCCTGCTGGCGGCGGACAGCAAGGAAGGGGTTTTGGCACACGGACAGCACTATCTGGAACTTCTGCTTTGTCGGCGGCGCAGCGAGCAGGCGTTCGATCTGCTGCTGCGCTTGCGCGGCGTCGACGGGAGCTTTCTGCCCGAACGGCCGGACCTGTTGCTGCCCCTGGCCGAAACCGCTTTCCACCGCCGCGATGCGCACACCACCGTGGCATTGGTGCGCGGTTTCGACAAACGCCATCCGCACCATCCGGACATTCCGGGAATCTATTTCCTCTCCGCCCGCCTGATGAGCGAACTGCTGCATCAGGACAGCGTGGCGCTGATCATCCTGCGCGGCTTGAAGCATAAATACCCTGAGCACCCGCTGACGGCGCAGGCGGAACCTTATCTAGCGGCGCTGGAAAAGCTGCAGTCGTCGGTCGGCTAGCGCGACAGGCCAGCAGTGACGCGTGCTTCGCTAGAATCGGGCCTGGGCGTCAGCTTCGAAAACGCCGTCGATGACGATGCGGTGAAAATGCACAGGGGCAATTTTGCCGGGGGCAAGGCCGCGGGGGCTGGCCTTTCTTTTTGCTCCGGCGCGCATAGACGACACGAACGACACGAGTAAGCTTTGCTGACGTGACCGGAGAAAACACGCAGAAATGGGATTTACGTCTTTTTCTTCATAACCCCGTACGACTCTGGCGAATCGCTGGCGACGCGCGCGCTGAGGCAAAAGGAAAGACCGGACCCCGCCGCCGCGGGACCCGGCCGCCGCGCTGCTGGTCAAGCCATGATTGCTTGAGCCCGCGGTGATTCTGTCGAGCACCTCTGTCCTGGCCTGCACCAACGTTGCCGACCAACCAGGTGTCAAGCCGCCCGAAACAGATACAGATACCGGTCGTGACTACTGTGGCGACTGAAAGACGGTCGCCAGCCGTCTGACCGTCTGAAAACCGATGGCTGCAAAAGGGTCAGTATCGAAAATCCGGCGACTGTTCTCTGTCGGCATGTGAAAACATCTATACAACCAATGCTTTATAAATCAACGAAAAGCCTCTTTCGCTGGTACGGAACGTGCTGAGTAAGGTGTGCCGAAGCCGATCAATGGCTTCCTCGGCAAACCCGATGAAACCGCTCAGCACACCACAACGGAAGGATCGACCCTCATGACTCTCAACCAGACTCAGGAAGATCTCCTGGAAACCGCTCAGCCTCTCCGTCGATTATTCGAGGTGCTCCCGATGGCACGTGCCTGCGATCTCCACCAGAGACTCCAGGCCGGACGAACCGACCGGGAAACCCGTGAACTGCTGCGAACAGCACTGTCCCTCTGCGAGCAGTTAAAAACGAAAATAGTCTGAGCAAGGCCCAGATCTGCCAGGGCTATGCCGAGTACGTTCCCTGAGCACCCTTCGGCAAACAGATCCGTAGGATGTGCTGACCGAAGGGAAGCGCATCGCTCACGATTGATGCGCTTCGTTCCCCAGCACATCCTACGGGCTACGGGCCACGAGAAAAGCCGGCCTGGCCGCCGCACCCGCTGAATTCACGTCACAGCTGTGCAACTTCTGGTAGCCGGTTCCTTTGTCGCCCTCCGGGCATCGGAAATCCGAGGGCGGAAGAACAGGTGGCGTCGGAATTCCTGCGACCATGCTCTGATCTGATTGAAAATACTGCACAACATCAATGACTTGATTCTTCTCAAAAAACCAGATCCGCTGGCACGGTATGTGCGTAGTAATTGGTCATCACGCTTCTGCCTAGAGGGAGGAAATATGAACCTGCCAGACGAGTTGGACCCGCGGGTAATCAAGCTGGAGAAGCTGATCAAAGGCATCGGCCTTGCCGCGGTGGCGGTGGCGGCTTCAAGCGCGGTCATTGCTGTCGGCGCGTCGGTCGTTGCGGCTTCGGCAATCGCTCTTGTCGCCCTGGCGGCCGTGAATTTCGCCGTGCCGGTGGGTGCGCGCTATCTCGCACTGAAGAAGCAGCAAGCGCTTACCAGGCTTGCCGAGGTTTTCTCGGAAGAGACGATTCGCGAGGACGAAAGACAGGAAGCCGAGCGAATCAAGGATCTCGAACAGTCCTACAAGACCTCTCGATCCGAGATCGAAGGAGCGCAGGAGGAACTTCGTTCCCAGATGAGTTGTGCAAGTGACGAAGAGCAAACCATGCTCGAGTCGCAAATCCGGGCGCTGCAAGGTGTCATCGAGAATGCCGAGGAAATGCTGCGGCAGCGCAAGGTGGACTTCTGCGAGCTGCAGCGGGTGAACAAGCTCTATATCGCCTTCCATCGATCCGCAGCAGCGATGGAAAGAACGCAGGGTGCCGAACGTAACCCAGCAGAGTTTGAGCGTATCGAGACAGCGCGCGCCAGCATCAAGCAGCGTTTGCGTCAAGCGCTGGCCGGCAAGACCATTGAAGCGATGAATGCGCAGATGCGGCCGAAATCCGACTTGCAGCGGGTCGCTCAAATGGGCAATTCACGACCGCTTGTCTCGCCGGTCAGAATCAAGGAGGAACCCAATGTTCCGCGTCATCGCTAGCATCATCGTCATCACCTGCATCGCGCTGGTCTCGTATCTGTCGTCGCAGCCGACCGATATTGGTGGCAACAAGACGACGTCGTCAACCTCGCCGCCGCGCATATTCAAATTTTGAAGGAGCATCCTGATGAGACGACAAGAGCTTTTGTTCGTGGTGGCGACCCTGGTCACCTCGGCGTTCGCCGATGCACAGATCGTGCTGGGCACCGGCGGGAGCGACGGAACGTACTTTGCCATGGCCAACGACATGATCAAGCGCTGTGGGGCCACAGTGACGATCAGCATCAAGGAGACCGAGGGTTCGCAAGCCAATCTCCAGGGCATCATCGACAACGTGCTCACCGCCGGCATCGTCCAGTTTGATGTCATGCGCTACTACGATGACAAGGATCCTGCCATGGCTCGTGTCAAGGTCCTGTTTCCTCTCAACGAAGAAGAAATCCATCTCGTCGCCGTCAATAAGGCGACCAAGGAGAGCGGCTTCCTGGGGATGTCATTCGGTCAGAAATCACTCGAGATCGAATCGCTAAAGGATCTTGCCGGCAAGACGGTCGTCGCGTGGGGAGGATCGCACCTGAGTGCCGAATACTTCCAGTACAAGCTGAAGATTCCTTTCAACCTCGTTGATCTCACCAAGGAAAAGAACCCATCGGCGGTGGCGGCGAAGATGTTGCTCGATGGACAGGCGCATGCCCTGTTCGCGGTCGGCGGTGCGCCGCTCAAGTGGCTGCGGGATGAAAAGATATTCGGCAAGCAATTCAAGCTCGTCCCGATGGGTAGCGACGTGCTCGACCAGGTGAAGGGAACCTACAACGGGGCCAGACTCAATTACCCGAACCTTGCCAACGGCCAGGTTCCGACCCTGTCGGTGCAGGCGCTTTTTGTGACGCGTGACTACCGCACGCCGGACGGGGCGGCGGCTCTCGTGAAACTCAAGCAGTGCCTTATCGAGAACATCGACCATTTGCGCGACATGCCAGGCACGCATCCCAAGTGGCGAGCGGTGAACCCCGGGCTACCGTTTGAGCGCTGGGCCAACTACCAGGCGCCTGCCAGGAAGAAGGAATTCTGACGACGATGAGAGCAGACATCCTCCTTCAAGTCGCGCAGTAGCCCGTGCCGGATCATGCTCCATGGTTGCGTGACCGGTTCTCGTCGGGTAGGATCGGGCTTGTGGCGTTCATGATGTTGGTCTGGCGGGAGGCCGCCTGCCGGACAGGCTCGCCGGCATCCTCAGCTTTCGCCTCCGCGGAAGAGAATCCGCCGCGCCACAAGGGTTTGACCAGAGGCCCACTCTTGTGTCCCTGGCTTGAGTGCCCTTGGCTTGAGTGCCCTTGGCTTGAATCCATTCGAAATTACCATGCCTGAATCCCACCAGCGTTCACCGCTTCGTTTGCCGAAGCCGCAGCGTGCACTGCTCGTCATCGGCCTGCTGGCGGCATGGCTGCTGGTCGGTCTGCTGGCCTTCAAGGTCTCCGAGGCGCAGGGCCTCAAGCAACTGCACGAGGCGGCCAGCCACCAACTGGACCTGCTCGCCGCGGCCATCGACAACGAGGTCACGCGCCATGCCTCGATAGCGAGCGCCGTGTCACTGAGCACGGATGTACGAGCCTTGCTGCAAGCCCCCGCCAAAGAAAAATACCTCTTCCGAGCAGCAGCCAACCACTTTCTGGAAATGCTGAACGACCACCTCGGCGGACCCGCCATCTTCGTGCTCGACACGACGGGACTCGTGATCGCTTCGAGTGACACGAACATCTCGGACACTCTGCTCGGTGCCGATCTCTCAAGCATGCCATTTTTCCAGGGCGCGCTGGCCGGCACGCCGGTGCGCCATTATGCGACCGACCACGTCAGCAAGGAACCCGGCTTTTTTATTGCCCTGCCGATCCTCGACGAGCAGCATGACTGGCAAGTGATTGGCGTGGCCGTCGTCAAGTCCAGTGTGCGCGCAGCGGAGCGGCGCTTGCGAGCGCAGGACGCACCGACGCTGATTGTCGACGCCAACGACATCGTCCTGCTCGCTTCGCTGCCGGAGTACCGTTATGCCACCTTGCAGCGGCAGCCGCCCGAAACGCTGGCGCGCATCAGCCGCGAACAATTCGCCGGGCAGGTGCTCGGGGCAACCGTGCTCGACATCGACATCCATGCCGCTGAAGAAGGCGTTACCGTTCCTCCGGCATGGCAAGCGGGCAACGCACTCGACACCTTTGAGGGAACGAAATCCTATCTCGTGCTGAGTCGCCGTCTGCCGGAAACCGCCTGGCGCATCGTCGTTTTCTCCGATCTGCGTCCGGTGACCGTGCTCGCCTTGACCCACGCCACCCTCGCTGCGGCCGCCTTTGGCTGCCTGCTGCTCGGCCTGCTCTATCTTGATCAGAGTCGCCGCATGGCGCTCGATCGGCGCAAGGCGCTGGGCATGCTGGAGAGGGCCAATCAGAGACTCGAGGGCAAGGTCGCGGCGCGAACCATCGACCTCTCGGAGGCCGTCCGGCGCCTGGAGTGTGAAGTCGCTGAACGCCTGCGCGTCGAGCAGGCGCTGCGCGCTGCCCAGGACGAACGCATCCACTCCGCCCAGCTCGCCGTGCTTGGCAAGATGGCGACCGGCATCGTGCACGAACTCAGCCAACTGCTCGGTGCCATCGGCACGCTGTCGGCCAACGCCATCGAGTACACGCGACGCGGCGATCAGGCAACGTCCGCGGAGAATCTCCGCATCGTCGGCCACTTGTCGGGACAGATGGGCGACATCATCACGCCGCTGAAAACCTTCGCCCGCAGATCACCAGCGACCCTGGGCGCGGTCAATGTGGCGCAGACCGTCGATGCGGCGCTCTTTCTGTTCGCGCAGCGCCTGCGCGAGCAGAACATTGAAGTCGAACTGCCGGCCGATTCCTGGATCGCCTGGTGCGATCGGAACAGACTGCAACTAGTGCTGGTAAACCTGATCGGCAATGCCATCCACGCAATGGTCGGGCAGCCGGTGCGGCGACTGAGCTTTGCCAACGCGCCGGCCAGCGAGGGGCGGCTGGCGCTCTCGGTCACCGACAGCGGTAGCGGGTTGTCGCCGCAAACGCTGGCGCATCTGTTCGAGCCCTTTTTCACCACCAAACCGGCGGGCAGCGGCCTGGGGCTGGGGCTGACCCTGTCGCGCGACATCCTGCGTGATTTCGGTGGCGACCTGCTGGGCGAGCCGGCCCACGGTGGTGGCGCACGCTTTATCGTTGTGCTGCCGGTCACGCCAAGCTCCTGAACGACATCCCTTGCAAAGGCTATGTGATGAAACCTGAGAAACCTGGACTCTCGGTCCTGCTCGTTGAAGACGACCTTAATATCAGCCGCGGTTGCCGACAGGCCATGGAACTGGCCGGTATTCCAGTCAAGGAGGTGACGACCGGGGAGGACGCGCAACGCCGCTTGCAGACCGACTGCCCCGGCGTCGTGGTCAGCGACCTGCGCCTGCCGCGCATGGACGGCATGGACCTGCTGCGCTGGGTCTATAAGCTTGACCCTGATCTGCCCGTCATCATCATCACCGGCCATGGCGACATCACGCTGGCGGTCGAGGCGATGCGCTGCGGCGCTTACGATTTCATGGAAAAACCGTTCTTGCCCAGCGCTCTGGTCGATGTAGTTCGCCGCGCACTGGAAAAACGCGAACTGGTGCTCGAAGTCGAATCGCTGCGCCGCCGACTGGACCACCGTGACGACCTGGAAAACCGGCTGATTGGCCATTCGCTGCTAATGGCCAAGGTCCGCAAGTCGATCCTCAACGTCGCCGATGCGGCGATCGACGTGCTGATTGTCGGCGAGACCGGCACCGGCAAGGAAATGGTCGCCCGCTGCCTGCACGACTTCTCATCCGCCCGCCAGCAAAACTTCGTGCCGCTCAACTGCGGCGGCATGGCTGACAGTCTGCTTGACAACGAACTCTTCGGCCACGAGTCGGGCGCCTTCACCGACGCGAAACAACGGCGCATCGGCAAGATCGAATACGCCAATGGCGGCACGCTCTTCCTCGACGAAGTCGAAACCATGTCGACGCACATGCAGATCAAGCTGCTGCGCTTCTTGGAGGAAAGGGTCATCGAACGGCTCGGCTCTAATGGATGTAAGGAGATTTCGGTTTCGTGTCGCGTCGTCGCGGCGGCCAAGGGGGATCTCAAGGAACTGTCCGGAGAAGGGAAATTCCGTCTGGACCTCTATTTCCGCCTGAACCGCGTGCGCATTGAACTGCCGGCGCTGCGCGAACGGCGTGAGGACATCCCCGAGCTGTACGACAAATTCCTGTTACAGGCGGCCAAACGCCACAACCGGCCACTGCCGCCGCTGACTCCGGAACATCTGCGCCAACTGATGGCGCTGGACTGGCCGGGCAACGTCCGCGAACTGCGCAACGCGGCCGATTGCAACGTTCTCGGCATCGACTACGAAACGATTACTTCGGGCAAGGACAGTACTTCGCTGTCACTGGCCCAAGATGTGGACAACTACGAGCGCCTGCGTATCAGCATTGAATTGACCAAGCAGGACGGTAACATTGGCCGCACCGCCGAGGCCTTGCAAGTAGCCCGCACGACGCTGCACGACAAGCTGAAGAAGTACGGCCTGATCTGAAAGCGACGCCAGCACCAGCTTGCGGCAACGCTCGACCGACGACAGACAGTCCTGCAGATCGAGGATCAGCCGCCGCAAGGCCTCGCGACCACGCGCCGGGTCAGCGTGCGCGACTGCCTGCCCGACCGCGGCGAGTAGCGCCAGATCGACACCGGCACAGAAATTCCGGTCGGCGCCGCTCAGGATGGCGACGCGAACTCCGGGCGTCGCGTCGGCCCAGTTCCCGTATCAGAATCAGGCTGCGGCCGGCAGCTGGTAGAGGTACTTCTGGAACCCAGCGAAGACGCGCCCGATCTCATCAGGCCTGCCCAGGTCGGCGACGGCGTCGGCCATCGAGTCGTGATACTTCAGACGCAGTAGCGGTGTCAGCTTCGCCTGGTCGAGTTCTTCGACGCCGATGCTGACGTAGTGCGAGAGAACGAAATCGAGGAAGACCTGTTGTTTGTTGTTGAAGTGCGTGTTGACCAGTGCCATCGCCCTGGCGGCACGCTCCTCGCGGGTCAGCGGCGCCAGGGCATACGCCACGTAGGCCAGCACGTCGAAGAGGTCGCTCTTCTCCGCAGCGATGATCTTCTGCATCTCGGTCAGGTGCTCCTTGCCGAATCCCTTCTCGGCGAGGCCTTCGAGCAGTTTGCGTCGCGTATCCGGCGCGCTCCACAGCGTGCGCAACTCGTCCTCGTCGCTGAAGAACTCGGGCAGTCGGCCGAAGAGCGCCTCCATGAAGTGCTGGGCCGACATCGGCGTCCCGTCCGGGTGCCAGAAGCTGGTCATCGTCATGTGCTGGATCTTGCGCGCCTTGCCGTCGGCGAGCGTGACCCTGATCCGCTGGCTGCGTAGCGGCGTATCATCAGCCGCCGCAGGCTCGTGCACCTGGGGTGGTTCCGATGATGGTGGCGCCGCGGGATACGCGGCTATCGCTTCCGGCTCGATCGGCTCGCCATCCCACTCCGGGTCGCTGAAGTGGTGGTGCGCCTTGACGAAGTCGTGGATCGTGAAGTAGTCCTTGCCGTCGTAGGGCCGCGTGCCGCGGCCGATGATCTGCTTGAACTCGATGATCGACAGAATGATGCGCATCAGGACGATGTGACGCACGTTGCGGGCGTCGACGCCGGTCGACAGCTTCCGCGACGTGGTGAGTATCGTCAGGCGAAGAGGATGCGCGGGCGCCGCAGCGGCTCGCCTTCCTTCTTCCAGTCGGTCAGGTTCCAGCGCGTGTTGAACAGCTTCCAGGCGATCTGGAAGGCGATGAAGGTCTTTCCGGTGCCCGTCGCGAGCGTCAGCAGGAGGCGGTCACTCCCGTCGGCGATCGCCGCCAGGACGCGCTCGACGGCGATGTCCTGGTAGTAGCGGCCCAGGAAGTAGCCGCCGCGGTCCTCGAAAGGCACGCTGGCGAAGCGATCGCGCCAAGCGTTTGGCGCCGCGAAGCTGCGGTTCCACAGTTCCAGCGGTGTCGGGTACCTCGTCACCTCGCCCTCGACGCCGGTGTCCATGTCGACGCCGTAGATGCCCTGCCCGTTGGTGGTGTAGGCGAAGCGAATGGCGAGCTTGCCGGCGTAGTTCGTGATCTGCGCCACGCCCTCGGTCAGCGCCTTGTCCCACGCCTTCGCCTCGATCGTTGCCAGCCTGGCGCTGCGGAATTCCAGCACATAGTCGGCGGTGAGCGCCTTGCCGCGCTGGCCGTGGCCTCGATGCGGCCGAAAGTGATCGGGTACTCGCGCCGGATGCGGCTGCCTTCGACGACGCCCCAGCCGGCTGCGGCCAGCGCGGGGTCGATGTGCTCGGCTCGGGTTTCGGCTTCGTTCATGGATTGTCCCTGCTTTCCTGGCTGATATACATTGGTATCAAGCACCGCCAGCGCGTAACAGGCTGGCAGGGCGGATTCAGCTTTCATCAGCCAGCAGATCGGCCAGTCTTTCCTCGGTCAGGCCGCTGGCCGCCGCGCCTGCAGCACTCTCCCTCAGCGTATGCCGAAGTCGGTCGGCGTAGAACGCGCGCATCCCTTCATAGTCCTGTGCGCTGACCATCACACCGACCACGCGGTCGTGGCGCATCACGCGGACGGGTTCGCGCTAGGCGCAATCGAGGAATTCGCCGAAATGGGTCTTTGCTTGATTGGCGGTAAAGGTTTGCATGGGAGACTCTCCACTTGATGCAAGAGGCAATACGTTCAATCTAATCAAATCGTTCGATTTGGTCAATCTGGCCGATGGCCGACCGAATCGGCATCGTATGGCTTGCTACAGGTGGCCGCTGAAGGCCTGATGCAGTAGGGATTTTTTCAGGGCGTCAAGGGCGGCGAGCTTCTGCTGGTAGATGCCTTCGAGACAGGCTGTTTCCTCGACGAGAGCGTCAAGCGTGGCAACAAGTTCCACTTGCTCGCCAACTGCCTTTGGGAAGGCAATTTCAACCGTTTTCAGCAAGCTGGCCTTGATGCCCTTCACGGTTGCTCCCGTTCCCTTGGCATGAATGCGCTGTTGGACGGGTTAAGATAGCAGAAGGTATTTCAGGAACGCACTGTCGAGTTTTGAGGCGTCTGGCTGCAGAATGATGATACGCTGGGCGAAGGCTACCTTATCGTCAGTGTCTAACTGCGTGACATTCGCGAGAGGGGCTTCGGTAGTAAAAAGCACGTCCCCCTTTCGAGGGATGCCCCAAGTCATCCAGGCATCGTAACCATCCGATGCGATGAATTCCATAGGTGTTGCTTGCAGGAAGCCCATCTTCACATTCTTGGCCGTGACCAATCGAATGCCGCTCTCGGTCTTGACGGGTGTCTTGCCTCGGTAGTCGATGAAACGGACTTGCTGTCCGATGGTGGTCTCCATCCACCCCGCGCCTCGCTGTCTGAAGACTGATGCGAGGTAGCTCTCGAAGATAGCGCGGGCGTTTTGCAGGTTCTTTTCGGCGTTGGCTTTGGCGGTGGCGATGCCGTCAAACGCTTCGTCGAGGATGGCGACGATACGCTGCTGTTCGGGGATTGCAGGTACAGGGATCGGGTACGCCTTGATGAAGGTCTTCGCCACGCGCTTATGGCCTACGGCTCCACTCATGCTCTCTGCCCCTGCTGTCCTGAACGACTCACGCGAGAGGAAGTAGTAGGGCCAATCCTGGACTACCGACGGGCCGGGACGAAAGACGATGTATTCGCTCGACCCGAAACCGATGCCATTGGTGATCTGTGCAGCGATGCCAAGCTTCCCGTTCTCGAAGCAGGGGGTGATCTTTGCGAGCAGGACATCGCCGTCCGCGAAGTAGGTGTAGCTACCCACTACTTCCGACACTGGCCTGACTTGTTTCGGGACCAGGACCTTCTGGTCAATCCCCAAGTCCTCCATCGGGACGAACGACACCAAATCCGTAGCGGTGACACATCGGCGAACCTCCGCTTTCGGCGGCTTGATCTGGCATACCTCGGCCAGCGTCCTCGTGGGCCACAGCGCCTTCACGGTAGCTTCCTGGTATTGCCCGACACGTCCGCCCCGCCGTCTTTCCCGCGCATGCGGGAATCCAGTTCGCCGGCCACATGCCGGGTTTCCGCTTCTGCGGGAGCGACGGGCGGCGCGCTGCTCTGCTGGGTTCCCGCCTTCGCGGGAACGACGGGTGGGGTGGCTTCTCCGACTATTTCGGCCCACAGGTCTATCCAGCCAGGATTCGTCTGTTCGATGGTCGAGAGCTTCCATTTTCGTGGCCATTTTTTTATGGCTTTTTCTTTGCTGATCGCCCTGTCCATCGTTTCATGCTGTTCATACCACACCAGCGTTTTCACTCCGTATTTCTTCGTGAAGCCATCGACCAGGCCTTCCCTGTGCTGCCAGACTCGTTGGATCAAGTCCGAGGTCACACCGATGTAGAGCGTGCCGTTGCGCTTGCTGGCGAGCAGATAGACCACCGGGCCTTTCACAGCAACTGCCTGATGTTCGCCAGCACCTCGGCGCTCTCGGCGTCCAGCGCGGCGATCTCGTCCATGATCGCCTGCGGGCTGCGATGGATCACTGTCTCGCCGCCGTTCGGGTTCTTCACCGACAGGTCGAAGGTCGCCTTGTCGATACTCGTCACGTCGACGCTCCAGCTCTTCGGCGAGTCGGCCTTGGTTCCCTGCAGCGCGACGAACTCGGCCAAATCGGCGTCGTTGAGCGGGTTGGTCTTGCCGAGGTTGCGGCCGGGATCGAGCTGGTAATACCAGACCTGGCGCGTCGGCGCTCCCTTCTCGAAGAAGAGCACGACGGTCTTGACGCGGCGCCCTGGAAGGTGCCGCCGGGGCAATCGAGGACGGTATGCACCATGCAGCTTTCGAGCAGGAGCTTTCTGAGGCTGATCGAGGCGTTGTCGGTATTCGAGAGGAAAGTGTTCTTGATGACCACGCCCGCCTGGCCGCCGGCCTTGAGCATGCGGATGAAGTGCTGCAGGAAGAGGAACGCCGTCTCGCCGGTGCGGATCGGGAAGTTCTGCGGTACTTCCTTGCGCTCCTTGCCACCGAAAGGCGGATTGGCGACGATCACCTCCATCTGGTCCCTGGGCTGAACGTCAGCGACGTTTTCGGTCAGCGTGTTGCTATGGACGATGTTCGGTGCGTCGATGCCGTGCAGGATCATGTTCATGATCGCGATGACGAAGGCCAGCGACTTCTTCTCTTTGCCGTAGAAGGTCCGTTCCTGCAAGGTCTTCAGGTCACTGGTGGTGAGATTCGGCTGCGCCTTGAGCGTGTCGAAGGCTTCGCAGAGGAAGCCCGCCGAACCGACGCCGCCGTTGCGCCCGGCGTTGCCCATGCTCCTGATCTTCGCCTCGTAGAGGTGCGACAGCTCGTGCTTCTCGCTCTGCTCGGTGTAGTCCAGCTCGGTGGTGCAGCCGGCCTCCTTCCAGAGAACGTCGTCGATGTTTTTGAAGGCCTGTTCGAACATGCTTACCTGTCTACCGATGTCTTGCGCGAGTGTGTCATTGCTCGCGGGCCGCCCACTGTAGCCGGGATGGCTGAATAGACTCTGACGCTGCGCATGTCGCACCTACGAAGCTCGTTATCATGACCCTGTTGCCAACCCGCTGACACCATGAACGTCCCCAGCGCCTCACTCGTCCCCGCCCTCGCCTACATCGCCCCGCCAGACGATGGACTGGACCTGCTGTACCTTGATACGGCACTGCTGGTGGTCAACAAGCCGGCTGGACTGCTCTCAGTCCCCGGTCGCGGTGACGAGAAGCACGACTGTCTTGCTCTACGGGTGCAGGCAGCATACCCCGAAGCGCTGATCGTCCATCGCCTGGACATGCAGACTTCGGGCCTGCTGGTGCTGGCGCGCGGACCCGAGATGCAGAGGCGGCTCTCGATCCAGTTCGCGAGACGCGCGGTGGACAAACGCTATCTGGCGGTCGTCGAGGGACTCTTGCCCACGGCCAGCGGTGAAATCGACCTGCCGCTGATCGCCGACTGGCCCAACAGACCGCGCCAGAAAGTCGACCTGCTGGCCGGCAAACCGTCGTTCACCCGCTACCAGGTGCTCAGTCACGACCCTGCCGCCGAGACCTCGCGCCTGGCGCTGTGGTCGGCCACCGGCCGCACGCATCAGTTGCGCGTACATCTGCAGGCGATCGGCCACCCCATCGTCGGCGACGCGCTGTACGCCGACGCGGCGAAACCAGCGAGCGGCAAGCGCCTGCTGCTGCACGCCGACCATCTGGCGCTCGCGCATCCAGAAAGCGGGCGGCCGCTGGACTTCTCGTGTCCGGCGCCGTTCTAGCAGCCAGGCAGTCGAACCGATACACGACCCACCTGCGACCCACCGGTGAGCGACCGAGGACCGTCACCCGTCGGACATCGGGCTATACTGCGCATCTCCACCCGAACGACCTGATCGGCAGCACGCGAGACCCGGCCCACATGCAATTTTCCGAACATCCCCTCTGGCTCGTCGGCTTCCGGCCGTTCTTTACCCTCGCCTGTCTCGCCGGCGTCACTCTCCCGGTGCTCTGGGCGTCCTTCTTCTCGGGGACGCTGGCGACGCCGACGTGGCCCTTCTCGCCCAACCAGTGGCACGCGCATGAAATGTTCTTCGGCTTCGGCTGGGCGGTCCTCGGCGGCTTCCTGCTCACCGCGACCAAGAACTGGGTGAAAATTCGCGGCTATCATGGCAGCGCGCTGATCGTCCTCGTCGGCGCCTGGTTGCTCGAGCGCGCCGGAATGTGGTACGCGGGCGTTCTGCCGCCGATCGTCTTCCGTGTGTCGAGCAATCTGTTCCTGGCGGCGATCGTGGTCATGCTCCTGTGGTCGCTGATTCGCCACCATCAGGATGACTCCTTCCGCGACAATTACTTCTTTCTGATCATCCTGCCGCTGTTTCTGGTGGCCAAGAACCTGCTGCTCAGCGCCGACCATTTCCAGGCCGGCGCTGCCATGACGATGGCGCTCTTCCGCGTTGCCTTTCTGGTCATGCTCGAACGAACGGTCACCCAGTTCATGAAGAACGCCCTGCAGGCCGACATCCTGCGCAACCCGGCGCTCGACCGGGTGATCAAGTTGCTGGCCCTCAGCCTCGTTTTCGCCGGTCTGCTGCCGGCGCTGATCTCGTCGTCGATCGGCCTCGTGCTGGCGCTGCTGCTGAGCATTCGTTTCGCCTTCTGGAAACCGCAACTGGCGCTGCGCCGGCTCGACATCGGCATCCTGTATCTCGGCCACCTGGCGATCATCGCCCAGCTCGTGCTCCAGTTCGTCGACCAGATCGGGCACCCGGAGTGGCTGGGATCGGTGCCGATGCACGTATTCACTTTCGGCGCCATGGGGCTGATCATCCCCGCCATGCTGATCCGCATCGTCAAGGGTCACACCGGCCGAAAAGTGGTCTTCGATCGCCTCGACAAGACCGTGCTGTGGATCATGATCGCCGGTTTCGTGATCCGCATCATCGCGCCGCAGCTTTATCCGGCGGGCTACGTAGAGTGGATCGGGCTCGCCGCCGCCTGCTGGTGCGCCTGCTTTTCGATCCTCGGCTGGCGCTATATCCGCTACCTGTGGCAACCACGGATAGACGGCAAGGAGCACTGAGAGCGATGGGACCCTGGCCCGATTGCCTGTCAGGCTGGCAGTGCGAGGCAGTAAACGGGCGTCTACACCGATCTGAGGCGCAGCACGAACAACGCCGCCGCACACCAGATGACCGCCGGCAGCCAGTCGATCAGGACGCCGAAACCGGTACCTGCAGAGGCTGCCAGCCCCAGCCGCGAGAACGCCGCGACAGCCAGTGTCGCCATCAGTGCGCCCGTACTGCGGCCGGTGTGCAGCGGATAGCCGCGCTCGGCAGCGACGCCGATCGAAGCACACAGAATGAAGCCCCAGAACATCCCGCAGGCGAACTGCGTCAGCACGAGCAGGGCCAGCGAACCGGCGAGCACCGCGCCAGCCAGCGACAGTGCGCCCGCCACACAGGCCAGTTGCAGCACCTGCAGCGCGCCACGTGCGCGGACGAATCGATCGACCAGCAACAGGCCAACGCTGAAACCGATCCAGAAAACCGGCATCAGCCAGGAAAGCGATGCTGGATCAGCCAGTCGCTTGAACTGCGGCGCTGAATTGATCGCCGTATGCACCTGCTGGCCGAAAGCAAGCAGCAGCGCGATCAACAGCAGGAAAACCCATGCCCGCTTCGCTGCTCCTCCCGGCTGCGACGGCGTCACATCTGCTGCGACCCGCTGACTGAGCGGCTGACCGCGCTCGACGACCACCAGCGCCAGCGCCGACACAGCGACCGCGAGGGCGCTGAGTGCGAACGGCAATGACGGATCAACGCCCTTGAGAACGATCGCCAGATAGGGCGCCAGCGCCGACGCCGCCGCCAGGCCGAGCAACTGGATCGCCGCCAGGCGCGGCAGCAGAAACATGGCGACCGCCGAGACGGCCGACAACAGGACCAGCATTGGCCCGATCCGGCGCAGCGCCGCGCGAGCCCGGTCGACCGCAACCCCCATCGACCAGTCGGCGAGCGCAAAGACCAGTTGGTCGGCCGCCAGAAGCCAGGCGAGATAGCGTTTATCGACGCCGCCACGCACCAGCAGTTCGGGCAGGAAGAGCACATAGACGACCCAGCTCAGCGAGAAGAAAACAAGGCAAACCCTACCCTACGCGGCGCTGCGGCTCGTCGGCTGGGGCGTCACCGATGCGTGCTCAGGGCCTTGGCGATCGAATGGCGGTGGGCCCAGCGATTCGATGCAATAACCCTCGGGATAGTCAGCCCGCGGCACTTGCGTGCGCAGCTTGGGCCGCTGACGCTGTGGCAGCCAGCGCAAGACCCTGGCCCGCGTGCGCAAGGCCACTTTGGCGGTCCATCCCAGCCAGCGCGGCGCTGGCTGCAAGGCAAAGGCCGCGAGCAGCGTTGGATCGAGCAAGGCGTGAATACTGCGGCGGACGAGCGGGCGCAGCAGCGCGGGAAACCAGCCGGCAAACAGTTCGCGCGTGGCCAGCGCAACGCTCTGGCTGGCTGTGGTACAGCGAAAATTCGCCGCTTCGTAGGCGCGCGTGTATTGTTCGAACTCGGCATAACTGTCGGGCAGGTCGTGAATCAGCATACGTTCGCCCACCTGCCGCCAGAACCAGAACCAGCCCAGCTTTTCGGTCTCGCTCATGCGACGCCAGCCGAAGCGCTCGTTCCAGCGGATCGGCTCGAAAATGAACGTCGACAGCACGTAGAGGAAGTCCTCGTTGGCAATCCGGAAACGTCCGTGCAGCGCATTCATGCGGCTGATCGCTCGACCTCCGCGCGGGCTGTCGAAGCCATTCTCGATGATTTCACTGACGATCAGATCGGTATCGTCGTAGCGCTTCTGCGTGCGCGCTTCGAACTCGCCGGTTGCATGCAGCAGACCACCGATTCGCGGCGAGGCAAAAGTGCGGAACAGAGCCAGTTCGAGCGCACGCGTGGTATCCCACGGGAAGGCAATCGTTGCCAGGTAGCGCGCGATCCGCTGGCAGTCGCGTCGTGGATCACAGGTCGTCGTGGGGGTCATCGGGTTCCTCCCGTAGCGTTGACTCTGGTCATTACGCAAGGCTCTAGCGACTGGATGCAACCCTATTGCGCCGGAGTCCGCCGAGACTCCGCCCAGCCCTGACGCATGAGGGCTCCAACCCCGTATTTTCAAGGCCTGGCGGTGGGTAGCAAGAAAAAGGTTTCGCACAA
>NZ_FLQX01000122.1 GCF_900089955.1 Candidatus Accumulibacter aalborgensis | reverse complement strand
TTCCTCTCTCACTGCGCCAGTCGCACCTCGTCAGCATCGCAGCTAACCCCGAGAGCGAGCTGGTTGGTCGTTGGGGTTCGCAAGCTCACCCCAACCTTGTATGTTCTCTTTTAACCAAGACGGGAAATCCCCCGGCTCTGCCGGGGTGGCCGTAGAAGTTTGACATTTCAGGGAGTCCATCAGGGAAACTTCAGGTCGTGAGCCGCCAAGCACATGACTGTGGAGAATCCCGATGGACGAGTTTGATAGCCTAAGCCACTCGAAGTGGGAGTGCAAATATCACGTAGTGTTTATCCCGAAGTGCCGACGCAAGACGCTCTATGAGCAGTTGCGACGATACCTTGGGGAGTTGTTCCGCAAGCTGGCCGAGCAAAAAGAGAGCAGGATCGAAGAAGGGCATCTGATGCCCGATCACGTCCACATGCTGATCTCGATCCCTCCGAAGTACGCAGTGTCGCAGGTGGTTGGGTACATCAAGGGCAAGAGCGCAATTCACTTGGCGTGGGTGTATGGTGAGCACAAGAGGAACTTTGTCGGGCAAAGCTTCTGGGCCCGCGGGTACTTCGTCTCGACAGTAGGGCGAGACGAAGAGGTAATCCGGCAGTACATACGGCACCAGGAGCAAGAGGACAAACGACTCGATCAACTGAGCCTGTGGCGCAGGATGGTTACCGTAACCAAAGGCTATTGGAGTATCTACTCGCTTCAATCTCGTTCCAGCGCAAAGGCGGGTCGAGCGCAATACCGCAGCAACCGTGCCAGGCCCCGGCGGGCAGACCCTTCGAGGGTGTATGTGGGCGTCGAGCGAGCAGCCGCCACCGTGCTCCCGGCCTGCCATCGTCTAGGCGTCTTCCGGCTCCAGCACACTGCGTCGGGTCGGCGCGCGCAGCAGGCGGCGGACCTTGGCTTGCACTTCATCGAGTAGGGGCGGAGCATACTACGCCCCTAAACTGACGGTAGTGCAAGAAGGCGAGGCATGTGAAACAATCGCCCCCCATATGCCAACCACGACACCCATGACGACCGCCGTCAAGTGGACCGCCACCACGCTACTCGACAGACGCCCGGAGGCGCGGACCTTCAGCGTCCAGGATCTGCTCGACGTGGTGGCACGCGGCAGGGTTCGCATTCCCAGCTTCCAGCGCGGCCTCAAGTGGGACCGCGTGAATGCCAAGCTCCTGCTGGAGAGCCTTTATCGGGGTTACCCCGTAGGGACGCTTCTGCTCTGGGAAACAGCAGCGCCAGCGGGTGAAGGCCGTATCGGATCGCTCACCCTGCCCGCTCCTCAGATAGAGAATGCGCTGTGGGTGGTCGATGGTCAGCAGCGAATTGTCTCTCTCGCCCGCATATTGCTCGCTGCCGACCCGGACGAGGACGCGTTTGCTCTGTACTTCGACCTCGACGCAGCCGACTTTGTTATTCCTCCTGTCACCGGCAAACGTCGCGCCGACCCCTCGCGCTGGCTGCCAATGACCGTCGTGCTCGATTCAGAAAAGCTGATGCAATGGTTGTTCGACCATGCCGCCGACCCCAGCAGTCGGCAAAGGCGTGACACGGCAATCCAGTTGGGGCGGCGCATACGCGAATACGAGATCCCCGCCTATATTGTCCGCAGTAGCGACCAAGCCATCCTGCGCGATATCTTCAATCGGATCAATTCGGCCGGCAAGTCGCTGGACGATTCGGACGTCTTCGACGCACTCAATGGCTCGCGCTTTGAGAGCCGGCCGGCGACGATCCCACAGATTTCCAGCGAGTTGGAAAAACTGGATTTTGGGCGAATCGAAGAAAGAATTCTTCACCGGCTGCTGCGCGTACTGCTCTGGCTGCCCGTCGTGGAAAGCGCGCGCAGCGAACCGCCACGCCTGGCTGACAGGGAAGCCGAGGAGGCGTACCGGAGTACGTCTGCCACGGCAAGCCAGATCATTCAGTTCCTCAAGAACGATGCCGGTATTCCGCATTACGACCTGCTGCCTTACAAGCAGGCGTTCGTGACCTTGGGCAGGTTCTTCCAGCTCCATCCCCAACCGTCGCCTCGATCGCGCGAGCTGCTGTCACGTTGGATCTGGCGCGGCGCGCTGAACGGCGCTCACCAGGGAGACACGGTGTCGACGCGCAAGGTCTTGGCGCGCATTCTACCGGAGAGCGAGGAACGATCCGTGGACGGCATGCTGGAGATGGTCAAGGAAAGACCATCGGTCATACCCGACGTCGCCGATCGCTTCAATTTCCGCTTCGCGGCCAGCAAGCTGCTGGCCCTTGCCCTGCTCAGCCTCGAACCACGCAACCTGTTGACTGGTGACCGGCTGGCTGCAGGGCAACTCATGCGCCCGGTCCCGTCAGTTCATGACTCGTCACCGCTGCTGCAGATTTTTGCGGTGCGTCCCGGCGAAAAAGAAGAACATCTGCAGTCGGCGGCAAACCGGCTCTTCCACCCGCCGCACAAGGGGGGGATACGCCGCTTGCTGACTGGCATCACTGATTCCAGGCTCCTGCTGTCGCACGGCATCAGCGAAGCCGCGCGACAGTTCCTCGACGACGGCGACAGCGCCGCTTTCCTGAAGCTGCGCGCAGAGTGGGTGCGGCCGCGGGTACGGACTTTCTTCGATCGACATGTCCGCTGGGACGAGCCCGATCGTCCGAGCATTGCGTCGCTGATTATCGACGACGAGGCGGTCTGAATGGAGCACCCTCTTGGCGTATGGCTCAACGACGCCCCCGTCGGGCAACTGAACCTGACGCGCAACGACGGTTGCGAATTCAGGCTGCTCGAGTCGTACAAGAACGCTTATCCGCGGCCGATCCTCGGACAGCAGTTTCTCGATGATCCGGACCACGTGCATTCCTCGCGACAGCGCACGCCGCCGTGGTTTTCCAACCTGCTGCCGGAAGGCCCCTTGCGTGAATTGATCGCCCGCCAGGCCGGGGTTTCGGTCTATCGCGAGTTCTTCCTCCTTGATCACCTGGGCGAGGACTTGCCTGGTGCCGTGCGCATCGTCGCCGACGAGGCGTTCCCGGAAACCGCAGGAGCTGCCCTGCCGGCGACCGACGAACACCCGCGCGGGGGCGACTGGCATTTCTCGCTGGCAGGAGTGCAACTCAAGTTTTCGGCCCTGCGCGAAGGACGCGGAATGACCATCCCGGTCAGCGGTACCGGCGGCGACTGGATCGTCAAGTTGCCGGACGCCCGTTTTCCATATGTACCGGAGAACGAGCATGCAACGATGCGCTGGGCGGAGGCCAGCGGCATCACTATCCCGGAAATCCAGTTGATTCCGGTGGCGGAGATTTCCGGCCTGCCACCGGAAGCCAGTTCAGGGGCAGGGCAAGCGGCTCTGGCTGTCCGCCGCTTCGACCGCCCGTTGGCAGGGAAGCGCGTTCACATCGAGGACTTCGCGCAGATTCTTGGCCTCTACCCGGAGCAGAAATACGCCAGCTACAACTACGAAACGCTGGCCAACCTAGTCCACAAACTCGCCGGAGAATTCGAGCTGGACGAGTTCATCCGGCGGCTCGTTTTCGTCGTTGCTTCCGGTAACGGCGATGCTCACCTCAAGAACTGGAGCCTGATCTACCCTGACGGCGTCAACGCCAGGCTTTCGCCCGCTTACGATTTCGTTTCGACCATTCAGTACAAGGCCGACGACCAATTGGCGCTCAACCTCGCGCGCTCGAAACGTTGGCAGGACGTCACTCGCGAATCCTTCCTGCGCCTCGCGCGCAAGATTGGCGAAGACGAGACACTGATGGCGGATCGCCTCGAGCGCGCCCGGGAAAACATCATGAGGGTATGGCATGCCTCGCGCGGCGACTTGGGCTACACCAGGCAAGCACTCGACCGGATTTCGTCTCACCTTGCACGCGTGCCGCTATTCTCCCCTGGCGCGTAACACCTGCCCCGGAAGCGCAAGCCACCTTCTGCATATACCATTCGACGAATGGTCAACGCTTGCCCTCGAGCGCCGCCAGCAAGGCCCGCGCCACGCGCGGCGAATAGAGCATCGCCAGATGGCCGATGCCGTCGATCGCCTGGGTCAGCGCTCCCGGCAACAGGAGGTTGGCATGCGGCATGACGAAGTTGTCGTGTGGACTGTAGATGGCCACCGTGTCGACCATGGCTGCCGGGTCGGCAGCAGCCTGCAGCCAGGTGCTGCCCGGGCGCATCTGGCGGGCGTTCTCTCCGAGCCCGATGTGCGCCAGCGCGCTCCCCTGGTGCGGCGTTCCCAGGGTCACCAGCCTGGCCACTCGTGTGCCGCCGAAGCGCCGCAGATAGGCGCGCGCCACCAGGCCGCCCATGCTGTGCCCGACCAGAATCAGCCGCTCGGCACCGGTCTCGGCGAGAACGCCGTCGATGCGCCGGGCCAGCGGATCGACGTAGTCGTCGATGCTGGCATAGACTGGTTCGAGGTTGATCGTCGCCACCGTCCAGCCGGCGGCCTGCAACCGGGGGCGCAGCCACCACCAAACAGCGCGCGAACAACCGTAGCCGTGAATCAGCAGGAGCGGCGGGCGCTGGTTGGTGCCCGACTGTCGGGCACCAACGCCAGACTGCGGCGGGAGGTGATCAGCGCTCATCCACCAGCGTGCGAACGGCAAGACGAAGACGAAAGTGACGACGAAGGCTGCGTACTCGCCAAGGACCATGACCAGCGCTTGGCGAAGCGAAAGCACCGAAAGGTGCGACGCCGGCGATCGGTGCGCCCAGGCGTAGCCGTAGCTCAAACCGATCAAGGCAGCACGCAGCGCCAGGACGCCAGCCAGCGCCACCAGGGCGGCGGTCGACGGCGAGGCATCGAAGGCGTAGAGGGCCAACGAGACATAAATCGCGATTTCGAGGGCGAGCGACAGGCGAAGAGCGCGGGACAGCATGAGCGTGAATCTTCCTCAGGGAATGAGCGGCGCCGGCCGGCCGGACAGTTCGGCAGCCAGCAGACTGGCATTGCGTGCGATCAGGGCGTAGATCGAAAGCTGCGGATTGACGCCCAGGCTGGTCGGAAAAACCGAGCCATCGTGCACCGACAGGTTAGCGAGCCAGAAGTGCCTGCCGCGATGATCGACGACCCCGCGCTGCGGTGTATCGGCCATCGCACAGCCGCCCATCACGTGCGCGCTGACCACCCGGCAGATGAAAGGCTTGAGCGGCAGTTCGGCGATCGCTTTCCTGGCCTCGGGCCAGCTCGTGTAGCCCGTTGTCCCCTCGTGCACCGGCGTCACCCAGCGCGCCCCTGCGGCAAACTGGATTTCGGCCATCGCCAGCAGCGCGCGCCGGGCGCCCTCCCAGATCACCTCGCCGAGCGGGTAGTCGAGGACTGGCAGCCCGTCACCGCCCAGTCGCACCTGGCCGCCGCGGCTGTCGGGATTGAAACCATCGCGCAGCAGTGCCAGCAGCACGCTGGCATAGCTGAAGTCGCGCATCAGGCGCGCGTGCGCCTCGCCGTAACCCTGCAACGTGGTCGCAAAAAGGACCGGATGCAGCGGTGCGGCTTCGAGCTTGAAGCCCAGCGGACCGTCGATCGGTGCCTGATGCAGAAAATGATCCGAGTAGATCGACTGCGGAGCGCCGGCGTAGGCGTCGACGCGATCGGGCATCAAGGCCGACGAAATCACCACCGGGTGCAGGAAGGTGCGTTTGCCGAGCAGGCGATGCGGATCGGGAACGCCGCTGCGCAACAGGAGTGCCGGGCTGCCGATGGCGCCACCGGCGACGACGAAGTGGCGGGCACGCAAGTGCACCCGCTTGCCCGCCGGGTGAATGCCATCCGCTTGCAGCGCCACGCAGTCGAGCGCGCTCACCCGGCTGCCGACGACCTGCAGACGCTCGGCGCGCAGGCGCGTGTAGAGCGTGGCGCCACGGTCCAGAGCGGCCGGAATGGTGGTCAGCAGCATCGACTGCTTGGCGTTGGTCGGGCAACCCATGCCACAGTAGCCGAGATTCCAGCAGCCCTTGACGTTGCGCTTGAGGTGACCAATGTCGATACCGAGGGCCTCGCCGCCCGTGGCCAGCAGCTTGTTGTTCGGGTTCGGCGGGGTATCCCAGGGACGCACCCACAGCTTGTGCTCCATCACCGCAAACCACGAACTCATCGACTCGACGCTCAATTGCCGCAAGCCGAACTGGCTCTGCCAGAAAGCGAAGACCTCCGCCGGTGTGCGGAAGCTGCTCGTCCAGTTCACCGTTGTCGAGCCGCCGACGCAGCGCCCCTGCAGGATGTTGATCGCCTTGTCCGCGGTCTTGCGCGCCCCAGACTCCTGATACAACTGCGGATAGGCGTCGGCTTCGCGCATCTTGAAGTCCGTCGACGAGCGCAGGGGACCTTCCTCGATCAGCACGACGCGCAGGCCGGCGTCGCTGAGGAGGTCGGCGGTCACCCCACCCCCGGCGCCGGTACCGACGATGACCACGTCGGTTTCGATCGTCTGGCCGCTGGCCAGCGTCGAAGCGTCGATGTGCTTCCAGCCGGAAGCGAGGCCAAGCTTGATCGGATCCTGCATCAGAAAAACCCTTGTGGTGGGCCGGGATAGCCGATGGCCTCCCAGGTGTCGGAACGTGCGTACCAGGCGCCGAAGATCAGATCGTGCAGCGCGCCGTAGGCGCCCTGCAGCAGGCCGATACGGCTTGATCGCCACGACTGCAGGAACTCCGAAACATCGACGACGCTGGCCTCGCGCCACGGCTTGCTGACCCCGGCAAGGACTAGCCGTCCCGGAGCGACGACCAACAGTCCGAACAATTCGCCAACCTCTTTCTGCGTCGCCAGCGACAGCCCGGCGACTTCGCCGGCAATGCCGTCGACGGTCAGCGCCAGCCACCGCCGCCGCTGCTCGTTGTCTCTCGGCAGCGCACCGTCGAGCATCGCGCTGCATACCGCGGCGAGCATCTCGCGTTCGGCAGCGCTCAGCGCGCGCGCACCGGCGGCGTTGAGCCATCCGGAAAAGGACAGTAACGCGCCACCGGCGAGGCCGGTTCTGATGAATTGGCGACGTGAAAAGATCATTGCTGCAAGGTCCTCGGCGGGTTGTCGAGACAAGTGTATGCGTTGTCGCGCGTTTGCGTTAGGGATAGCCCTCTAAACACGGCCCGCCCGGTGGTGCATAATCCCTGCCTATGGACCGTTCGACAGTCTCGACCGACAAGCAGCAGAGCGCCGAAACGTTGCGGGTGCATCTTAAGACGGCAAAGAGCTTGCGCCAGCAGGCCAACTGCGACCCTGCAGTAGCGAGCAAGCGACTGCGTCTGCGCCAATGGCAAGCGGCACGACTCGCTCGCACCCATGCCGACCTGCTGGCCAGCCCACGCTTCGGCCAGGCAGCCGAGTTTTTTCTTTCCGACATCTACGGCCCCAAGGATTTCAGCAGCCGTGACGAAGAAGTCGAGCGTATCTTGCCGTTGCTGATCAAGATGCTACCGGTTTCGGCGTTGCGCGCCCTCGCGCTGGCCGTCGAAGTCGACGCGCTGACCGAGCAGCTCGATTCGGCGACGGTCGCAGAGCTGTCCCGCAGGGGATCAATTGACTGCATTTCTGAAGACGCCTATGCTACCGCCTACCGAGCGGTCGGCTGCCGGCCGGATCGCGAACGCCAGATCGTGCTCATCCGCCAGACGGGCGAAGCGCTCGACAAGCTGGCCCGCAAGCCCGTCCTGAGCGGCCTGCTCAGGCTGATGCGGGGCCCCGCGCATCTTGCCGGACTGGGTGACCTGCACAGCTTTCTGGACTGTGGCTTCAAGGCCTTCCGACACATGGGTTCAGCAACCGAGTTTCTCGATTCGATCGACGGCAAGGAGCAGAGCTTGCTGGCCAGGTTGTTCGCGGGCGCACCCAGCCCGTTCTCGAACTCTGGCAGCGCCGTCTTACACGCTGTCACACAAGGAAACACAGAGCACACAGACCTTGAGCGCTTTACTCGCTAGTATTCATATTGTCGCTAAGACGTTCCACCTCCCCTCCCCCTCCGGAGCGTCGCAGTGACTGTACTACCGGCCCGCCCAGTCCCCCTCTGTGCGGGCCTTTTTTTGCCTGAGACAAGGACAGAAATGAACAGCCACGAAGAACAATCACCCTTTGGTTTCTCCAGCAGGCGCTTGGCAACGCCGCCAAGAGGCATATTCGCCAGGTTGTTGACCCTTGCGGCGGGAGCGCTGTTGCTGCTCGTCGGGTTCATGTTCTCGCTGGTCGCGCTTGGCATCGTCCTGGTTGGCGGCGTACTGGCCATTGCCTACCTGAAATGGAAGACGCGCCACCTGAGCGCTGTGCTCGGCGAGCAATTGCAGCAGAACCGGCAAAGCGAACCGCCGCCGGCCGCCATGGACAGGAAGGCGAGCGGACGCGTCGTTGAGGGCGAAGTCATCGGCGCCGCCGAATACGACCGCGCACCGACCGCTCGCCAGCCATGAAAACCTTCTGCCGCACCCTTTCCCTTTCGCTGGCCCTGGTGACGGGTGCCGCCGCGGCCCAGCAAGTGCTGCCAGACGAGCGTTTTGCCTCCTGCATGGCCACGCTGCGTGCCGACGCGCCCGCCAAAGGCGTGTCGACGGTGTCCTTCAATCGCCTGACGAGCGGCCTCTTGCCCGACATGACAGTGCTCGAATTCCTTGACTACCAACCCGAGTTCCGCACGCCGATCTGGGATTACCTGGCCAGTCTCGTCGACGAGGAGCGGGTCGCCGATGGTCTGGCCATGCGTGAGAAATGGGCCACCACGCTGACTGCTGCCGCCGAGCGCTATCAGGTCGATGCGGATACCGTAGTCGCCGTCTGGGGTGTCGAAAGCAACTTCGGACGCAACTTCGGCAAACGCCCCCTGCTCACCTCGCTCGGCACGCTCTCCTGCTTCGGGCGCCGGCAGGCCTACTTCCGCGGCGAGTTCCTGAGTGCGCTGAAGATCCTCGACGCCGGCGACATTGCACCCGAACGTCTGGTCGGCTCGTGGGCCGGCGCCTTTGGCCATACCCAGTTCATGCCATCTACCTTTCTCAGGCTGGCGGTCGACGGCGATGGCGACGGCCGGCGCGACTTGATGGACAGCGTTCCCGATGCGCTCGCGTCAACCGCCAACTTCCTGCACAAGGCCGGCTGGCGCCAAGGCGAACCCTGGGGCTACGAAGTCGTGCTGCCGGCCGGCTTCGACACCAGCGTTTCCGGGCGCGGCGACAAGCGCCCGCTCTCGCAGTGGACGGTGCGCGGTGTGCGACGTGCCGATGGCCAGCCGATCGCCGCCTCCGATGCGCGGGCCGGCCTGCTCCTGCCGGCCGGCCCGCGTGGCCCGGCCTTTCTAGTCTTCCGCAACTTCGACGTGATCTACGGCTACAATGCTGCCGAGAGCTATGCTCTGGCGATTGCCCATCTCGCCGATCGGCTGAAGGGTGGCAAGCCTTTTGTCACCCCCTGGCCGACCGATGACGCTGGACTGTCGCGAAGCGAGCGGCGCGAGTTGCAGACCCTTCTCGCCGCCAGGGGCTACGCGATCGGCGAAATCGACGGCATGATCGGCGCCAACTCGCGCCAGGCGATTCAGAGCGAACAGAAGCGCCTCGGCATGGCGGTCGACGGCCGCCCCGGACAGAAACTGCTCACCACTTTGCGGGCGGCTCCGACAAGTCGCTAGGCGACAACTTGGCGATAGCGAGGGAAAGCGAGATGCCTCCAGCCCCTGATGCGATCACTCCCCAAGACGGCGAGATCTGCATCGACGCATCGCAACTGCGTCCGGGAGTGCACGTCCGTTTGCCCGTACCGTGGGTCGAGCACCAGTTCATGTTCAACTCGTTTGTCATTGCTAATGAAGAGCAGGCGAGGTTGATTGCGGCCATGCAACTACCGCAACTGTTCTGCAACCCGACGCGCTGCAAGGTGCAGCCGCTGCCGCGGCAGCCCGCCGCAGCGCCACTGGCCGACATGCTGAACACCTTGGAGAAGGCCCGGTTGTCAGCCGTGGTCGCCGCCGGTCTGGCCGAAAAGCGCGAACGTTCGCGGGTGATGAACGAACTCAGAGAGCGGCTCGACGTGGCGCAACAACATTTCGTCGGTGCTACCAAAGCGGTGGAAGGCGCCATCAGGGCATTCGCCGCCAACCCCCGCGAAGCCATCAAGCAGGTCGCCAAAGTCAGTGAAGAGTCGACCGCGGCGCTGCTCGCCGACCCCGACAGCGCGATCGTGCTGATTGCCGAAAAGGCGCAGGATGACGGATATGCCGCGCACGCTTTGGCGGTGATGACTCTCTCCCTGCTCCTCGGCAAGCAAGCGCGGCTCCCCGAACAGGCGCTGCGCGCACTCGGCATCGGCGCCCTGCTGCACGACATCGGCAAGCAGGAGATCAAGTCCTCGATCCTGCGCAACAGCGAACGTAACCGGCACGAGGAAGCCATCTATCAAACGCACAGCCGCACCGGCCGCGAGCAGGCGGAGCGCGCGGGCAGTCTGTCACAGCCGATGCTCGATGCCATCCTGTACCATCACGAGCGCTTCGACGGCAGCGGCTTTCCGGAACGTCTTGTGGGTAGCGCGATCCCTCTGGCGGCACGCGTGGTAGCCATTGCCAACCGCTTCGACAACCTGGTCAACCCGGTCGACTACCGCCGGGCGCTGTCGCCTTCCGAGGCCTTGTCAACGCTTTGGACGAGAGAACAGAAAGCCTTCGACGGTGCGCTGCTACCACTGTTCGTGCGGGCAATGGGGGTCTATCCGCCAGGATCGATCGTGCAACTGTCCGATGGCCGGATCGGCGCCGTGGTCAGCTCGGCGCCCGCCGGTCGTCCGCTCAGCCCGAAGGTCATGATCTATGCCCCCGAAGTGCCGCGCCGACAGTCGATCATCATCGATCTGGCGAGCGAGACCAACGAACAGGCGGTGACCATCGAACGCCCCTTGCGACTGCAGGCGCGCACGGCCGAGGAGCTGGACTATCTGCTACCGCGTCGCAAGATCAACTGGTCATACATGACGGAGCGGAAGTGAGGCCGTACTCCTCGCACTTCCCGCGCTTCCCGCACTTCCCGCTTGCACGCCGGCGCCGGTGTCATTCCGACGCGAACGAGCCGGGCTGCGATGACGCTCGGCGCGCTGACCGATGTTGACGGTTGCCGACCTGGCGAAGGGCTACCCCGGTGCCGGCCGGCCGCTTTTTTGCGATCTCGCTCTGGCCGTCGCGGCCGGTGAAGTCGTTGCCCTGGTCGGCGAATCAGGAATCGGCAAGAGCACTCTGCTCAACTGCATCGCCGGACTAGAAACGGCGGATAGCGGATCGATCCGCATCGGCCGGCAAGCACTCGACATCGTCCGCCTCGACGAAACGGCGCGTGCCGCGCTGCGGGCACGCAGCATCGGCTTCGTCTTTCAGGCGTTTCATGTGCTGCCGACGCTGACCGTGGCGCAGAACATCGCGGTACCGCTGCTGCTCGGCAGCGTGCCGGGCGGCGAACACGCGCCGCGCATACAGACGCTGCTCGAACGCGTCGGTCTGGCGGGCTTCGGTCCGCGCTGGCCGGCTTCGCTCTCCGGCGGTGAGCTGCAACGAGTGGCGATTGCGCGCGCGCTGGTACACCGCCCGGCGCTGATCCTGGCCGACGAGCCGACCGGCAACCTCGATCCGCGCACGGCTACTGAAGTCTTGTCACTGCTACTCGAAAGAGTCCGCGAGCAACACGCCGGTGCACTGATCGTCACCCACTCGCAGCATGTCGCGCAGTGCTGCGACCGTGTCCTGACGCTGACTCCGGACGGCCTCGAATGACACTGCTTGCCTGGTGGCTGGTGCGCGCCCAGTTCCGGACGCGGCGCGCGGCGACGCTGCTGTCGATGCTGGCGATTGCACTCGGCGTTGCGCTGGGTTATGCGATCCATTTGATCAACGACGCCGCGCTGACCGACTTCAACCGGGCGCTGAAAACCGTGCAGGGCGACCCCGATGCGGTGCTTGCCGCGCGCGACAGCGCCGGCAGCGTTCCGCTCGCAACTGTCAACGCGATCGCGCGCGACCCGGCAGTGCTGGTCATCGCGCCGGTGATCGACACCCGCGTGCGCATCGACCGGTGGCGCACGCCATTCAGGCTGATCGGCATCGATGTCTTCAGCGCTGCGGCGGTGATGCCCAGGCTGTTGCCGCGGCGAGATGAGCGGGCGGCGACCAAAAGCATCTTCGACGGCGGCGTCTACGCCTCGCCCGCGCTGCTTGACAAGCTCGGACTGCAGGCCGGCGCCACCGTGACGCTGGTGCGCGGGGAGCACGAGTGGCTGACGACGATTGCCGGTGATCTGCCTGCCGTCGGCCCTGACGAGTTGCTGCTGGTCGCCGACATCGCCTGGGTCCAGGACCGCTTCGGCCCGGTCGGCGCGGTCAGCGAGGGCCGCGTTCGCCTGGCGCCGAATACCGATCTGGCGAGCTGGCGGGCGGCGCTGGCGGCGCGGCTGCCGGCGGGTCTGTTGATCCGGGCAGCCGACGACGACAGCACACGCGTCGCCAACGTGTCGCGCGCCTACCGCGTCAACCTCAACGTCCTGGCCCTGGTCGCCCTGCTCACCGGTGCCTTCCTGGTCTTCGCCACGCAACTGACCGCCGTCGCACAGCGCTCGGCGCAGTTTGCCCTGCTCGGCGTCCTTGGCCTGTCACCGCGCATGCGCCTGCTGCAGGTTGTGCTCGAAGGTCTCGCCATCGGCGTGCCGGGCGCCTTGCTCGGGCTGGGTCTGGGCTACCTGCTGGCGATCGCCTTCACACGACTCCTGGGCGGTGACCTCGGCGGCGGCTATTTCTTGGCCAGCGCTCCGCTTATCGTGCCTGAACTCGCGCCGACGCTGGGCTTCCTGGCGCTCGGTTGTGCCGCCAGCCTGGCCGGAGCGCTCTACCCGGCGTACCTGAACCGCCGGCAGCCGCTGGCGCAGGCGCTGAAGATGGGCTTCAGCCAAAATCCGCGTGCCGGCGGCGCCATCCGCACTATCCGCACCACCCGCCCCAGGGGGCTGCGACCACTGCTGCTGGTACTGGTGGCGCTTGGCCTGGCGCAACTGCCGCCCATTGTCGAGCTGCCGCTGGGCGGTTACGCGGCCATTGCCCTGGTGCTGGTGATCGGCGTCGGCAGCGCGCCGCTGGTCACGCAGTGCGTTTTCGGCTGGTTCGCCGGATGCCGACTGCCGGCAGCGCAGCAGATCGCCGTGCAGAACGTCGCGCAGGCGCCGCTGATGGCACAAGTGGCGGCCAGCGGATTGATCGTCAGCTTTGCGCTCACCGCCAGCATGGTGATCATGGTTTCCAGCTTTCGCGTCGCCGTCGATCACTGGCTCGATCACGTCCTGCCGGCACCGCTCTATCTGCGTAGCAAGGGTACGCCTTTGCCGCAGGAACTGCTCGCCGCACTGACGCGACCCGAGGCGCCATTCGCCCGCGTCGAGCGAACCGCGTATGGATCACTGACCATCGATTCGCAGCGGCCCAACGTGGCGCTGCTGGTGCGCGAGATCGAACGGAGCAACCCGGCGGCGCGCCTGCCCTTCACTGGCCCAGTGCTGGCGTCGCCGGCCGACACGGTCGTCGTCTGGATCAGCGAACCGATGCATGAAATCTACCGTATTACTCCCGGTCAGACCTTGCGCCTGCCGCTGCTCGGGAGCGAGGTCAAGGTCTTCGTCGGCGGCGTCTGGCGCGACTATTCAAGGCAGTTCGGCGCCGTGGTGATCAGCCGCGACGATTTCCTGCGCCTCGGTGGCGTCTTCCAGCCGACTGACCTTGCCTTGTGGCCGTTGCCCGGTCAGGAGGCACTCGCCGGCGATTGGCTGGCGCCCTGGACCAGCGGCTACGGACTCGAGCTCGCCGACAGTGCCGAGATCCGCAGACTGAGTCTGTCGATCTTCGACAGGAGCTTCGCCGTGACCTACGCGCTCGAAGCCGCGGCGATGCTGATCGGGCTTTTCGGGCTGGCCGTCACCCTGGCGGCCAGCGTCTGGCTGCGCGCTCGCGAGCTGGCGACGCTCGCCGCGCTGGGTTTCGACCGCCGGATGCTGAGCCGTGCCGTGATGCTCGAAGGGGCGCTGATCGCCGCCGTCGGCCTGCTGATCGGACTCGCCTGCGGCGTGGCGATCGGCGCCGTGCTGACCTACGTCGTCAATCCGCAGGCTTTTCACTGGCGAATGCCACTCGAAATCCCCTGGTCGACCGTTCTCGCTGGCGCCGTGCTGACCCTGCTGGCGGCCGTCGTCGCCAGCCACTACGCTGCGCGCCAGACAACGCGACTGACGGTCGCGCAGGTCCTGGCCAGCGCCCAGTAACGAGCCACCAGAGCGACCCCGATGCGCCGCCGAACCTTCCTGTCCACCCCGCTGCTGCTGCCGACGCTGGTCACGGCGGCCGACGAGCCGGTCGCCTACCCAGCGGTCAGACCGGGAGTCAAGCTCGTCTTCCCACGCGATCACGGCGCGCACCCCGACTACCGAACCGAATGGTGGTACGTCACAGGCGCGCTCGATTCGCCGAGGCGCGACATCGGCTTTCAGTTGACTTTCTTCCGCAGTCGGCCGGGAACAGCCGAAGCGCTGCCCTCGCCGATCGCCGCGCGTCAGATCGTTTTCGCGCACGCCGCGCTGACTATCCCCGGCGATCGGCTACACCATGCCGAACGCGTCGCGCGCGCCAATCTCGGCGCTTCGTTTTCGCGTCTCGACTGCGACCTCGGCATCGGCGCCTGGCGAATGACGCGTGAAGATCGCAGCACGGGCGAGGTTTTCCTTCTCCAGATGCAGAGCCCTCAGTTTTCGTACGACTTCACGCTGAAGCCGTCGCAGCCACTCCTCTTGCAGGGCGACGGAGGCTATTCACGCAAGGGCCGGTCGCCGGAACTAGCCAGCTACTACGTCAGTTGGCCGCAGTTGCAGGTCGATGGGGTCCTGGTCGTCGACGGCCGGCGGCAGGCGGTCAGCGGTCGCGCCTGGTTCGACCACGAGTGGTCCACGGCGGTGCTTGGCGACGGCGCCGTCGGTTGGGACTGGCTAGGCATCAACCTCGCCGACGGTGGCGCGCTGATGGCCTTCCGCTTGCGCGACGCGCGCGGGGCAACAGTCTTCGCGGACGCTGCCTGGCGTGACGCTGCAGGTCGCGTACGCCAGTTCGGCGCTGCAGAAGTCAGCTTCACGCCGCTGCGCACCTGGTTGTCGGCGCGCAGCGGCGCCAGCTATCCAGTGCAAATGGAAGTCCGTTTCGGCGAGCACACGCTGCGGACGCTGCCGGTGCTCGATGATCAGGAACTGTCCACCAGCCGGCCGGCAGAGGTGGTCTACTGGGAGGGTCTGGTCAAGGTCGATGGCACGCTCAAGGGCCGCGGCTACCTAGAACTGACCGGCTACGCCGGTCGACTGCAACTTTAGTCATCGACGAAACCCAGCTCCCGCTGACTGCGTACGGCAAGGACAAAGACGGTGTCGACCTCGGGAAGGTAACGGTACAAAGCCACATAGCCGTGCGAACGACGCCCGATCACCAGTTCCCGCTTGTCGCCTCTTGCCGGTCTGCCGATCAGCGGGTTGTACTCCAGTACGCTGATCGCTTCGACGATCTCGCGAATCCGCGCTGCCGGATTTTCAACTTCATAGTGAGCAAGGTGATCAAGGATACGAGAAAAATCGTTGCTGACCTCAGGCGCCAGTTCAAGGCGAGACATTGTCAGCGCACCAGCTTGCGTGCTGTAGGGGGGGGCACGGTGTTGCCGGCAAGACGTTTTTCGAGAAAAGCGCGCATTTCCTGCCACGGAATCGTTTGTCCAGAGGCCACGATGCGGGCATAACGCTCCTCTGCCACCTGATTGAAATCAGCGCGCAGATCTTCCTGCGCCGCCTTTTCCGTAATGGCGGCGAGGATGAAACCATGGGCTGTGGTACCGGTACGTTTTGCTGCTTCGGCAACGCGAGCTTTGAGGTCTTCGGGCAAGCGGATCGTCGTCGTGGACATGGCTGACTCCAGATGTATTACAAGCAAGAGAAAATTGTAGCACTTTGGTGCTACAGAAAGCCATTCAAAGCCTAACCCCTCATTTTCCTACTCCCACCATCGGGACCCCGCGGCAGCCGCGACGCTTGCCTTACAGGCCCAGGAAATCCCTGATCTTGCCGAGCATGCTGCCTTTTGGCGGCGACGGCGGGCTGGTGGAGGCATCCGTGAACTGGCGTGTGAAACTGTCGTACTCGACCTCACGGCGCCAGAGAATGGCGGCAATCGCCTCGGCGATTGCCGGCCTGGAACGGATGACTTCCTCGACCGTAGCCTGGTCCAGGCGGTAGCACACCACATCGGTCTTGGCGATGACCGTGTCGTGGCGAGCCTCACCGGTCATCACGCCGCGTTCACCGAAAGTGCTGCCAGCGTGGATGGCGCGGAAATGTTGCCGTGGCTGCCCCGGAAAATCGTGCAACACCTCGGCTTCGCCGGCCGCCAGCAGGTAGAGCCAGTGCGCCGGCTCGCCCTGCTCGAAAATGACCGCTCCCTTGCCAAACGGTGCGTAGACCATACGCTCGCTGATCGTCCGTAATTCCTCTTCCTGCAGACCGGCAAACAGTTCCACTTTGTGCAGGTCAGCCATGCGCCGATCGATGTCGCGCTGGCGAACAGACTCGCGATAGGCCACGTTCTCCTTGGTGACATGCACCGACTGTTCCGGCACCGCCAACTGCATTCCCGCGCGCTGCAAGGCAGCGAACACATGGATACGCACCGCTGAGTCGGTGGGATCATCGGGCTGGGGGTCAAGCATCCAGTAGCGCAAGGCATAGCGCGCATAGCCGGGGCCGAAGTCCATGAGCACGCAAGTTGGCGCGGGGTCGCGGGCGACGTTCGGAATCTCCGCCGTGCTGATCACCTTTTCCACCTTCTGAATCACCAGGGTCGGTGGCGAGTCATAGGTGACGTTGAACCAGATCCAGCGTCGCGACGGCCAGTCGGGCTTATCGACCCGGCCGAAAACCGTGAACCTCCCGCGCATCAACTGGCTATTGGGAACGATCACCATTTCGCCGTTGCGCGTCCGGATCGTCGTCTGCCGCCAGCGGATCTGGACCACCCGCCCGGCAAGGTCATCCAGTTTGACCCAGTCACCGGTTTGCAGTGAATTGTCGAGCTGCAGCGCGACGCCTGAGAGCACGTTGCCGAGGGTGTCCTGCATCGCGAAGGCGAGAACGGCAGTGATCACCGCCGACGTGGTCAGCAAGCTCGACGGATCGAGGCCGACAAGGTGCAGACGGGCCAGGATGAAAGCGGCGTAGCCGAAGAGAACGATGATGTCCTCGGCGATGCGGGCCAGCACGATACCCACACGCGGCAGGATAATGCGGAATGCGAAAACGGCCAGAAGGCGAAAGAGCGCCATCCCCGAGCCAATGACGAAAACCTCATGGACCATCACCGCGAGGCGTGAATAATCAAGCGCTTCAAGCAAGGCACCGAAGATCTGTCCGGCGCAAGAGAGCGCAAACAGCGCCGACGTCGCGCCGATCCGTCGCCGGTCCCTGGGCAGAAAGCGCAGCAACAGCAGCGCCAGAACGGCGAAGACCACGATCACGTACTTGGTCTCGGGGAGCCAGAAATAGGCCCAGATTCTGGTCATCGTTGCGTCCATCTCGAAGTCAATATCCTTTGCTTCCTACTCCGCCACGGTTGTAGGGAGCAAAGTCCACCTCGACAAAGAACTGGCTCTTGACGGGCACACCAAGAAACTCTCCCGGAGAGAACTTCGCTGGGGCAAACGCCTTCAGGGCCGCATCCTCGAAAAAACCCTCTGGATTGGCCCGCAAGACAACCAGATTGTCTACCGTACCTGTTTCGCTGACCAGAATACGCAGCACGACAATTCCGTCCCGAGTACCCGCTGCACTTGGATACTCGAGTGTTATCTCGCTCAACAATCGCGGCTGTCGGCCCAGCCCCACTCCAGATGCATAGCCCGGAGCCGGCGGCAGACCCGATGGCAGAGACGCTGACGCAATGTCAATGGTCTTTTCGGTCAGCGCAGGTTCGACGATGTGGTTCTCTTTCCGTTGCTCATCGACGTTCTTCACCGGCGCCTTGTCTTGAGGGGACAGATGCGCATCGCTACCCAGCTCGACCGGTGCCAGCGTAAGCGGGGGTACGGCCCGGTCGGCATCAGCGTCCGTGACGGGCTTGCTGTCTTGATTCGCCCCCTGCTGATCGCTAACCGCCTCACGCTCCACCACCGCCGCCAAGGGCACAACCTGGGTCACCTCAGCAGTGGCAGCGACCGAGGCAGTGAGCATGACATCAATCGTCTGCCCGGTCAAAGAACCTTGTCCAGGGCCAGTTGCCGCGCCTGAAGACGGTACAAGCGCCAGGAATACCCCACCGTGCAGCAGCAATGAAAGCGCCACGGCCAGCACTAGCCGATCGTGGCGCCATTCCGCACAGCGATGAAAGCACAGTCGCAGGGACGGAGAAAAGGTTGATTTCAACAAGGCCTACTGTATGACCTCGCGCCAGCTGACCCGCTTGCCAAGTGGAGCCGGCACATCGACAGGGGGAGTGAATGATTGTGGCGTGCCTGACGACCCCATCACGACGACCACAATCTTGCCTTGCCCATTTGGATCGGAAGCAGGTGGTGGCAGACGCAGGACGGTCAGACCCACAGCCAGCGACTCACCGAGATACTCGGAAACATTGCCTCCAGGACTGCTGGGCATTGCTAAACCGGTTCTGAAATTCAGGAAGTTGAGCCAACTGTAGCCGCCAATGTTGCAGGCCGTATTCCTGGGCACGTTACTGGCAAAGAACAGCGTGCCAAGCTCCAGACTCGGCTCGACGCTAACCCGTTCCCCATCGTCCGGAAGATCGACAACCCACCCGCTGGCTCTGAGGCATTCGGTATCGCTCCCGGTACACGAAACCGTGCGCTTGGTGCCGACTGACGGATTGGCATTGGCAACCGTCTTGGGCGTCATGGCCAACGGCCGCAGCGCACCACGCAGACCACCCGGGTAGACCGTCTCTGAAGACAGAGTATCAATGAAACCATAGACCGACTGGGTATGAACATCGGTCAGGTCTGGCTGCCCAAGCAGACGCCCTGTGCCGACAAACACCCACGGCCGCCCCGCGATCTCTCCCAATTCCGGGCGTGTCGTGACCGGCTGCGCGAGACCGCCTGAATCCGTGGCAGTTCCGAGCAATACAGCACTGGCAGGTGTTTCGTTAACGTTGAAGCGCCAGACATTGCCGTTGTTATCACCCCCGTACACGTACTTGGTCGTGTTATCGACCATAGCCGCGTCAACAAAATTGTTGATCTGAGCCAGTCCGCTTGGCGTGGTGGAGTTACCTGCACCGGTGGCAATCTTGCTGAGGATCCTGCCGGTCATAGCGTTGAGTACGTACAGGTAGCCACCGCCGTCACCCGCTGCCTGGCCGCTGACATTGTTGTAGCCCGAAGTCACCAGCACCACCCATGTGTGATCCTTATCGTTAAGCTTGCTGATGACTGGCTTGCCGAAAGTATAGCCCAGGTGGCAGTCTGCTCCGTGCGTGGAAGAAGTAGCCACGTCATAGCAGGTATTGCTCCATTTGAACTCCCACAAGGCTTTCGGATTGTCCGGGTCGGTCACATCCAGGGCATAGTAGCCTTTGCCCCCCTTGTTCAATCCAGCGACGAGAAGGGTCTTCCAGGCCGCAGCCGTGGCGTCATAGACATCGCCGATAGCCGGCGTGCCATCGACAGAGAAGGTATGTCGATTAGCATAGTCATTGTCTGCCAATTTGTAGAGATTGCCGAGAACGGTGCTCGGGATGAAAGCCCATGCTTCCTGGCCACCGGTGGCATCAATGGTCGTGGTGCCGCTATTTGCATCATAGCTGACGACCCCGGAATAGAACGCGTGCAACATGCCGTCATTGGCCGCAGCGTAGAGCATTGCCTTGCGGTCCTTTTGTCCGCCGTTGGCGATCGTTTTCTCCTTGAAGGTCGTGTACCCCGTATCTTTGTAACTGGCAAAGGGTGCCGCCACGAAAATGGGTTGGGCGTCGACGAAATCGCCAAGAATGTGATCACGTTTGCGGTAAAGCCTGACCGCGTCCTTGGCGATGAAACCCTCCCGGCCGCGCTGGCCGCGAACGAAGTTGACCAGATTGTCATCATCCGCGAGAGCGCGCTGATTCGGGTTCCCGTCGGTGCCGTCCGACATGTCGGGGAACTGACTCAGGAGGGCTACTTTGGCCGACCCGAAATAAGCCTGCTCGGTCGTATCGAGCGTCGTCGCCAGGCTGCCGACGTGCTCGACCTTCAGGGACGCTCCGGCGGAAGTCACGACGACATCGTTGGCCAGTACGCCATCACCCACATTCAGGTTGCGTGTGGAAGCTCCGGTGGTCGCGGTTGCCGTCGAGATCTTGTTCACGACCGTCACGATACCGGCAGACGTGACGGTTGTCGTGCTGCCGCCGCTGATTGTTTCCGGGGTGCCGGCATGATCAATGATCACGGACGCTCCAGCAGAAGTCACGACCACATCATTGGCCAAGATGGCATCCCCGACATTGAGATCGCGAGCCGCGGCGGCTCCGGTCTTGGCGGTTGCCGTTTGTGGAATCTTGCTCACGGACGTCACCGTACCCGCAGTGACTGTCGTTGTTGTACTCTCGGCGATGGTTTCGATGCTGCAGGCGCCACTATTCCACTTGAAATCGACCATATTATTGCTGGCTCCGCTATGGAACAGGTAAATCTTGCGATTGTCGCAATAGTAGCCAGCCTTGACATCCAGCAGCGCTTGAGCACTCCACAGGACCGCAGGTTTCACAACCCCATTAGTCAGATCGATCTCGCGCGCCTCGATCTCGCCTGTCCAGGCGGTCGTCGCATACTTGGCCACATAGCCGATATTATTCCCCTGAACCGGCGTCTGACTTGACGACGCGGCTGCCGCGCCCGACCCCTGCTTCTTGCCCAGATCGTTGAGCACCGCCCGCAAACCATCGACGACGTCCGATGGTCTGCCGGCAGAGAAATACCGTCCGCGGCCGTTGACGGCGGTATGCCAGAAATCATCGATCGATTTCGGGTTGCTGTACAAGGCGCCATTATTGGCATAATCGAGCGCCAAATTGGGCCACACAGGCCAGGCCTTGTTACCCGTGCGAATGTCGGCAAAATCGCCGCTGCTGTCGTCCTTGTAGGTCTTGCTGTAGTTCAGGTTTCCCGAGACACCCAGCGCAATCGTATAGGTGGTCATGTGTTGCCAGGGCGCACTGTCGTCCTCCGGACCTGTACCGGCTGCCGGCACGTTGTCGTTCTTGGTCGGTGGCGTCGCGGCAAGATTGCTGTCCCAGCTCGGACCGGTGCGCAGATCGGTCGCATAGTAGTACTGGGCAACGTCAGCAAGCGAGTTGGCGCTGCCGGCGGTATTTATCACCAGCGTGCACGGCCATGACGCGCCGTTATCCGCACAAGTAGACGTATAGGTCGTGGTGCCCACATTGGCTGGCACCGTAGGCGTTTCTTCGTTGGTCGTTACCGGGCGGTCCACGGGCTGGACCGGACCAGGCACCAGCGTCGAGCCGATGGGAACGCAGATACCATCCGTTGCTGCGTAGCCATTGACGGGGTCGTAGAGGGTTGCCGCCGTGTCCGAGTTGACCAATTTCGATCCGCTGTATTCGCTGGTCGTAACGGTCGTACCGACTCTGGATTTCACCTCTTTGCCCGGAAGTGTTGCTCCGCACGCCGTGCTCGTCCAGTTATTGGCGGCGCTTGCGGCCACCGGCTGACAGTCATAGACTTCCGGGGTCGCCGTGGTGTTCGCGGCGCACGTTGTTGCCGTCCAGTTATTGCCAGCCGCAGCCGTTGCCGAGGTACAGGTTTGCACGGCGGTCGGGCCCGTGTTGTTCGTCGAGCACGTCGTGGTCGTATAGCCATTGCCCGCCGTCTGGCCGGACGCGGTACATGAGGCCACTGGAACGTTGCTCGTGTTGTTGGGTGTACATGTCGTCGCCGTCCAACTATTGGCGGCTGTTGCCGCCTCCGGCGAGCAGGAAGCAACGGGGGTTGGTCCGGTCGCTACGGGCGAGGGGCAAGTCGTCGTCGTCCAGTTATTGCCAGCGCTCGCCGCCGAGGCCGTACACGTCGCTACCGGGACGTTCGTCGTCGTCACTGGCGCCGGACACGTCGTCGTCGTCCAGCTATTGCCGGCACTCGCCGCCGAGGCCGTACACGTCGCTACCGGGACGTTCGTCGTGATCACCGGCGCCGGGCAGGTGGTCGTCGTCCAGCCATTGCCAGCACTCGCGGCCGAGGCCGTACACGTCGCTACCGGGACGTTCGTCGTGTTGTTCGGGGTGCAGGTGGTGGCCGTCCAGTTATTAGCAGCGCTGGCGGCCGACGCCACACATGAGGCCACTCCGGTGGGTCCGGTCGACAGCGGCGAGCAGGTGGTCGTCGTCCAGTTATTGCCAGCGCTCGCTGCCGAGGCCGTACACGTTGCTACCGGGACGTTCGTCGTCGTCACCGGCGCCGGACACGTCGTCGTCGTCCAGCTATTGCCGGCACTCGCCGCCGAGGCCGTACACGTCGCGACCGGGACGTTCGTCGTGATCACCGGCGCCGGACACGTCGTCGTTGTCCAGCCATTGCCAGCGCTCGCGGCCGAGGGCGTACACGTCGCCACCGGGACGTTCGTCGTGTTGTTCGGGGTGCAGGTGGTGGCCGTCCAGCTATTACCGGCGCTGGCGGCCGACGCCACACATGAGGCCACTCCGGTGGGTCCGGTCGACAGCGGCGAGCAGGTGGTCGTCGTCCAGTTATTGCCAGCGCTCGCTGCCGAGGCCGTACACGTTGCTACCGGGACGTTCGTCGTCGTCACCGGCGCCGGACACGTCGTCGTCGTCCAGCTATTGCCGGCACTCGCCGCCGAGGCCGTACACGTCGCGACCGGGACGTTCGTCGTGATCACCGGCGCCGGACAGGTGGTCGTTGTCCAGTTATTGGCAGCGCTCGCCGCCGAGGCCGTACACGTCGCCACCGGGACGTTCGTCGTGTTGTTCGGGGTGCAGATGGTGGCCGTCCAGTTATTAGCAGCGCTTGCGGCCGACGCCACACATGAGGCCACTCCGGTGGGTCCGGTCGACAGCGGTGAGCAGGTGGTCGTCGTCCAGTTATTGCCAGCGCTCGCTGCCGAGGCCGTACACGTTGCTACCGGGACGTTCGTCGTCGTCACCGGCGCCGGACACGTCGTCGTCGTCCAGCTATTGCCGGCACTCGCCGCCGAGGCCGTACACGTCGCGACCGGGACGTTCGTCGTGATCACCGGCGCCGGACACGTGGTCGTTGTCCAACCGTTGCCCGCACTCGCGGCCGAGGCCGTACACGTCGCCACAGGGACGTTCGTCGTGTTGTTCGGGGTGCAAGTGGTGGCCGTCCAGTTATTACCGGCGCTTGCGGCCGACGCCACACATGAGGCCACTCCGGTGGGTCCGGTCGACAGCGGTGAGC
>NZ_FLQX01000121.1 GCF_900089955.1 Candidatus Accumulibacter aalborgensis | reverse complement strand
TCCGGTGGGTCCGGTCGACAGCGGTGAGCAGGTGGTCGTCGTCCAGTTATTGCCAGCGCTCGCCGCCGAGGCCGTACACGTCGCGACCGGGACGTTCGTCGTAATCACCGGCGCCGGACAGGTGGTCGTCGTCCAGCTATTGCCAGCGCTCGCGGCCGAGGCCGTACACGTCGCGACCGGGACGTTCGTCGTAATCACCGGCGCCGGACAGGTCGTCGTCGTCCAGCTATTGCCAGCGCTCGCGGCCGAGGCCGTACACGTCGCTACCGGGACGTTCGTCGTAATCACCGGCGCGGGACAAGTCGTCGCCGTCCAGCCATTGCCGGCGCTCGCCGCCGAGGCCGTACACGTCGCTACCGGGACGTTCGTCGTCGTCACCGGCGCCGGACACGTCGTCGTCGTCCAGTTATTGCCAGCGCTCGCCGCCGAGGCCGTACACGTCGCTACCGGGACGTTCGTCGTAATCACCGGCGCCGGACACGTCGTCGTCGTCCAGCCATTGCCGGCACTCGCCGCTGAGGCCGTACACGTCGCCACCGGGACGCTGGTCGTGTTGTTCGTCGCGCAGGTGGTGGTCGTCCAGCTATTGCCGGCACTCGCCGCGGAGGCCGTACACGTCGCCACCGGGACGTTCGTCGTAATCACCGGCGCCGGGCAGGTGATGGTCAGGTAGAGATTGCTGGCCTGCGCAGTTTGTGGTGTACAAGACGCAACCGGCACATTGGTTGTCAACACGACGCTGCAGGAAATGGGTGGGGCATTGATGCACGAAGCAACCGGTGTGGAAAGTTCGGTGACAGAGTCATACGCAAACAACTGAGAGGTACTCTGCAGGTTCTGCACAGTGCTCTTCAGATTCTGTGTCGTGCTCTGCAGATTCTGTGTCGTACTCTGCAGGTTCTGCGCGGTGCTCTGCAAATTCTGCGTGGTGCTCCGCAGGTTCTGTGTCGTACTCCGCAGGTTCTGCGCAGTGCTCTGCCGGTTCTGCAGGGTGCTCTGCGTCGTCTGCACGGTACTCTGCAGATTTTGCGCGGTACTCCGCAGGTTCTGCACGGTGCTCTGCCGATTCTGCAGGGTGCTCTGCGTCGTCTGCACGGTGCTCTGCAAGTTTTGTGCGGTGCTTCGCAGGTTCTGAACGGTACTCTGGCGGTTCTGCAGGGTACTCTGCGTCGTCTGCACGGTGCTCTGCAAATTTTGTGCGGTACTCCGCAGGTTCTGAACGGTGCTCTGGCGGTTCTGCAGGGTACTCTGCGTCGTCTGCACGGTGCTCTGCAAATTTTGTGCGGTGCTCCGCAGGTTCTGTACGGTGCTCTGACGGTTCTGCAGGGTGCTCTGCGTCGTCTGCACGGTGCTCTGCAGGTTCTGCGCGGTGCTCCGCAGGTTCTGCACGGTGCTCCGCAGGTTCTGCACGGTGCTCTGGGTCGTCTGCGCGGTGCTCTGCAGGTTCTGCGTCGTGCTTTGCAGGTTCTGCGTCGTCGACAGCGGACCATACTTGCTTGAACAGTTGGCGAGTTGATATTCCTTGACTTTCGCTGTCAGAACTTTCGTTGTCGGCAAACCGTCCCAGATCGGTCGCGGCACGATGTTGATGGTGCCGGCGAGAGAATTGGGATCCGGAACCGTTGCGTCGAGCGTGCCATCCTGCTGACCAACGAGCGAGATCCCATCCAGCTTCACCGGCCCTGCCGTTTCGGCTGCTGCATTCCAGTAGCCATCGGTGGTCATGATAGTGAAGTTCTGCTGGCAGGAATACTGCACGGGATCGCCCGTCATGCCTGTGTTGATCGAATCCTGTTTGCCCGCATAGTGACGCCCAACCCTCGCCAAGCCTTCACGTGCCGGCGAAGACCCTCCGGGAACCTGGCTGAAGAGTTTGGCAAACCAGTTTTGCCGCTGATTGGTCTCAAAATCGTTGATCGCCAGGTAGTAGTCGGAAGACACCGACATGCCCTGAGTCGGCGCCAAAGCGGAATACGGTTTTACCGTCACCAGGCCGACGCGGTAGCTATCAGTCAATGGCGTAAACGAAAGGCTCACTGCACTCTTGATCATGCTGATCCGGGTGCGATAGTAGGAATACCAGATAGCGAAATTCTTTTGCTGATCCGCGCTGAGCGAGGAGACCAGGACACGGGTCCACTTACCTGTTCCGGGAGCAGTCTCCTGAATGGTAGTCGTTGAAGAGTCACCGGTATCAGGCTGTGTACACCTCGGGTCCGAGAAACTCTGGAAACTCGATTCCACACCGCTGGCGTCGGTATACACATAGTAATAGGCCGGCTGAGCGGGGTCGGACAGGGTCGCAAATTGCCGCGTCGTGGTGTCGTAGGCCCTGAAGTTCGTGGCCAGGTCCCGGGTATCCGAAGGATTGATATACACATCGTAGAAAGCTGCGTTAAAAGTCGGCAGAGAAAGTGCGACTCCTGTCGAGTCCTTGGGTAAAGCGTAGGTCTGCGTTGGCTTGTAATACAGTGCGTTGCATTGATAGCTCTTGTAACCGATGGGGAAGGCGCCGTTGTTCGTACCCTCGATCTCATCCGGCATATGCGAAAAGCGCATCGAGTTCGAGGTGTCCATGAGCAGCATGATGTTCGGTTTGACCTGCACCGAGGTGGTGTTGGCGATCGGACTGTCGGAAAGCACAGGGCTGTCGGCGGCCAGAGCAGCCTGCGGGAAGACCGCCACGAGCGTGGCCAGGGCGCACCACAGCAGCGCGCATCGGGGACTGAAATACTGCCTAGAGTTGCTCATTTCGCTCTCCTGACCGACACGGCTCGCGCCGCAGCAAGGGCTGCATTGACTCGTCAAAACCGGCTGCTGCCTGCTGCTCACAAGAGCAGACAGCTTCCACAACACTCGCGCAACCATGGTCGCTCCTAGTACATCACAATCTGAATATAGCTCAAGGTATTTCTCGGCCCCCTGACGCGAGCCGTGACGCGGTAATACGGTTGTTCCGTAAGCGCGGGGGCGTTTCCGCCGTAACCGCGGGAACCTTTTGAACTAAGCGTGCTGTAATCAGTGAAATTCGCACATTTCTGGGTGCCACCCTTGTCTACAGCTCCGGGTTCCGCGCAGAGACGATGCACGACGTAGCGAATTTCATTGCCACTCATATCCTTGCCTGTGAAGTTGTCGATGAAGTCCACTTCGTTGTGGGTCAGCTTCTTTGAATTCGCCCAGTCATAGGTCAACGGATTGAAACCATCCTGCCAGGTCGCGTAGTAGCCATCAGCAACGATGTCGTCATTCAGGGCTTGCGGATCGACCTTGCTCTTGCTGAGCAGCCATATTCGTGAAATCTCAACGCCGAGATCCGCCCCCGAAGTCGCGTTTTGCTTGAATGCCAGATTCCCGGCAATGCCCGCACCCGCACCAATCGAGCGGAGCATTGACAGTCCCACCACAGTCATTGCAACCAGCATGATGAGAGCGATCAACAGCACCACGCCGCGCTGCTGGCGAGGCACACCCGCAGCGACGTTCAGCTTCTGGTTCTTGGCGGCACAGCCAGGAGTCGGGCGACGAGTCATTTGAAGTCGCCTCCCCAAACCATATTGCGCAGAGGAACGACCTTCTCATAGACACGATAACGATAATGTTTCCAGTTGGCGACATCGACGGTGGCGTCGGCAATATTGCGCACATTAAAAACTCCGCCAGCCCAGCTTGGGCGATCAGGCGTCACCTCAGTCTTCTCGAATTGTTGACTGCGGCTGAGCAGCGCGACGCGGATAGCGATTACCTTTGCCCAGTCAGCCGGAGCAACCGGATCAGCCTCGCACCATTCGTTGGTGACGGTACATAAAGTCGTGGTGCCGTCGTCTTCGATCTTGCCATTGCCGTTGGTGTCAATTCCGTATTGGGCCTGCAAGTCAATGATATTGTCGGCCACCTCGGTTGCTGCGGCTGCATAAAGACTGTCTTGCCGATACAGTTTCTCGCTCTGGATACTCCAGACGTTGCGCTGCGGTGTAGGCCCGAGGTTGTACAGAAAACCCGTCGCAGCCACAATGTGAACGGGCGCCGGATTAAAGCGCGAAGCAACCGAGACCCCCGTGTAATAGTTGTCATAGCTCGACGCGGTGTGCCCAAGCACGCCTGGTGTGGCGTCACTGGAAACTTCCAGCAACTCACAGTCTGTCGCCGCGGTGTCTCCACCGGCAATCACGACATCGCCCCTCTTGAAGCCTGCGAAGGAGCCATCGACAGTCTTCGAGTCAGTCGCCGTAAATTTATACTTCTGTGTCGAGACGAAGAAGGAAGAACTGCCGTAAAGGGTAATGATCTGATCAGGTGCACCGTTGGCTCCCTGGACAATTTGAACGGGAACCAGTGAAAAGAAAGCCGTCGGGCCCATGGCCCATACCTTGCACCCCATCGAGGGCACCAAAGGGTCATCTTTATCACCCTTGCTAAACCCCATTCCGGCAGGCCTGATGTCTCGTTCCAGGCTGAACATGGCAACCGTTCCCGCAATTTGCGCGTCGCTCCCTGCCGCGGTGGTTCGCTTGAGTGAATCCCACATCTTCAGGACCTGAAACATGACCACAATGCCCAGCAGTCCAATGACCACGCTGACCAGGATCTCGATCAGTGTGAACCCTCCGTTTCGATTCGCAAATGGTTTGGCAGACATGGTCTTCGTCGCCGGCTTCAGTTGATGTAAGTGACCAGGGTATGCGACCGCACCGATTTGTCAGTCGGCCCTTGCCAGCATACGGTGACACGCACTCCGCTAAGACCCGCATCCTTGAGTGTGGTGGTATCAATCTGCAAACCGCTGCTGAGCGCACCCGGCAGTCTGGTCTCGGCGTCAGTAGTGGCCCTGTTAACCCAGGCGGCCACGAAAGCGGTCTCCGGGGTGTTTGGAGGCTCATAACCGGTAAAGTTACAGGTGGCTGCAGTGACCGGATGATAGCGAAAAGGAAGCAGAGAATCATTCACCGCCGTCCGTGTAAGTTGTGCCGTCTCCAGCGAATCGCTTCCAGGGACCTCGATGCGATTCACCTTGAGCGCTATCAGACTGGCTATTTCGTTGGCCAGGTTGGCCGCTTGCGTCCTGTACTGAGCATCCGACTGTGCCGACACGGCCGCTGTCCCCAAGGCCACCATGGCCAGCACTCCCAGCGAAAAAACGAGAATGCCGATCAGCGCTTCAAGCAGAAAAACGCCTTGCTGAGAACGGGAGGAGGTCTTCATCAACAAGCTCTCGTATCACCGGCAGTGGCCGCCGGATCGCACAGCTTCACGCGCCCACCCAGCTCGACCCTGACTCTCAGGCAGTGAATTGGACCACCCTTGTCTGGTGGAGGTTTGGCACACTCCTCTCCTGGACTGGAAAAAAAGAAGTCGGACTTGGCGTTTGCGCCACCGAGAGGCGAAAACCAGACCGACGCCGGGCCCTCGATCAGAATTCGGGACTCGGCGTCTGCCCCTGACCCGCCAGCGCCTTCGGCGCCTCGCTTGCCGGCAAGAAACCAGCATGCTTTGGCCTGTTCCCGGTCGGGATTGGCGCCACACTCCCCGCCTGCCGCCGGCTTGGTCCTCACTAGCCAGTTATAGCTGGGATCGCCACTGGTGCTTACGTGAGCAACGGGATGATTGGCGGCCAGCTTGCCGCTTGCCACCAGATTGTCCAGATTGTCCCTTGACTCCTCTGCAAGTACGGGATAGTCACCATCCGATCCGTCATCAACTGCTGGAGCGGCATTGGCGAGAATCAACTCGACACTGGCATTCAACCTGACCGCCTCGCCGCGCGCCAACTGGAGTCCGGCAAAGAAACTCTCGGCTGCTGCACGTAGCTTGATATTGCGAGAATAGGTGGACAACGCCGGTAGCCCCAAAGAAAGGAGTACGCCCATGATCGCTATCGCAATCAGGAGTTCGAGCAAGGAAAAGCCCTTCCCCTGGAGAGTCATGGCCTAACAACCTCCCCCTTTGTTCACAATCCAGCACGTCTTGGGTGCACCCGTCCAGCCGGTTGGAACGGCAACCGTATTCTTGCCGGTCGGTGTGATTTCGTAAGTAAATCCGGCCATCTGGCCCGTACCGGTGGCTCTGACCGTGTAGGTGGTGTCACTCAGAATGGGGCAGGTGAACTGAAAATTATTCGTCGCCGGAATCAGCTCAGCCACAGTGCCCGCATCACAGGCGTAAGTACGCCTGTCCTGAAAGTACTGCTCCAGTTTCGTGGCCATTTGAGAAAGGCCCGACACTGCTTCGCTGATCTTGCTGCGACGGACGTAGTCGGTGTAATTGGGGATGGCAATGGCAGCGATGATCCCGATGATCGCTACGACGATCATGATTTCTATCAAAGTGAATCCGGAATCAGCGGAATCAGCCTTCCTTCTCATTGTTCACATTCCCTTACCACCAGTCCACAGGAGCAGACGAACGCTGGCGTCGGCCGGCTGCAGCGATCAGGCAAACAATGTACGGGCGCATGAACACTAGGCGCAGGGCTGAGAGCCGTAGCGTGAGTAGAACTGTGTCGTGGAGAAGTTTGGCGGGACAACATGTTCAGTTTTCTCGATGTTCGCCTGAACTGAAGGCAGCATGGAGAGCCTGTTCATGTTGGTTGCCGGGCAGGAACGGCGCCATTCTGGCAGATCCCTTCGTTCCCTGGCCGTGCACTGGACGCGTGCAGTTTGTAGCAACCTCTATACTTGGCAGTCCCGCTGTCTTGGCCGAAGCCGTCAGACCGGTCACTTTGCGCCTCAAGCTCTCGCTTGGTTTGCCCTTTTCAAGTAATCTGCGAATCCGAAGAGTGTTGAGACAGTCGCTCCCGCATCGCACCCTCTGAAGCTACGTCAGTCAGGATAAAATGTCAAGCACTTGTTGCAAGGATCACGACTGAAGATCAATCCGTCGCACCGACACCCCGTTACCGTTCATAGCCCACCGTCGCCCTCGCCAGAACGAGAGGGTAGCGATTACATTGGAGACTGCCGCGACGCCATGGACATCCACGGCAAACCGATCGACGAGCGTATCGACTGGCTGTTCGGCCTCGCTGACCGGCACAGTGCGATTTTTCGCAGCCCGGAAGCCTGGCTGGCGCGCGAACATTACCTGGCCGAGCATCCGACGGCGATCGCCGTCCTCAAGTGCATGGACGGCCGGATCAACATTCCGGTGGCCACCAACACACCGGTCGGCATCCTGATGCCCTTTCGCAACCTCGGCGGCATCTTCGACCTCGGCTGGCCGCACCTCGGCGAGGTACTTGCCCACCACGTACAGCGCGTCGTCAGCACCGGACGCCAGGTCGTCTTCCTGGTCACCTACCACTACTCGCAAGGCGACCCACGGCGTGGTTGCGCCGGTTTCCAGTACGACACGGCGGCGGCCATTGCCCATACCTACGAAATCCGGCGCCAGGTCGAGCACATCTTCGGCAGCGATCACGGCACCGTCTATCCCCTGGTCTGCGGCTTCGAGACCGACGAGGATGCCTTGGTCATCCACGGCACGGCCGGCGACAAGCTCGATCTATCGACCCTGACTTCGTCCGACCGGGCAACGCTCGAGCTCCGTCTTGCCGCCCTGCTGCCGGACATGCCGGCGCGCATGCGCGCCGACCTGCTGCCCTTGCTGTACGGCAACCTGGCGCACATCGAGAACGTGCGCGCCCAGATTCGCCGCAACGAACGTCTGCTCGACATCGAGCACCGCGAGTGGATGATCTGTCTGGGTCGTGGCTTCGACTTCCTGCATACGCCCAACATCGCGTTGATCATCGGTCCCTACAGCCCGAATCTGGACGTGCCGATCCGCCGGGCGGCCGGCATCATCGAAGCCAACATGCAGGCCGGGCGCATCCCGAGCGACGGTTTTCTGCTCCTGGCCTCGGTGCCCTACGACGAAATCGGCGTCGACCGCGCTCGCGCCGAGCTCAAGTCGCGCTTCCTGTCTACCTTCGCCGCGGACGTGATTCGCGCCGAGTTTCCCCGCCTTGGCGAGCAAATGGCGATGCGCACGGCGGTCCTCGACTGGCGCTCGCGCAGGCTGGAGACAATCACCGTGGGTTGATCAGCGCCTCTTCAACTGCTCGATGTCGCGCACCGCGCCGGTTGCCGCCGAAGTGGCCATCAGCGCATAGGCCCGCAGGGCCTGCGAAACCATACGCGGGCGCTCGGCTGCCGGCTGCCAGGCGGCATCTCCTCTGGCGTCCATTGCGGCGCGACGGCGGGCCATTTCGGAGTCGTCGATGAGCAGATGAATACGTCGGGCCGGAATATCGATCTCGATCACATCGCCCTCTTCCACCAAACCGATCGCGCCGCCTTCGGCAGCCTCGGGTGAGGCGTGCCCGATCGACAGCCCTGACGTACCGCCGGAAAAACGGCCATCGGTCAGCAGCGCGCAGACCTTGCCCAGCCCCTTAGACTTCAGGTACGACGTCGGGTAGAGCATCTCCTGCATTCCTGGCCCGCCTTTCGGGCCTTCGTAGCGAATGACGACCACCTCGCCGGGCTTGACCTGGTCACCAAGAATCGCCTGCACGGCATCATCCTGACTCTCGAACACCCGTGCCTGACCGCTGAACACCCAGATACTCTCGTCCACACCGGCGGTCTTGACAATGCAGCCATCGCTCGCGATGTTGCCGTAGAGCACGGCCAGACCGCCTTCCTGCGAATAGGCGTGGGCCTGGTCGCGAATGCAGCCGTGCGCGCGATCGAGATCCAGTTCCGGGTAACGCCGGTCCTGCGAAAAAGCGGTCTGCGTCGGAATGCCTCCCGGCGCGGCCCTGAAGAACTCGTGGACCATGGCGTCTGGCGAGCGGATCACGTCCCAGGTGTCGATCGCCTCGCCCAGCGTTCGGGCGTGCACCGTCGGGACGCCGCGATGAAGCAGGCCGGCACGGTCGAGTTCGCCGAGAATTGCGAAGATGCCTCCGGCACGGTGGACGTCCTCCATGTGATAGTCGGGCGTCGCCGGCGCGACTTTCGCCAGGCACGGCACCCGACGCGAAATGCGGTCGATGTCGGCCATCGTGAAATTCACGCCCCCTTCCTGCGCCGCTGCCAGGATGTGGAGGACGGTGTTCGTCGAACCGCCCATCGAAACGTCCAGCGTCATCGCGTTTTCGAAGGCGGCGAAACTGCCGATCGAGCGCGGCAAGACCGAGGCGTCGTTGTGTTCATAATAGCGACGACACAGGTCGACGATCTGGCGACCGGCCTTGAGAAACAGCTCTTGGCGATCGGCATGGGTCGCCAGACAGCTACCGTTGCCGGGTAGCGAAAAACCCAGCGCCTCGGTCAGGCAGTTCATCGAGTTGGCAGTAAACATGCCTGAACATGAACCGCAGGTGGGGCACGCCGAGCGTTCGAAAGCGTCAACCTCATCGTCTGAACAGTTGCTGTCACCGCCCTTGACCATCGCATCGACGAGGTCGACGGCAATCACCTTGCCGCCCCACTTCACCTTGCCCGCCTCCATCGGGCCACCGGAAACGAAGATCGTCGGGATGTTCACCCGCATCGCGGCCAACAGCATCCCCGGTGTGATCTTGTCGCAGTTCGAAATGCACACCATGGCGTCGGCGCAGTGCGCATTGACCATGTATTCGACCGAATCGGCGATCAAGTCACGCGAGGGCAGCGAATAGAGCATGCCATCGTGCCCCATGGCGATGCCATCGTCGATGGCGATGGTGTTGAATTCCTTGGCCACGCCACCGGCGGCCTCGATCTCGCGCGCCACCAACTGGCCCAGATCCTTGAGGTGCACGTGACCCGGAACGAATTGTGTGAAGGAATTGACCACCGCGATGATCGGCTTACCGAAGTCGCCGTCCTTCATCCCCGTCGCGCGCCACAGGGCGCGGGCACCCGCCATGTGGCGGCCGTGAGTCGAGGTCCGGGAACGATAGTGGGGCATTGCCGATCTCCAATCTGAAACACGCCCGAAGGTGGCGCGATATAATCGGGATTCTATCCGAAAGCCCCCGGGGTGTTCGCACCGTGTTGATCCATCCGCAGTTCAACCCTGTCGCACTCAAGCTGGGCCCATTGAGTGTTCACTGGTACGGGCTGATGTACCTGCTTGCCTTTGTCCAGTTCTGGTGGCTCGGCCGCCATCGCATTCTGGTCCATCCCCAGCTTTCGCAAGCCGGCTGGACGTTGCGCGAGCTCGACGACCTGCTTTTCTACGGTGTCCTCGGGGTGATCATTGGCGGCCGCCTTGGCCAGGTTCTGTTCTACGAGCCGGGCGACTACCTCGCGCATCCGCTGGAGATCCTTGCCGTGTGGAAGGGGGGCATGTCGTTTCATGGTGGCTTCCTCGGCGTGCTCGTCGCCATGGCGCTCTACGCCCGCAAGACCGGCAGACGGTGGCTCGAAATCACCGATTTCATCGCTCCGCTGGTGCCGCTCGGCCTGGCCGCCGGGCGCCTGGGCAACTTCATCAACGGCGAACTCTGGGGTCGTCCGGCGGATCCGTCCCTGCCGTGGGCGATGATTTTCCCCCGCGTCGACGATCTCCCGCGCCACCCGTCGCAGCTCTATCAGGCCGGGCTCGAGGGCGTCGTATTGTTTATCGTCCTGTGGTTCTATTCGCGGCGAGCGCGGCCGTGCGGCGCCGTTTCGGGTTTCTTCCTGATCGGCTACGGAGTTCTGCGCTGGTTCGCCGAGTATTTCCGTTCGCCCGATGAGGGTATCTTTGGTTTCTCATACACCGTCAGCATGGGGCAGTGGTTGTCGCTGCCGATGATTCTGATCGGTATCGTTTTTGTCGTCGGCGCGCAGCGCCGGCCTGTCTAAAGTCGAAGGACCGTTTGCCGAGCCATGGTGGACGAGGAGGAAAATGAAATGCCTGCAGGAATAGTCGTCCGGGGGCTGCGCAAGGTCCGCACGCTCCTCGTTGAAAGTGCTGGCGCGCGTACTCTGGATGGTAAACAACTGGCGCGGATTCATGATCTGCTGCATGAATGTGCCAGCGGCGTCGGCGGTGAAGTCTCGGCAAGGCGGCGCGCAGGCCGTCTGGCGGAGACCTATCTGCGTCTCGATGACCAAGGTCGCGCCACCTTTCTGCGCATCATCGCTAGCGAATTCGGTCCCGACCCGCAACAGGTCGCCAGGGCGCACGCCGACTATCAGGCGGCGATCGACAGCGAGGAGCGCTGGGCCGCCGAATCGGACCTGCGTCATGCCATCCGTTCGTCTCGCTTGCGCATCCTGACGCAATTCACTGCCCTGCCGCAGGGCGTCAAGTTTCTCGTCGACCTGCGCGCCGACTTGCTGCGCTTTGTGGACCAGGACCCGGCCCTGCGTTCGCTGGACCAGGAAGTCGAGTTGCGCCTGGCTGCCTGGTTCGATGTCGGCTTCCTCGAACTGCAGCGCATCACCTGGAGCTCTCCGGCAAAACTGCTTGAAAAACTGATCGAGTACGAGGCGGTCCATGAGATCCGCTCATGGAGCGATCTGAAAAACCGCCTGGACTCGGATCGTCGCTGCTACGCCTTTTTTCATCCACGCATGCCCATGGAGCCGCTGATCTTCGTCGAGGTCGCGCTGACCGACAAGCTTGCCGACAACGTTCAGACACTGCTCGACGAACACGCGCCGGTCTTCGACGCGCAACGGGCAAGCACGGCGATCTTCTATTCGATCTCCAACACGCAGCCCGGCTTGCGTGGCGTCTCATTCGGCAATTTTCTGCTCAAACGCGTCGTCGACGACCTGAAGCGCGACTACCCACGGCTGGTCAACTTTGCCACCCTGTCTCCCCTGCCCACTTTTCGGCGCTGGGCCGAGAAGAACCCGGATGCCTGGCAAAAGGCCTTTGGTGAAGCTGACCTCGAACGGATCAAGCGCCATCTGGCGCCAGCGCAGACAACGATGGCCAACGCCGCCGGGCTTGTCCAACTGCTCGCCGACGACCGCTGGGTCGACGATGAGCGTCTGGCGCGCGCCCTGCAGCACGGCTTGAGGCGCCTGGCCGCGCGCTATCTGCTGGCCACTGACAAGAGCGGACGGCCCTACGACCCGGTTGCCCGCTTTCATCTCGGCAACGGCGCGCGCATCGAACGCCTCAACTATCTGGCGGACACATCGCCTCGGGGCCGGCGACAGTCCTTCGGACTGATGGTGAATTATCTGTACGACCCTGATACCATAGAAGAAAACGTCGAGGCTTTTTCTCGTGGTAGTGAGTTTGCGGCCGCTGCCGCCATACGCCGTTCTGCTCGCGACTAGCGCCAGCAGAACTCCTTTCGATCGTGTTACAAGAAAGAACATTACATGAACCAACGTCCCTTCAAAGTCCTCGGCATCCAGCAAATCGCCATCGGTGGTCCGGACAAGATGAAACTGCGCCAGCTATGGGTCGACATGCTGGGCCTCGAAATCACCGGCAACTTCGTCAGCGAACGCGAAAACGTTGACGAAGACATCGTGGCCATGGGCAAAGGCCCGTTCAAGGTCGAAGTCGATCTGATGCAGCCGGTTGATCCCGAGAAGAAGCCGGCGGTCCACGCCACACCGCTCAACCATGTCGGCTTGTGGATCGACGACCTGCCAAAGGCGGTTGAATGGCTGACAGCCCACGGCGTACGCTTCGCGCCGGGGGGAATCCGCAAGGGTGCCGCCGGTTTTGACATCACTTTTCTGCATCCGAAAGCGAGTGCCGAATTCCCGATCGCTGGTGAAGGCGTGCTGATCGAAATGGTCCAGGCACCGGCAGAAGTCATCGAAGCATTTGCCAAGCTCGGCTGAGAATGGCGCTGAAGGGGCAGCGGGCCAGGCCCGTTGCCCCTTCCCTTCACACCTCCTCCGAACTCCTCCCCTCGCCGTCCCGGTCGGCGAACGATGGGGCATGTTCAGATCCTCCTCAGCACCCTGTCCTGGCAGCGCGTGGCGGATTGCACGTTTCGTGCGCCGAATTGTTCATTTTTGCGAAAAAAAGGACGATAATTGGCGCCCGCGGCAATTTGTGCGCGAAGAGGAGAAGAACCATGCCAACCATTCAAGATTCAGCCACGCCAAGGAGGCACCATGAGTGAAGTCAAGACCGTGCACGAAGATGTCGCACCGGAAGGCGATCAAGCCACTACCGAAAGCGTAACCGAGCAAGTGACAGAGCCTCCAACGGCGGCCACCGCCAAGACGGCAGCAAAGGCGGCGACCAAGACCGAAGGCAAGAATGATCAGCGGGCCACGGCGCCGAAAGCTGCCAAGGCCAAGGCGGCCAAGCCGACGAAAGTGACCTTGGCCGCGCTGAAGCCTGAAGAAGCTCGGGGCAAAGGCAGCCATACCGACAACGCTCGCAAGCCGGCGCTCAAAACGAAGTTGTACGAAGAGACGCTGTCGAAGCTGCAAGTCGAACTCGTCAAACTGCAGGAGTGGATCAAGTTCAAGAAACTCAAGGTCGTCGTCGTGTTTGAAGGGCGTGATGCGGCCGGCAAAGGCGGCACCATCAAGCGCATCACCGAGAGCCTCAGTCCGCGCGTCACCCGCGTCGCCGCCCTGCCCGCACCGACGGACAGGGAGCAGAGCCAGTGGTATTTCCAGCGCTACGTTCAGCACCTGCCGGCCGGCGGAGAAATGGTTCTCTTCGATCGCAGTTGGTATAACCGGGCCGGCGTCGAGCGGGTGATGGGATTCTGCACTGAAGACGACTACCGGGAGTTTCTACGCACCTGCCCGGAATTCGAGCGGATGCTTGTCCGCAGCGGCATCATCCTGATCAAGTACTGGTTCTCGGTCAGCAATGAAGAGCAAGAGCGTCGTTTCCAGAAGCGGATCTTTCATCCGGAAAAGCACTGGAAACTCAGCCCGATGGACCTCGAATCACGGGCTCGCTGGGTCGACTACTCACGAGCCAAGGACGCCATGTTCGCGCACACCGACATCAAGCAGGCGCCCTGGTATGTGGTCGACGGCGACGACAAGAAGCGGGCCCGCCTGAACGTGATCACGCATCTCCTGAACATGATCGACTACGAGGACCTGACGCCCGAACCGATCGTCCTGCCGCCTCGTCAGGACGAGCATGGCTATGTCCGGCCTCCCATCTCCGACCAGACCTTCATTCCGGAAGTTTACTGAACGCTGCTTACCCTTCCGGGAACGTCCGCCTGGTGCCGCGCGCCAGGCGAGTCGGGTCATCAGTTTCGGCAGCAGGTCTCCGGACGTGCTGACCGCGACGGGCCGAGAACTCGACTTACCTTCAGCCAGTCCTTGTGTGCGGTCAGCAGCGCCAGACTCCTGGCCACATAATCGTGTGATGAAAGCTCGTTGACGGCGTAACGCTGCAGCAGCTTCAGCCAGTGTGTATGAACCGCACAAGGCGTCCACTCATCACCGCCGGCCAGGGGGCAATCGGGACAACGGGTCTTGGCCAGGACGTTGATCGCCGCCTGCTTCTGCCACTGCTGACGATATTGCCGGGCATTTGCCTCAATCCACGCCAAGGCGCGGGTCTCCCGCTCGTCCGGCGGAAAGCGGTCGACGTACTCTTCAATTGCCGCGATCTGCCGCTGGAAGAATTCCGTGTCCGAACATTCATCGTGCGCCGAGTTCCCTACGAAACGGGCAATGAGCGCAAGGGTGGGATCATCGACGATATACATACGGGTTCTGCAAGACGAAGGCAAACAAGCAACGGACTTCATTATAGCAAGATTTGGTGCGGTGCAGCAAAAAAGCTGCTTTACAGCCGCCCGATGGCGAAGTATTCGAGCCCCGCGCGGCGCGGAACGGCAGGGTCATAGAGGTTGCGGCCATCGAAAATCACCGGCGTCTTGAGGAGCGACCTGATGGCCGCGAAATCCGGTGCACGAAACTCCTTCCATTCGGTGACGATCGCCAGGACGTCGGCACCCCGCAGAGCCTCCATCGGCTTGCTGACCAAATCAATGCCCGCTTCGCCGGCGAAGATGCGGCGCGCCTCGTCGGCTGCCACCGGGTCGTAGGCCCTGATCCGCGCGCCGCGCGCCAGGAGGTCGGCGATCAGCACCCGGCTCGGTGCAGCACGCATGTCGTCGGTGTTAGGCTTGAAGGCCAGTCCCCAGAGGGCGATCGTCTTGCCCGACAAATCCGCGCCGAGGCGCTTGACAATCTTTTGCGTCAGCACCGACTTCTGGGCCGTGTTGGCCTCCTCGACGGCGCGCAAAACCTTGAGCTGATGACCTGCAGCGTGCGCCGTTCGAATCAGCGCCTGCACGTCTTTCGGAAAGCACGAGCCGCCGTAACCGGCGCCCGGGTACAGGAAGTCGAAACCAATTCGCGGGTCGGAGCCAATTCCCTTGCGCACCAGTTCGATATCGGCCCCCAGACTTTCAGCGAGGTTCGCCAATTCGTTCATGAAACTGATGCGCGTGGCCAGCATCGCGTTGGCGGCGTACTTGGTCAGTTCCGCGCTCTTCACATCCATCACCAACAAACGCTCGTGGTTGCGCTGGAAAGGCGCGTAAAGCTCGCGCATGACGTCTACGGCGCGAGAATCCTGCGCGCCAACGACAATCCGGTCCGGCTTCATGAAGTCTTCAACGGCCGCCCCCTCTTTGAGGAACTCGGGGTTGGAGACCACGCTATAGTCGATGCTCACGCCGCGTACCGCCAGTTGTTCGGCCAGGACCGCGTGCACTGCGTCGGCGGTACCGACTGGGACCGTCGACTTGTCCACCACAACCTTGTACTCGGTCATGAATCTGCCGACGTTCATCGCCGCCGCCACGACATACTGCAAGTCGGCCGCACCATCTTCGTCGGGAGGCGTGCCGACGGCAATGAACTGCAAAAGGCCATGCATGACCGCTTCTTCTACATCGGTCGTGAAGCGCAGGCGGCCGGCGGCGACGTTTCTCCTCACCATCGCTTCGAGACCGGGCTCGAAGATCGGGATGCCGCCGCTCTGGAGAATGCGAATCTTCTCCTGATCCAGGTCGAGACAGAGAACGTCGTTGCCGACATCCGCCAGGCAGGTGCCGGAAACCAGGCCGACGTACCCGGCGCCAATGACAGTGACCTTCATTTCAAGCATCTCCTCGCAAAAAAAGATCAGAACCTCAACGGGCCGCCCGCGGGTCCCCACTCGCGGCTACGGCGGAAAACTCATCATTATGGACCGAAAGCCCCGCGACGATCACCCGTCCAGCCGCATTCATAGAGTCTATTGGACGCTCAACGAGATACTTTGCTAAGTTCCAAGCTCCAAGTGCAATGAATCGGGCGTTTTCGCTGACCTCAGCATGGAGGACGGACGATGAGCAATCTGCCGGCAGCAAATGGTTTCATAGGCCAATCCACCACCTTCCGGGGGATGCTGGCGATTCTTGCCAGGATCGCGCGCTACGACACCACCGTTCTGATCAGCGGTGAGACCGGCAGCGGCAAGGAGATGGCGGCGCGCGCCATCCACTACCAGGGGAGACGTCGAGACCGTCCGTTCATCCCGGTCAACTGCGGTGCGTTGCCCGATCATCTGGTCGAGAACGAACTCTTCGGCCACGCCAGAGGGGCTTATACCGACGCGCGTGAGAGCCAGATCGGCCTGATTGCCCAGGCCGAGGGCGGCACATTGTTTCTTGACGAAGTCGACGCACTGACGCCAAAGGCGCAGGTCAGCCTGTTGCGCTTCCTCCAGGACGGCCAGTATCGCCGGCTGGGCAGCAGCCACACCGAAAAGGCTGACGTTCGCATCGTCGCCGCCTGCAACAGCGATCTCGTGCAGCGTGTCAGCCAGGATGAATTCCGGGCCGACCTCTACTATCGCCTCACTGCGATGGATCTTCACGTTCCGCCGTTGCGCGCGCGCGCCGACGACGCCGTCCTGCTCGCCCGTCACTTCATCGCCGAAGCGGCGCGTCAGTATCACCTGCCGGTCCAGGAACTGCATCCCGATACCGTGCACTGGCTGCTCGCCTATCCGTGGCCAGGCAACGTTCGCGAGCTGCAGAACCGCATCCAGAGGGAGTTCCTGCTTTGCGACGGACCAGCCATCCTGGTCTGTGCCCTGGCCCCGGACGGTGATCGCCGACGCCAGTCCGATCGCCGCATGGCCAACCCCGCGGCGCTCAATTTCAACGAAGCCAAGCAGCAGGTCCTGGTGGCTTTCGAACGTAGCCAACTGCTGCGCCTGATGTCGGAAAGCGCCGGCAACGTATCGAGCGCCGCACGTCTGGCCGGCAAGGAACGGCGCGCACTGGGCAAACTGCTCAAGAAGCATGGCATCGAGCCGGAGGAATTCCGGCGGAACTGAATCCCCGCAGCGCAGCGCTGACCCCTGACCAAATCCCGCATAGCACGATGATTGCTTCTGGATGCCTGTTGCTTCAGGGGAGAGAAGCCAATGGACCCGCAGCCAGGCCTCAGCGAGGTGGTAGACGCCATCCTGCGCTATCTGCACAGCCATCCCGAGGCTGCTGACACCGTGGACGGCATCTGCGAGTGGTGGCTGCCGGTCCACTGGTGCGTCGACATTCCAGTCGTCGAAGCCGCACTCGCCCGCCTGCAGGCGCAAGGTCTGGTCCGCCGCCGCGAAAACGCCGACCGGCATGTGGTGTACTCGCGCCCCGAAGACGAGGCAGGACCTCGTTCCGCGCAGGCGTGAGCTCGTCTTGGACCGAGTCACGTCGACCCGTGCAGGGCTTGGCGCGACGAGTGGGGCAAATCCGACCCACACGGGTGAAAGCTGACCCGGCTTTCTCCCTTTGCCTGGCGGCGCAAGGATCAGCCTGGCTTCTGGGCAAAGGGGCAGCGCAGTGACGACCTGCGCGAGGCGATTTTAGTTGACCAGCCCTCCTCCGTCTGGGTCGAATTCGACCCAGATCAGCACTCGCAGCGGCGGCACTTTGCGGAAATAAGAACCAATACATGCAGTTAAACAAAGCGCCTTGCGTTGGCACGCGGCTTGCTTTGGATCATCGGTAAGCCTCCGGTCGGCCGTTCATCGGCAAACCGGAAGAAGGTCGGGAAGTCGTTGCCGGAAGCCCCGGCCAACTGCCGACTGCGCCCGCCGGCGCGCAGCGAACCGTAACCGAAATCAGCGCCGCATTGTTGCGGCAAAACCTCGATGAGGAGGCAAGCGCATGGCAGGCTTCACGGGCATCGCCGCTGTCGGGAAGAGTATCGAGCGCGTTCTCGCTCGCGCCTTTCTCGAACGTGAGCCGGTGCCGGGCAAGAAGACCAAGGCCGTGCTGATTCGTACCGAGGATCTCGGCGACACTCAGTCGAAGGACAAGATCGGCGACAACGCGCTGTCGATCCTGCTCTACCGGGTGGACTTCAACAACATCATGCGTGCGGCCTGGTCGGCGGTGGGCAATGCCGATGGCCGCGGTCATCTGGCGCTCGACCTGCATTATCTGCTGACTCCCTGGGCCGAGAACGCCGAGTATCAGCACATGATCCTCGGGCGCACGATGCAGGTACTGGAAAGGGCACCCGTCCTCTCGGGGCCACTGCTCTATGCCCCGAGCCTGCCGGCGACGCCGGAATACGCTGGCGAACCGCAGGCGGCGCCGACCGACGCCGTGCAACTGCTGCTCGAGGAAATATCGACCGAAGCGCTGATGCGCACTTTCGACTCGCTGCCCAGCGACTACCGCCTGTCGGTGCCTTACCTGGCGCGCGTGGTGCGTATCGATACCGCCGAGGCAGAGCTCACGCCGCCGGTCACCGACGCCGACATCCGCCTGCGGATCAGCACATGAGCGCCGTCGCGACGCTGCGGCCGCTGGGTATCGACAATACGGTGCAGGTCAGCCAGGTCACGCATCGCCTGGCTTTGGGAATCCAGTGGCTTGACGCCTTGACCCAGCTGCCGGTCGCCGGAGACTGGGTCAACGACCTCGAAGCGATCGGCACGCGCCCAGGGCTGCTGCGTTTCGAACGCCACCCGCAGGCACGGCAGGCGCTGCGTCACGCCGGCCGGTTGGCCAGAGTGCTGCCACTCGCCGCTGCCGACAAGGTGGCGACGCCACCGGCAGACGTCGCTGACGACCCGACGAACTTCGTCGTGCGCGCTTTCGCCCGCCGCGATGCGCGCTACGCCGACTACCGCAGCGACAACGATCCCCGCCAGTACGTGCCGCGCCGGCTGTCGCTGACGCCGGTGCAAAGCGGCGGCGTGCCGCCGTCGTCGCTGGCCAACATCCGTACCGCCTGGCTGTGGCCTGGCGCCACCTATCCGCTGGCCGCCAATGCCTCGGCGATTCGTGGCTGTATTCGGCGCGGTGCTTCGCTGGCGTCGGCGGTGCCTGTCGCCTGGGCGCGCGTGGTGGTCACCCGGCCGGGTGCCGGACCGGCGAACTTCGCCACGGAAACACCGCTGGCCTGGGCGCACGGCGATGACCGCGGCGAATTCCTCGTCGTCCTCGGGACGCAGGCAGTGCCGGGAGGCGTCGTCCTGCCGGCGACGATAGCCCTGCGGCTGTGGATCTTCCTCGCTCCGGCAAGCGTGCTTGGTGTTGCCGATCCGCTCTCTGGTCTGCCGCTCGAGGTGGCCGGCAGCGACGCCTTGAACGAGGTCCTCAGCGGCACAGCGATGCCGGCCGGCCACGTGCTGGAGGCCGCTTTCATCGACATCACGCTGGCACCGGGCAGGGTGTCAGGAGTAAATGATGCCGACCTGCTTTTTGCCTAGTCGGCGCAATCGTTGGCCACAGCGGGCGTTGCGATCGCGCCGCGGCGCCTTTTGTCCCATGACCACAGAACAGAGGGGAACACCATGCCCGAGTATCTAGCACCTGGCGTCTATGTCGAGGAGGTCAGCTTCCGCTCCAAGTCGATCGAAGGCGTGCCGACCAGTACCACCGGTTTTGCCGGCGTGACCCGCTTCGGTCCCGTGCAGTACTCGCTCGGGCCGACGACGACCAAGCCGCGCCTGATCACCTCGTTCACCGAATTCGAGCGCGTCTATGGCAGCCTGGCGCCACTGGATCTGGCGACCGGCGAGCGAACAGCGTATCTGGCGCACGCAGCGCGTGCCTTCTTCAACAACGGCGGGCGCCGGCTGTACGTGTCGCGAGTCTTCACGCCAGCGGCAGCTCAGCCGGTCGCCGACTTCATCGCCCATCTGACCGTCCCGACGACGCTTGGCGCGGCCGCCTGGCACGCCCGCTGGCCGGGTCAGGACGGCAACGTCCTGGTCGACACCCAGGTCATGCGCAGCAAGAACCTGGCCTTCGAATTCCCGCTGGTCGTTGGCGACATTCTGGCCAGGCACACCTGGGGTGTGCAGGTAAAGAGCATTCGTGCCGGCGCCGTCGTCGAAGTCAGCGCGCCCTTGCCGGCGGTCGCGCCGACCGGTAACGTGCCGCTGGTCGCCGGCAACCTGCGGGTGATCAACGTCGATAGCGATGGTCGGCAGACTTTCATCGACAACACCGGCCTGCCGGTACCGGTCGCCGCCGGCGCGCAGATTTCGCTCGTCGAATTGCGCGTCACGGTCTACGGTCCCGACGGCCGTATCGACGTCTATGACCAACTCGGCGCACACCGCGACCAGCGTCGCGACATTGGCAAAGTCCTCGAACTCGATGACCCCGATGACGAGAACGCGATGGTCTATCTCGACTGGCTGCCGGGCGGAAATGCTTTCGCGCCGGCGGCACTGATGGTTGGCCTGCAGTCCGCCGACAAGCGGCTCGCCGGCGGCGGCGACGGCACGCTGCCTAGCGCCGACGATCTGGGCGGCAAGGAGGCCAACCCGGACGTCGTCGCCGAGCGCGCGACCGGCCTCGAAGCGCTCGGCGAACTCGACGACATCGCCATCGTCGCCCTGCCCGACGGCGGTGCGATGCTCGATAGTGACTCGGTCCAGGCGGCGGCCGACCATCTCATCGCGCACGCCGAGAAGTACCGCTATCGCATCGCCGTCGTCGACGCCGCGGCGAACAGCTCGATCTCCGAGATCCGCGAGTTCCGCGGCAAGTTCGACAGCAAGTATGCGGCCCTCTACCACCCGTGGATCGAGATCCTCGATCCACTCTTCCCGACCGTTCCCGGCGTGCCGCCGCGCAAGCTGACCCTGCCGCCGTCAGGTTTCGTCTGCGGCATCTATGCGCGCAGCGACATCGAACGTGGCGTGCACAAGGCGCCGGCCAACGAGGTGGTGCGTGGCCTGACGAAGTTCGAGATCAACATCAACAAGGCGCGCCAGGATGTCCTCAACCCCGAAGGCGTCAACTGCCTGCGCTTCTTCGACGGTCGCGGCAACCGCGTCTGGGGTGCGCGTACGATGAGTTCGGACCCGGAATGGAAGTACGTCAACGTCCGTCGCTTGTTCATCTACGTCGAGCACTCGATCGACAAGGCGACCCAGTGGGCGGTCTTCGAACCCAACAACGAGCGTCTGTGGACCAACATCCGCAGCATGGTCGAAGACTTCCTCTATGTCCTCTGGCGCGATGGCGCGCTGATCGGCGCGAAGCCAGCGGAAGCGTTCTTCGTCCGCTGCGATCGCACGACGATGACCCAGAACGATCTCGACAACGGCCGCCTGATCTGCCTGGTCGGCATGGCGCCCAGCCGTCCGGCCGAGTTCGTGATCTTCCGCGTCGGTCAATGGACTGCCGACAGCAAGAGCTGATTGAGGAGAACTCCAGATGGCAACCCAACGCAACAATCCCTACGGCGCCTTCAATTTCCTGGTCTCGCTCGGCAATGGCAGTGAGACCAGCGTCATCGCGGGCTTTTCCGACGCTTCCGGTCTGGGCAGCGAGATCAACTATTCCGAGTACCGCAACGGCAACGACATGGTCAATACCGTGCGCAAGGTCGCCAATACCTTCAAACAGGAAGACGTGACGCTCAAACGTGGGCTGATCGGTTCGACCGACCTGTTCCAGTGGGTCAAGGACGTCCGTGAAGGCGGCGACGGTCGCCGTACGGTGACCATTACGGTCCTCGATGAAGCGCGCAATCCGGTCGCCGCTTTCAAGCTGACCAATGCTCAGCCCAAGAAGTGGGTCGGCCCGACGCTGGCGGCAAAAGGTGGCGGCGAAGTGGCGATGGAAGAGCTGCACCTGGTGCACGAAGGCGTCGAGTACGTCTAGGTCAACGAGCCATGCTGACTTCAGTCCGCTCCCCGCTCGGCGCTCCAGGCGTATTCGCGCTGCCCGAAGTACGCGTGCCGGTGCTCAATCCGCAGCGCATGGACGTCTGTGCCTTCGTGGGTGTGGCGCCGCGCGGCCCGGCGAACGTTCCGCTGGTCGACGAGAGCTGGCCGGCGGGCTATCGCATGGTCAGCGACCTGGCACGACCGCTGCGGCGCAGCCAGCCGGTGCCGGTGCGCAGTTTCGACGAGTATGTGCATGACTTCGGTGGCTTTGAAGGGCCAGGCCTGTTGCCGCACGCGGTGGCCAGTTACTTCGAACAGGGGGCACGCCTGGCGTGGATCGTACGCATCGTGCATTCCCGCGGCGCTTCGTTTGCCGACGCCTGCGCGGTCGGCAAACTGAGCGGCGCGTTCACCATTGACCTCAAGTTCGTTGCCCGCAACGAAGGCGTGTGGGGCAACCAGATCAAGCTCTCACTCGGCTTTTCGGCGACTGCGCTGGCGTTCACACTCGACGCGCTCGACCGCTTGCTGGTCGACCCGCGCAGTCCGGTGGCCGTCGGTAGCTGTCTGCGCCTGACCGACTCCGCCGGGGCGTCAACGCTGGCCTTCTGCGCTGGCCTGCGGCGGGTGCGCGACAGCGACCGCGCGCGCGAGCGCTGGCTACTGACGCTCGATGGTGCGCCCGCTTCGCCGCCGGTGCGTGCCGAACTCGTCGCCGCCAGCCTGGCGATCGCCGATGGGGTCGGGCGCAGCGAGCGCTTCGACAATCTGGCCCTATCGCCCGATCATCCCGAGAGTCTGGCCAGCGTCCTCTGTGATCGCTCGACGCTGCTCTGGCCGCATCCCGACTGGGCGGCGACGAGAATCGCGCCGCGTGGTCCGCGCGTCGAGTTCCTGCGCGGGGTCAGCGATGTTTTTGCCGGCGGTCGTGACGACTGGCAGACCATCACCCCTGACGATTTTTTCGACAGCCACTGGTCGGTCGCCGACGACAACCCCGGCGCGGGAATCGCCGCGCTGGCCCACAATGACACGATCACCCACCTGATGCTGCCCGATCTCTACGTGCCGGCGCAATGGGCCGGCCCGGAGACCGTCGAGGACCCGCCCACCGGCGGCGCCGGCGCCGAGTTCTCCGCCTGCCTGACCGTATCGACCCCCGCCACGGCGAGCCAGGTAGCGCCGAGCGCTCTCTCGGGTCTGATCGTCGATCCGCGCACGCAGGCCGGACTGACCCTGATCACTGGTCTGCAGCAGCGCGTTCTCGACTTCTGCGAGAGCACCCAGGCGCTGATCGCGCTCTTCGATGTACCGCCCGGTCTGTCACAGGCGCGCATCGAACAGTGGCGGGCGCAGTTCGACAGCTCCTGGGCGGCGGCTTACCACCCGTGGCTGGTGACGGCCCGCCGCACGGCCGACGGGGTCGACGCGGCACAAGCCCGCCGGCATCAGTTGCCGCCATCGGCCGTCGCCGCCGGCATCATTGCGCGGCGTGAATTCGAGCGTGGCATCCAGTTCGGACCGGCCAACGAGATCGCGCGACAGATCATTCATGTCGCCGAAGCACAGCCCGAGGGCCGCGCCGACGCTCTCCATGCGCAGGGAATCAACTGTTTCGTGCGCGGTCCAGACGGCATCGCGCTGGTCGCTGCGCGCACGCTGTCGCGCGAGAGCGACTGGCGACAGTTGTCGGTCCGCCGGCTGATCCTGATGCTGAGGCGAACGCTGCTGGTCGACATGCAGTGGGCCGTTTTCGAGCCCAACGGCCCGGCGCTGTGGCGCGATCTGCAGCACGCGATCGAGAGTCTGCTGCGCGGCCTGTTTCGCGCCGGCGCCTTCGCCGGGGCCAGCGAGGCCGAGTCCTTCTTCGTGCGTGTCCATACCGATAGGCAAGGGTTGGATCGCGGCGAGCTCCTGGTGGACATCGGCGTGGCGCCCGCCGAGCCACTCGAATTCATTCTCGTCCGCCTGCGTCGCGACGGTGATGGCACGCTGAATCTCGAGGAATGAGGCGACCATGCCTGACGCGCTGATCCTGCCCGCTTTCCGCTTCGAGGTGAAGCTGCTGCGCTCGCCGAACCTGATTGCCGGTCGCCAGCGCTTGCCCGGTGCGGGTGACGGCTACGACCCATCGCAGACCGCGGCGCTACTCGGCAATGGCGCTTTTCAGGAGTGCACCGGCCTCGAAATCGAGATGGACATCCAGGAATACCAGGAGGGTGGCCGCAACAACGGCACCATCCGGCGCGTCGGCCGCGCCAAGTATCAGCCGCTGTTGCTCAAGCGCGGCATGTTCTATCAACCCGATGGCGGTGGCCAGGCGAACACCGATCTGTGGCACTGGCTGCAGCGGATCATCAACGGCGAGCGACCAGTGACGCGCTATGACGGCATCGTCTACGTGCTCAGTGCCGACCAGACGGTGCGCGCGACGTGGATGTTCGATCGCGGTCTGCCGGCCAAGATTCGCGGCCCCGAACTGAACGCCAGGACGGGCGAGATCGCCATCGAGGAACTGTCGATCGCGCACGAAGGCCTGCGCCTGCTACCCGCCGAGGTGCCGGCATGAGCGCGCTGCTGAAAGCTCGTCTGGCCGAGATCGGCTCGGGTGAGCGGCCGACCGAGACGCCCAACACGTCGGTGGACGTGCAGTTCAACCCGACGACGCTGCGCGTGCAGATTTCCAACCGCACCGCCGGTGGCGCGCAGGCCGGCGCCCAGGCACGGCAGCGCCCGGGCACCGGCGAGATGCAGGTCAGCTTCGATCTGGTCTTCGATACCGCCGACGAAGGCAGTACCGAGTCCGGCGTCAGTGTGCTCGACAAGACCGCGATGGTCGAGCGCTTCGTCCGCCCGCGCGGACCGCGGCCGGGTCAGGAAGCGCCGCCGCGCGTACTCTTCGCATGGGGCAGCTTCCTGGTGCAGGGGACGATGGAGAGTGCCAACCTCGACCTCGATCTCTTCGACGCTAATGGCGTCCCGCTGCGCGCCAAGGTGTCGGTCAGCATCAAGGGCCAGGACCCGCGCTGGACCTACACCCCGGCGCCGGCCAACGCTGCCGCCGCGGCCGGAGCACCGGCGGGGTCGAGCAATGGCAGCGCGCTACCCGCCGGTTCGCCCGGAACGCAGGGTAACCAGCAGTCGCCCGAGCGCATCGTGCAGGCGATGCCCGGCGAGAGCCTGGCGCAACTGGCGGCGCGCAACGGTTTCGATGCCAAGGCCTGGCGGGCACTGGCCGACGGCCTGAGCAACCCGCTGCGGCTCGAACTTGGGCAGGAGGTGGCGCTGCCCGCCGCTGCCGGCCGCGGCGTCGCCAGCGGCGGCAACGGGCAAGGGAGCGACCCGGCGAAAACCGCCGCCAGCCTGCCGCTCGTCGCTGCGCCGACAGGAGCTGCGGGTGGCGGTCGGGCCGCAACGGCGCGCAGCGCCAGCGGCATCGACCCGGTCCATCAGGGGCAGGCGCTGGCCAGTCAGGGAGGCCTCGGCGGCGCCATCGCGCAGGTCAAGAGCGCAGCGCATCAGCAGGGGGCGAGCAGCAGCCTCGCCGCTTTCGGCCTGACGAGCGGCGAAGCTGCCGACAGTGCCGACCGTCCGTGGGGTGCCGGCGTACCGCTGCGACCCCGCTTCGGCAGTGCGCTGCCTGCCGCGCGTCGCGATCCGACTCAGCCCGGTTGGGCGACGGCCGGCAAGCTTGCGACGAGTAGCACACCGGCGCTGAGCACGGCAAGTGTCGGGCGCAGCATGGCCTTGGCTGACTGTGGCTGCCGCGGCAGGCGTGCGCGCCGCAACCCCTGAGGAGAAAAAGCGATGCCCATCGAGATTGGGGAAGTGAACGCCGAAGTCGAGGTCGATGCCGCTGGTGGTGGCAGTGGCGGTGAGCAGCCGCACAGCGAGGCCTCTGCCGAGGCGCTGCAGCGCTGGCAGGAAGTCGCGCGCCGCGATACGCAACTCGCCGCGCGAACGCAGGCCTGGGGTTTCGATGACTGAGAATGTGACTAAACGAAACTGAAATCATGCCCCTGATCCCGACTCCCCTGCAGTCATCGACGATCCCCGAGATCAAGGTCGATGGGCGGGCGAACGCCGAGCTGGCGCGCGACGTGTGCCTGCTGCAGGTCGACGAGGACATGCACGGCCTGCGTCGCCTGCTGGCAACCTTCGTCGCCGTCGGACCGCGCGCCGGCGAACAGAACGAGCAACTCAACTGGCTCGACGGCGCCGTTCTCGATTTCGGCAAGGAGTTGCGTGTGGCGATGGGTCCGAGCGATTCCCGCCAGGAAGTGTTTGCCGGCAAGCTCAGCGCGATCGAGCTGTCGATGGCGCAGGGCAGATCACCCGAAGTCGTTTGCCTGGCCGAGGACCACCTGATGGATCTGCGCATGACCCGGCGCTTCAAGACCTACGAAAACGTCAGCGAGGCCGACCTGCTGCAGCAGATTGCCGCCGAGCACGGCCTGCGCGCGGTTGCCGACGTCGACGGACCGACCTGGCCGCTGGCACAGCAATGGAACCAGAGCGACCTGGCTTTCCTGCGCGAGCGCGCGCGGCGGCTGGCCGCCGAGGTATGGGTCGACGGCGACGCGGTGCACATGGCGACGCGCGACCGGCGTGGCGGCAATGCAGTGACCCTGATCCAGGGCAGCAATCTGTTGCAGGTGCGCTTGCGCGCCGATCTCGCGCATCAGCGCAGCAAGGTCGTCGTCGGCGGTTTCGACGACGCCGATCAGGACGCCATCGACGAGGAATCCGACGGCAATCAGATCGCCGCCGAGGCGCAGGGCAACACGCATGGCGCGCAGGTGCTCGAACGCGCTTTCGGCGAGCGCGTCAGTTACCGTGTGCGCGAGGTGCCGCTCAAGGATGGCGAGGCCACCGCCCTCGCCCGCGCTGCGCTGCTCGGACGCGCACGGCGTTTCGTCAGCGTGAACGGTGTCGCCGATGGCAACACGGCGATCCACGTTGGCAGCCTGTTGCGCCTGGAACGGGTCAGTCCGCTGTTCGAGGGCGACGGCTTCTACGTCACGCGCGTTCGCCACCAGTATGATCAGCCGACAGGCTACCGGACGCATTTCGATGCCGAACGTGCCTGGCTTGGGAGGGCGACATGAACGGCGACCCGCGCAGCCCGCGCGACGGTGAAGGGCCGCGCTGGTTCGGGCTCTACCCGGCGGTGGTCAGCGACCTCGTCGATCCTGATGCCAAGGGCCGCATCAAGGTGAAGATTCCCGCTTTCGGCGCTGCCGGCGAAGCGGTTTTTGCCTGGGCGACGCTGCTCACGCCCTACGCCGACCAGGACCAGGGCCTCGAGATCCTGCCCGAAGTCGATTCGCAGGTCGTGCTCGCCTTCGAGGCCGGCGATCCGGCGCGACCGTATATCGTCGGCGCCTGCTGGAACGGCAGCCGGTCGCTGCCCGAAGCTGCCACAGTGGCCAACAACCTGCGCACGCTGAAGACACGTTCGGGCAGCATGCTGCAGTTCGACGACACCGACGGCGCCGCCAAGGTCACCGTGTCGATGGAGAGCGGCCACCGCATCGTTCTCGACGACGCTGCCCAGGAGGTCACCGTCGAACACAGCAATGGCTGCAAGATCAACATCAACATCGCCGGCCAGGTGACGATCACCGCCAACGCGACGGTCGAAGTCAATGCCTCGGCGGTCAATGTCCATGCGCCGATGGTCAGTTGCGACGGCATCGTCCAATGCACGACGCTGATCGCCTCGACCGGCGTCGTCTCGCCAAGCTACACCCCCGGAGCGGGGAACGTATGGTGATCACCCGCCAAGCGACTCACCCGGCGCCGAACTGGCGCCTGGTCGGGCCGTGGTATCGCTGGGCGCATCCCGCTCTGCCTGCCGATGGTCGGGTCAGCCGGCCGACGATCCAGAAATTCGCCGGCGACGACTTCATCAAGGACTTCCTGGCGCGGCCGCAGCACTCGCTGAAATACGACGAAGTGATCGACGTGGTCAACAGCTACCAGTTGGCCGAGGCCGGTTCGTTTGCCGCCAGGGTGCTGTGCCTGCTGCCGCTGACCGCGACCGGCAAGCCGGCGCCAAAGTATGAGGCCGATGGCACGACGATCAGCAAGGCGGCGGTGTACCGCGCCCGTCTGGCGCCGACCAGTCTGCGCAAGCTCTACCAGCCGGCGCACGACCGCCATTACCTGGTCACCTGCGAACTGCACTGCGATGAGCCCGGTTTTCCGCGCGTCGCCCGCCAGCAGGTCTGTCAGGCCGGTTTCGTCGTCCGCCGCCGGATCAGCAGACGTCCGGACGGCTTGAGCGCGGAGAGCGTCACCGAACAGGCGAAGGCGGCGCAGACGATGGCCGCCGACTTGCGCGAACTGCTGAGCCTCGACGACGCCGGTGCCCGCGACGCGCAGGACAGCGTCGGCCTGAGCGCCAGGGAACTCCAGCAGCAGCAGGCGCTGCGCGCCAACGCGCTGAGGCAGCAGGCGCTGCTCGTCGCGCTGGAGCATCAGCCGAGCTGGCCGGCGCTGCTCGCCGACAAGCGCCGCCAGCTCGAAGCCGAACGTGAACGCCTGCAGCAGTGGTACGACGAGCATGGCGTCAGGGTCGACATCGAGGGCTGGTTCCCGACTCTTCAGGACGGCAAGACGAGCCGCGTGTATGGCGAATGGCGGCGGCTCGACAGCCCCGCCAAGATTTTCGCCGACGTCGCCGCCGGCGAACAGTCCTACCCGCTGTTTGCCATCGTTCCCGATCCGCGCGAAGCACAGCACGATGCCGCCGGCCGTACGCTCTACTACGGCACGGTGCCGACCGGCGGTGTGCAGCACGACGCCAATGGCGTAGCGCGTTTCGACGACCTGATGACCTATGAAATCCGCTGTTTCGTCCGCCAGCATCATCCCTGTCCGCCGCGCATCGGCAAGACGCCCGACTGTCACGGGCCGCTGGTCTGGAGCCTGCCCAGCGAAGCGTTCCGCGTCGCGGCGCCGTTCGACGTGCTCGGTGCGGCCAATCGGCCGATCACCATCAAGATGCCCGACCTGCGCGAACTGGCTGCGCAGGCGGCGACGCGGCCACGCGGCAAGCTTTCGCCGGTGCGCTTCGTGCAGCCGCAGCACCTGTCGCCAAAGGTCAAGGACAGTGCCGTAGACGGCGGCGAGATGGGCGGCGAGGCGATCTGCAGTTTCTCGATTCCGCTGATCACGATCATCGCGCTCTTCGTCCTCAGTCTCTTCCTGCCGATCGTCGTGTTCATCTTCAACCTCTGGTTCCTGCTCGTCTTCCGCTTCTGCATTCCACCGCAAATCAAGGTCGCTGCCGGTCTCGACGCGGCGCTGGCGGTGACTCCGCCAAAGGTCGACCTCGACGCCGATTTCAGCGTCAAGGTCGACGGGGTCGACACGCTGATCGACACTGACGACCTGCACGCGGCGCTGACCACCGGCAGCGATTCGCTGAAGACACGAATCAAGAGCGACGTCGGCATCGATCAAGACCCGGCGATCGACGATCTGAGCAACAACAACCTCGGACCGATCGACCAGACGCTGCAGGACAACGCCGAGCGCTTGCCGGCCAGCGACGGTACGCTGCCACCGCCGCCACCGGTGGGCACACCTCTGGTCTATGAAGACCCGGTGACGCCGGTCTGGCCGGCGACCGGAGGTGCCAAACGGTCATGACTTGCCAAGACAGCCCAGGTCATGAAAGTCATGGCCGTTTCCCTCACCCCCGGCCCCTCTCCCGCGAACGCGGGCGAGGGGAGCTTCGCGAGTCGCTCGCGCGACTTTCATGGCAATGAACACCCCTCTCAGTAGCCCACTGAGGCGCTACGAACGTCTCGGCCAGGGACTCGGGCAGCCGATTCTGGCCGACGATGCCGGTCGCCTGCCGGTCGTCGCCGGCCCGGAGAAGGTCCGCCAGGCGATCTTCACGATCCTCGATACCGAACCGGGCGAGCGTGTGATGCGCGCCGATTTCGGCTGTGGCTTGCGGCGTTTCCTGATGGCGCCGAACAATCCGGCGACGCGCGCCGCTATCGAGCGCGAGATTGCTCAGTCGCTGGCACGCTGGGAACCGCGCGTCACGGTGATCGGTGTTCGGGTGTCGCCGACCGACGACCGCGCCACCGTGCTGATCGAGATTCAGTACGCGCATGTGCTCGACGGTCGCCAGGACGTCCTGGTCTATCCCTTCTATCTGGAGCAGAGCGGATGAATCGCGCCGCACGCCCTAGCGCTGCCTTGCCGGCAGGAGGTCAATCATGCCACTGATCGCTCCTATCCTGGACGACCGCAGTTTCGAGGACCTGTTCGCCGAGTTGCGCAACCGCATTCCGGTCTACAACCCGACGTGGACCGATCACCTCGACAGTGACCCCGGGATCACCCTGTTGCAGCTCTTTGCCTATCTCGGCGAGGGCCTGCAGTTCCGCTTCAACCAGATCCCCGAGGCGACACAGATCGCTTTCCTGAAGCTGCTCGACCTGCCGATGGAGCCGTCGCGGCCGGCTCAGGTGCTGGTCCGTTTCGAGAGCAAGGTCGCCAACGGCGTCGTGCTCTATGGCGGCGATCAGGTCAAGGCCGGCAAGACGCTGTTCACGCTGACCCAGGACGCGACCATCTGGCCGCTCGATTGCGTCACCGTCGCGCGTCGCAGCCTGCTCAGCGACGAAGACCTCGGCGACACGGCAAAGGTGCGCGCATTCATCGACGGACTTGATTCCGAGTTGAGCGTCGCCGTCCGCGGCAGTGTAGACGCAATCAGGTTGGCCCAGGGCGAGGACCAGCCGGTAGCGCCCTACGATGTGCTGACCCTGACCTCGGACGCTCTTTCGGCGCCGGTGGACTTCTCGGCGACGGTCGATGGCTGCCTCTGGATCGGCGTTCTCAAGAACACAGATGTGGTCAAGGATCCGGTCGTCGATCTTCAGCGCCCCGCCGGGCGCACGCTGCCGCTGGCCATCGGCTTCGCGCCGGCGGCCTGGTATCCGGGAATCGACGAAGTGGCCGCCTGCGCCGCCGGCGACGGCCCGTCGCTGATCTGGCAGGCGTCGCTGGCGCAGCTCGACAAGGACGGTAGCCCCGCTTACACGGCGGTGCGCGTCGCCGGAGACAGCACCGCCGGTTTTACGCGCCAGGGTGTCGTCCGTCTCGAACTGGCCGCCGACCTGACGCCCCTTGGTGTTCCCGTCGCACCGATCGGCCTCGCCGGTAGCGGCGACTTTCCGCCCGAACTCGACGACGATCGCGCCGACCGGCTGTGGTTCTGGCTGCGCGTCTGGCGCGGCGATGGCAGCCGCATCGGCGAGGTCCGCTGGGTGACGCTGAACGCCGTTCCCGGCGAGCAAAGCGTCGCTGCGGCCGGCGAGTTGCTCGGTAGCGGCAACGGCCAGCCCGGTCAGGTGTACCAGCTCGCGCACACTCCGGTGTTGCTCGATCCGCGCTACCCCGTGCGTCTGCAGGTCGAGGAGAGCGGCGTGTGGACCGACTGGACGCAGGTCGACACGCTCGACGCTTCGACGAGCGCCGACCGGCACTTTGCGCTCGATGCCGAAGCCGGTACGTTGCGTTTTGGCGAACGCTGGCCGCAACTGGGCGAGCGTTTGCGAGTCATCGGCTATCGCTGGGGTGGCGGCGCCGCCGGCAATGTTGCCGCGCTGGGGATCGACAAGCTCGGCGCGCTGCTCGCCGGGGCGCTGCCGCCGGCACCGCTGGTCCGGGCGGGGCAGGTGGCGCTGAAATGCAGCAATCCGCTGCCCGCCTCCGGTGGCGCCGACAGCGAGAGCCTGGACGCGGCGCTGCGCCGCATTCCGAGCGAACTGCGGCGCAACCACCGCGCCGTGGCGCGCGACGATTTCGCCGAACTCGCCCTGCAGACGCCGGCCGTCGTCCTCGGTCGCGCCGAGTGCCTGCCGCTCTTTCACGCGCCAAGCCGAAGCCGCAAGCCGGGAACGGTCAGCGTCGTCGTCTGGCCGGCACGCGACGCGCAGCATCCGAACGCACCGCTGCCCGATGCCTGGGAGCTGACGCAGGTCTGTGGCTGGCTCGATCGCTGGCGTCTGGTGACCACCGAGTTGTATGTCATCCCGCCGACTTATCGGCGCATCGCGCTGGCCGTCTCGGTCAAAGTGCGCGACGGCTACGGGCTCGATGCCATCCGCGACTGGGTGGATATCCTGCTCCGCCAGTACCTCGCGCCGCTACCGCCCTTCGGACCCGACGGACACGGCTGGCCACTCGGCCGGCGGGTACTGGCACGGGAACTCGAAGGCGTCGCGATGCAGGTCGAAGGAGTCGACTATATCGAAACGTTGCGCCTCGACGCCGCCAACACCGACCAAGATGGCCAGATCAGTTGGGCAGCGACCGAGATCCTGCCGATTGCCGACTGGGAGGTCCCCGAAGTGGCCGGGATCATCGTCGTCGACGAGGCGACCGAACTGCCCGCTCCGGGCAGCGGGCTGGCGCCGCCGCTGGCCCGCCCGCCGGTCCCCGTACCGGTGCTCAGAGACATCTGCTGAGGGAATGGACACACCATGCGCCTGATCCCGGACTCCGGCACGCGGACGCTGCGCGGCAGCGCCCACTGGCAATTGTGTGCCCTGCGCGACACGGCGCGCGTCGACGACGTGCTGATGCTCGCACCAGCCAGTGCCGACGATGGCGGCGCAGGCGCTGCGGCGAAGCCTTTCAGCGGCGGCTATGCCGGAATGGCTTTCGACCGGCGTTGCCGCCTCTTCCACCCACGGCCGGAAGGAGGCGCCGTCGACTACGTCCTCTGGGGCCAGACCAGCGCCCTGGGCGTACACGACAGCGCTCCGCAGCCGTTCGCCATTACCGCCGCCGGCACCGAAGTCGACGGCAGCGTCAGCGGCGATCTGCCCAAGCGCCCACTGGCGCTGGCTGGCGACGAAGCCGATTATCTCTATGTCGCCGACCCTGATGCGAAGGCCGTGTGGCTGGTCGATACCTGGCAGCAGGAGGTCGCCCGACGGATCGAATTCGATCAGCCACCGCTCGACCTTGCCGCCTGCGGCGCCGAGGTCTTCGTTTTGCTCGCCGATGGCAGCACCTGGCAACTGGCGCCCTGCCCCGCGCCGATACGCACCGTCTGGCCGGTGCTTGCCGGCGCCGAGCGCTTGACGGTCTCGGCCAGCGCGCGCGGCGGACATCTGGCCTGGGTGCTCAGCCGTTCCGGCCAGTTCGACGCGTCGCTGTACGCGCTGCACCTCGACAAGTCGATCACCGTGCCGTTCTGCACCGACATCGCCAGCGAAGCCGAGCATCCCGAGTTCGGAACCCTGGTAATCATCGCGCAACTGCCTGGCGACCACTTCCTGCGCCTGCGTCTGCTTGGCAATCAGCCGACGCTGCTGCCGCCGCTGGTGGCGCCGCATTACGACGGACGCGGCATCGCGCTGGCGCCCGACTGCCGGGTCGCCTACTGGACGGCACAAGGCCTGCGCCATGCGGCACCGGCACGCGCCCAGTATCGTCAACGCGGTCTGCTCTTCGCTTTCGCGCTCGACGCCGAGCATGACCAGACGCCCTGGGGCCGACTGGTCGTCGATGCTTGCCTGCCCGCCGGCACCAGCCTCCGTTTCCGGGCCTTCACTCGCGACGACCTGGAATTCGACGATCCGGTCGACGGCAAGGGCTTGTCCAGCGAGACGCCAGTGCTCTCGCAACACACCTGGGATACCGTTGCCGGGGAGATGCAGGCACTCTTCCGCGACCCCTCGCAAGGTCCGCTGGCGCCGGCACCGGGCGAGGGCTTCGCGCGCTACGATGCACCCCTGATCGTCTCGCCCGGCCGCTACCTGTGGCTGGTCTTCGAGTTCACCGGGACGCGCAGCAAGAGCCCGCGCCTGCGCAGCGCCTGCGTCGAGTATCCGGGCCACGACCTCCTTAGCAAGCTGCCGCGAACGCTTTGGCGCGACCCGGCGAGCCGCGACTTCCTGTTCCGCTACCTGATGTCGCCGGCGGCGATGCTCGATGAATGGCAAGCGGTCGCCGGCGACCGCCATCGCCTGCTCGACTCGCGGATAGCTCCCGAGCAGGCTTTGCCCTGGCTGGCGTCGTTCCTCGGCCTGGTGCTCGACCCATGCTGGCCGCCGGCCGTGCAACGGCGGATGATTGCCGAGGCGGCGACCCTGTTTCGCAGCCGCGGCACCCTGGCCAGCCTGCAGCGCATGGTCGAGATCCTGAGCGGTGCCCAAGTGGTGGTCATCGAGCACTTCCGGCTGCGCGGCGGCGGCGTCGTCGGCAACCCGCAGGTGAATGCCTCGCAGGCGGTACTCGGTGTCGGCTACCGCGTCGGCGGAGTCATCGGCGACCCGCGGCGGCAGTCTCTGGCCACCGACTCGCCCGCCGCCGCCGGTGATCTTGAAGACTTCGACGATTTTGCTCACCGCTTCACGGTCAGCGTCGTCGCCGCGCTCGACGCGAGTCAGCTCGCCTGCGTGCGCCGGCTGATCGAACTGCACAAGCCGGCGCACACCGACTTCGCGCTGTGCACTGCCAGCAGCGGTATCCGCGCCAGTCTGGGTGCCCATGTCGGCATCTCGTCGGTGATCGGCAAGTCGGCTGGCTTCGAGCGCGGCATCCTGGGCGACGCCGTGCTCGGTGCCGGCTACCTGCTCGGACGGCCGGAGCTCGATCGGGAGGGGACATGAGCCTGGCCATCGACTGCCTGAACACGCGTTTCCGCAGTGCGTCGCCGCTGCCGCGAGAGCGTCGTGACGAGTGGCTTGGCGCCTTCGCCGAGGCCGATGGCGATGCGCTCGGCGCGGGTCTGGTCGGCAGCGACGAGTGGCTGTTCATAGCGCGCCTGCCGCTTGCCCTGCGCTGGTCGCTCGATTGCTCGCCGACCGCGGTCGGCGAGCAATGGCAGACGCAACTGCGCCTCGCCATCGAACAGGTGCTGGCCGCCGACGACGATGGCCACGATGGCCGCGATGGCCACGACTCGCTGATCATCCGCTATGCCAGTCGGCGTGACGCGCTGGCCGACCTGCTCTACCGCAGCGCCCTCGGCGAGTGCAGCCGGCAGTGGGCGTGGCAGCGCATGGGTCTGATCGCACGCGCGGCGAGCAGCGCGGACGAGGTGCTGGCGGCAGGCATTGCCTTGCTCGTTGGCGAGCCAGCGCACGTCTGGCCGGTCCTGCAGCGCCTGCTCGTCGGCGAGAGCCGGACAGCGGCATTGACCGCGCTGCTGCGTGCCCTGCCGGCCACGGCGTGGGCCCGCGTCTTTGCCGCCAGCCCGCGCACCGCGGCTTACGTCAGCGTGCAGGCAAGCGGCGAGCACAGCACAGCGGCGACCGCAGACGCAGGGGCGCAGCATGCGGCGTCCCTGCAGGTCTGGCCGGAGGTATGCGAGTGGTTGCGCTGGGCATCAACGCGCGCGTATTTTGCAGCGCGACATCTCGACACGCTGACGGTGCTGCTCGCGGCGCTTCGCTGGTCGGCGGCTGCCACCCCGGTGCCCGCTCTGCGCGCCCGCCTGGCTGCCGTTCGCGCCGAGCTGGCGGCGGCGATCGGCGCACCCGGCGCGCGCGCCTTGGCCAGGGGAGCGACGCCGCCCGTCGTCGAGCTGGGGCGCACCGAGCCAGCGACCGTCGTCGTGGTTCAGGCCAGCGAGGTGATCACGCGCGTCGATGCCCTGCCCGATCTGCCAGCGCTACCCGAGTCAGGCGATTGGCAGTGCACCGCCTGGGGCGGCGCGCTCTTCTGGCTAGGCCGCCTGCCGGCCAGTGGCGCGCTGGCGTGGCTGGCCGAGCGGCCCGAGCTGCCGGCCGACGCGCTGCCGCTGTTGCTGCGTGCTCTGGCCGAAGCGCTCGCGGTGCCCGCCGATGATCCGGCTCGGCGGGCTTTCTGTGGCGGCGAAGTGCCGAGCGGTGAAATGCCGGCGGTGATCGAAGAGTACGCAGCGAAACTGGCCGACGGCTGGGCTGAGTGGCTAGCCGAGGTAGCGCCCGAAGTGGCGGCGCCGCGCCTGCCATCGGTCTGTCGCCGTGGTGGGCGGATCCGCTTCGAGCCCGGCTGGATCGAATTGCTCCTGCCGCTCGATTCGGTCGACACCAGCACGCGTCGTCTCGGGCTCGATCTCGATCCCGGCTGGCTGCCCTGGCTGGCTTGCGTCCTGAGGATTCGCTATGAGCGATGACGCCCCCCAGCGCCTGGAACGGCTGATCGGCGAAATCCGAGCGCACAGCCGGCGCGAACTCGCGCAGGTCGGCCTGCGCGTGGCGCAGAGCCTGCGCCAGCGCTTCGTCACCGTGGGCGATGGCACGCCGGCGAGCGCAGCCACTGCCACCACTGGACTCGCCGATCCGACACGCGACGCGCTGTGGCCGGCGCTGGCCTTCGCCGATGACTTCGCGCGCCAGGTGCCGGTGGCCGTGCAGCCGCCGCCGCCGGCACACCCCTTGCTGCGCCTCGAAGCGCAGCAGCGTGTCCGGGAAAGCGCCGTGCTGCTCAAGGATCTCCTGTTGCTGGCCTGCCTGCCGGAGGCACACGAAGGCTTCGCCACACTCTGCCGGCTGGTGCACCCCGACGGCTTGCCGATGCCGACCGGCGCGCTGGCCGTGCACTGGATCGAGTCCGAGGCGGTCCATGATGGCCTCGCCTTGCCCTTCGCGGTGCGTGATGCGGTCGAGGATTTGCTGCACGATTCACCGCTCGCAGTGCTCGGCCTGGTCCGCCTGTCGGGTCGCGGACCCTGGCATGGGCGTAGTCTGCAACCCGGCCCGGGGGTCTGGGAAGCGCTGATGGCACGGCCACCGCAAGTCGACAACGCCGAACTGGTGGGTGGCTACGCGCAGGTGCCGGGACTCGACGACTGGCTCGCAGCGCCGGCAGTGACGCAGGCGATCCTGGCTTTGCGCCATGCCCTGCCTTGCCAGATCATGCTCGTCGGCGGCGATGCGGCGATGCGCGTGACGCGCGTGCGCGCGCTGCTCGGCGCGGCCACGGTGGTCGCCATCCGGACGCGGATCGACGGCCCCGAGGCTGACGCGCGTGGCGACCACTGCGTCGACGGCTACACCGCCGCCTTCATGCACCAGGCCTGCCTGTGGCTCGAAGCGCGCAGCGACGAGCCGGCGCTCGACGACGCGCTGGCCAGGCTGAGCGCCGGACTCGGCGCAGCGCTGGCCAACCTGCCCGAGTTGCCGATGATCACCAGCGGGCCTTCCGACCGGCATGCGCCGATGCTCGGACTTCCCCTGATCCGCCTGCCGGTGCACGCGCTGGCGCCAGTCGCCCGGCGTAGCCTGTGGCAATCGCTGCTGCCCCAGCTCGGCGAACAGGCCACCGTCCTTGCTGCGCGTTACCCGATCGATCCGGACGACGCGCGCGATGTGGTGCGCGATCTGGGTTTGCGCCAGAGCCTGTCGCAGCAACCGCTGGCGGTCGAACAGGTGGCTGAGTGCATCCGCGCGCGGACCATCTGGAGCAGCCGCCCCGGCATCCAGCGCGTGCTGCCGCGTGCCGACTGGCGGGCGCTGCTCGTGCCCGAATCGGCACGCCGCCAGTTGCAGCGCGCCGTGCGGCGAGTGCTGCAACAGATTACCGTCCTCGACGACTGGGGTTTTGCGCAGGGACGCGGCGAACGACGCGGCGTGCGCATGCTCTTCTTCGGCACGCCGGGTACCGGCAAGTCGCTGGCGGCCGAAGTCGTCGCGCGGGCGCTGGGAGTCGATATGCTGGTCGTCGATCTGGCCAGCCTGGTTTCGAAATGGATCGGCGAAACCGAGAAGAATCTCGCTGCGGTCTTCGACATCGCCGAGCGTTCGCGCGCCTTGCTGCTCTTCGACGAAGCCGACGCGCTGTTTGCCAGGCGTACGGAAACGCAGGATGCGCACGATCGCTACGCCAATCTGGAAACCGCCTATCTCCTGCAACGGCTGGAGCGCTACGAAGGCGTCGCGGTGCTGACGACCAACCTGCGCTCCAACCTCGACAACGCCTTCGCCCGCCGCTTCGAATTCATCGTCGAGTTTCCCGAGCCCGATGCGGCGACGCGTGAAGCGCTGTGGCGCTTGCATCTGCCGGCTGGCGCGCCGCTCGCCGACGATGTCAGCCTGCCGGAACTGGCCGCCTGGTATGCGTTGTCCGGCGCGCAGATCAAGAACGCGGCGCTGGCCGCGGCGTTCCTTGCCGCGGCCGCGGCGGGGCGCATTCATCAACGCCATTTCCTGCTCGCCGTCGAGAATGAATTCGACAAGGCAGGGCGCGCCCACCCTGGCTTTCCGCCACACACCGTCTGGCCGGCCGAAGAATACGTCGACGACCTCGCATTGATCACCCCGCACGGCCATGACTTGTCGAGACAGCCTGGATTATGAAAGTCATGCCCGTTTCCCTAACCCCCCGACCCCTCTCCCGCATGCGGGAGAGGGGAGATTCGTGAGTCGCGAACGCGACTTTCACGACTGGCACGCTGACAGGAGGAATTTCCATGGCCACCCGGACCCAGTACTGGAACGACGAAGTGACCCGCCTCGGTACCGCTCTCGGCACCGAGCAGGTGGCGGTGGCGACGCTGCGCGGCACGCTCGCTGCCGCTCAGACCGCCCAGCGCGCGGCTGCCGATGCGCTGCGCAGCGAGGGCGAAGCGCTGGCTGCCGCACGCAAGGCCCTGGCCGCGATCCCGATGCCGGCCGATGGCGACCCGCTGCTGGTCCGGATGGAGGAGGCGCTCGCCTCTCTGGCGGAGGCCAGAGTCAGCCAGGCCAAAGCAGAGTTCGCGGTGCACAGTCTGCGCGCCGATCTGGCGGCTGGTCAGCAGCGAACGGGCGCGCTCGGCGGCGATCTGGCCGAGGCCCGGCGCGCGCTCAGGCAAGCGACGCAGGAAAGTGCCGCGCACACCGTGATCAGCGACGCGCTGACCACCGGCGGCCTGGCCACCTTGGCTACTGACGCCGCCGCAGTGCTCGCTGCTGACGCCGCCGACGCGCGCGACCGAGTCGAAGGAGAGTTCCCGTCAAGCGTCACGGCGGCAGAAGACTTTCTCAAGCGCGTGCGCGCGCGGCGCGCGATCGTCGAGGCGTCGGCGACCGCCGCCGACGAAGTCGAGAGTGCCGCTTTCAATGCCAGTCACGACGATCTGGCGCAGGCGCAGCGCTCCTACGACGCTGCCCTGCAGGCGGTCATCGCCCGTTTTCAGGCGGCGCCGGCGCTGGTGGCCGACGCCGCCACCTTGAGGCGGCTGGCAGCGCTGCCGGTGGCGGTGCCACCGACCGCCTTCTCGATCCTGACGCCCTGGCAGCATGAACGTGTGCACGACGCGACCAGGAAGGCTGCTCGCGAAACGGCACTGGCCAGGCTGACCGACGTCGATGACGGCCAGGTTGCGCTGCGCGCTGCGCAGGCCAGCTACGACCAGGCGCTGCACGCCGCGATGCAGGCGCAGCCTGACGCGACGCAGGCCGAGCTGGATGCCGCCACGCTCGGCGCCCAGCGCGCAGCACTGGACGGAAAAATGGCCGACCTGGAGACCGCGCGCGCGGCGCTCGATGGCGGTGCGCGGACGACGCTGCAAGCGTGGTTTGCCGCCGTCCCCGACGCCCTCTGGGAGGCGCTCGACAGCCTCGACAGCGCTCTGGCGCGGTTGACCTGGCTGGCCGGGCCGCCCACCGTGGCCACTCTGCTGGCCAGTCTGGATTCGGCCGAGGCCAGTCTGGTCAGCGCCCTGAGTGCCGCACGCCTGGTGCAGCGCAAGACGAACGCGGCCGCCGTGGCTGCCGCCCGCGCCGGCGCCGCCGATCTGGCCGAGAGCGAAACGCAACGGCAACGCGCCAGCGCCTTCGCCCGTAGCGCTTCGCCGTTCTGAGTACGGAGGGCTAGCCATGAACCCGACTGACACACCCGGCCTCGCTTGCAACGGCCTGCCGGTGATCGACCGTTGCGCGGCGAGTCTGCCCGACAACCCGCAGTGCGCGCCGAACTATCATTTCGGCATGCTGTTGGGAGTGGCGGATTTTCGCGCCGAGCAGGGCTTCCATGTCGGCCGTCTGCGCCGTCACCAACGCCTGTTGCATGGCAGCGGCGTCGTCGCCGGTTATCCGGTGCGTTTCGACGACAAGGATTTCGAACTGCACGTCGGCCCCGGCTACGCGATCGACTCGCTGGGGCGCGACCTTCTGCTCGACAAGGAGCAGTGCGTCAGTCTGCCCAAGTGGTGGGAAAAACATTCGGGCGACGAGGAATTCGACGACCTCAAGTCGGTTGAGGATGTCCGTTTCGACCTCGACGTCGTCGTCTGTTACAGCAGTTGTCTCGATCAACCCGTGCCGGCGATCGCCGAGCCCTGCGCCGGCAGTGCCGCCGACATTGCCTACGCGCGGCTCTGTGAAACCGCCCAGTTGGCGCTGCATCGACACGTGGACGCGGCGGTAGCCGTGCGGCCAGGCCCGTATCACCTGTTGCAGCGCTGGCTGGGGCTGGCCGTCGTGGCCACCGATGGCGAAGGCCAGCCGCTACCTGCCGAGCAGTGGTTGAGCGACAGCGTCGCCGCCGTGCAGGCACTGCCGGCCGCCGAGCAGGGCGCTGCACGCGCTGCATTGCTGCGCGAGATCAGCGCGCGCGCCGTCGCCGACATTTCGCCCTTCGCACCCGAGGCCGACGAAGCGGACCTCTGCCTGACCCTCGCCCGCCTGCGCGAGGTCCATATCTGGCAAGACGCAAATGGCTGGCAGGCGACGATTGGCAGCGTCGAACTCGGCGCGCGCAGCACCTTGCTGCCGAGCAGCCTGCTGCAAATGGTCCTCCTCGCCGATCCACCACCCTCAACCATCATTTAGGGGCTAGTCATGGGCACAAACGAAATCACCGGCGAGACCGTCGAAATCAGCGCCAGGGACGGCGTCGCTTTCATCGAGCAGGCCAGCCCACTGACCCGCCTGCATTTCTTCGATGGTCAGTTCCTGCGCGCTGACGCTTTTGCGCTCGAACAGGATTACCACCGCACGCGGACGCGGCTGGCCAACCTCGCCGGCGGCTGGGGCGTCGTTCACGGGCTGGGCATCGCCATCAGCGGCACGCAACTCGTCGTCGGCGCCGGACTGGCGGTCACCGCGGCGGGCAATTTCGTTCTCGCCAGCGGCGAGATGCAGGCGGCGATCAGTGACCTGCTGGTGACCGCCACGCCGGCGCCGGCGAGTGGCAACGCGAGTTTCGGCGATTGTCCCGAAGCCGCCAAAGTCGGGGTGAAGGAAACCGCTGCCCTGGCGATCTACGAGATCACCGTCGGGCCGATCGAAGGGCAGTGCGGCAACGAGCCGGTGTTCGGCAAACTCTGCGAGAGCGCCTGCGTCAGCGACTCGCGGCATCCGTGGTGGCGCGAAGGCGTCGTCGTGCGCTTGCGTCCGATCAGTCTGCAATTGCCGGTGAGCAGCGCAGTTCCCGCGTCGCTGGTCCACCTGCGCAATCGCATCGCGGCGGGCTATTTTGCCGCCGAACCCTGGCTGACGGCGAGCGCGGTCAGTGCCGCCGGCCTGGCCAGCAATCTCTGGTGCGAGCCGGCTGGTCTCTATGGTCGCGACGAAGTGGTGATCGGGCTGTTGGTGCGCGAAGCCGGCGCCAATCGGGTACTCGACGCCTGGAGTGGTCGCCGCGAGCGCATGGATAGCCAGGCGCGCGGCTACTGGCAGGGGCGCATGGCAATGCGGCCGTGGAACGTCTTCGTCGCCCAGATCCTGCAGTTTCAGTGCCAGCTCAGCGGCACTTTCGACGCCGGCAGCGTGGTCATCAATCCGGGCGACGACTGTGAGCAGTTGCGCCTGCTACTCGACAAGACGCGCAAGGAACTCGAGGCTCTGCAAAAGAAGTACCGCGACAGCGCCGAGAAAATCGTCCAGTCGTTTGGCGACAAGCCGACCAGGAAAGGAGCGCAGGATGCGGCCAACGAAGTGAAGGTGGCTTACAGCGAGCTCTACGAGTTGAGCAGTCAGCTCTCGGTGGCCGAACTAGGGACCGGCGCGCTGCCGGTACAGAGAATGCTGATCAATGCCGGCTTCATGGAACTGCCGCCGGCCGGCTATCTTCCGGTGGCGGCCGGCAAGGTGGCCATCGAGGAGCAACTCGCGCGCATTTTTGGCGAGGGAGTCGTGCTGCACTACCACGCCGTGCGCGCCGACGAAATTGCCCATCTGCTCTCCGAAGCCCAGCACCTGGACCGTATTTCGCTGACCCGCGGCATCGACAATCCCGCTGCGCTCGAGGAGGTCGAAATCTTTGTCCCCGATGGGCAGGTGATCGACCTGCAGGCGCAGGCAGCCGGCACCTGGTGGCAGGTCGACATGCGCGCCGCGGCCCTGACGGTTTTCAACTTCGGCAACGACGACGGGCAAGACCAGGTGGTCGAACAGACATCGGCGCCGGTCAGCGAGGCGAACGCGAATTTCGCTGCGCCGAGCGCTGACCTGCAGGACAACACCTCTGGCGGCGCGACGAATTCCGTGAACTCGCTCACTACGCTGACGCTTTCGGGTATGGCGCGCACAGAAGCGCGCGACAAAGGCAGTTACGCCCTGACGCTGGCGACATCGGTCGACGCGCAGGAGCTTGCCGATCTGGAGGCAAGACGTGCGCAGGCGACGAGGCTCGATCTAGGTCGCTTGAGCGTGTACCTGGCTGGCGACGTCGGCAATGATCCTTTCGATCTTGGCATTGGCGACGCCATCGAGGTCAAGGCGGAACTACGCCTGATCATCGGCAGCCGGGGTACTGCCTCGGCGATCGCTGGTGAGCTGACCTTGCTGTCGCGCCAGCCGGTGGGCAACTACGTCGAGTTGCTGGTGCAGATCGACATGGTGGCCAGCACTACTGCTTACGGCGGCAGCGAAGGGCCGGTGACGCAGACCAACCGCAGTTCGCTGCGCTTGACGATGCTGCGCAAGGGTGACGGCGACGCCGGGAGCTTCATCCTCGACGATCAGCGGCATGACCCGAAGAGTTCGCCGGTGTTCGTCGACTGGGACGACACGCCGCGCCGCGCGACGCTTTCGGTCAGCGCCGCCACCACAGCGCAACAGGTCGTTCTCCAGAAGCTGGTACGCGCGATGGTGAACAGCAACGCTTCGCTGGCCAGCGGTGCGCTGCTCGCCGCCCGCGAGCAGTTGCTGGTCATGAGCGCCCTCGCCGGAATTCCGGCGGCGTCGAGTGCGCTCGGTGCGTCGGTGATGAACGCCCTGCTGGCGATCGCCGAGGCCACTGACGATGCCGCCTTCCTGGCGCGCGCGCGCCGCCGGCTGTTCCCGACTCTGGACGTCCTGCCGGCGCAACAGGTGCGTGCGACGCACGACTGGATCATGTTCCGCCGGGCACGGACGCATCTGTGCGGCCCGCTGTGCACGCCGCTCACCGTTGCCGCGCTGGAAGCGTTTCAGGTCTGGCATCTGCGGCTGGATACCCTGAAGGATCTGGATCTATTGCGGGCCGCCGTCGACAAGGGCGATGCCAATACGCTCGCGCGTTTCAAGTTCCAGCGCGTCGGCATCTTGCGCTTCCGTGACGAGAGCACCTTTGCCGAAGAGTCGGCCGACCGTGTGTTGGCTATGTGGCGGCTGGCGCAGCCAGCGCCGCAAGTGGCTTTCGGCCGGGTCTGGGAATCCGCGCCGGCAACCGGGCAGGGCTGGCAGAACCATTTCCGCCTGCGCAACATGCTGCAGCAGATCGCCAGCCTCACCGAGACGCCAGCGGCTGGTCAAGGGGCGCTGGCGGCGATTCCGCACCCGCCACCAGCGCTGGCCGATGGCGCTCTCGACGGCGGCATGCTGGTGGTCACTGCGGTCATTGGCGAGGCGCGCAATGCGCTGCTGATCTACGGCAACTGGGATGCGCCCAACCACTACCTGACCACGGAGGCGCCGCGCAGTCCGCTGCAGTTTGTCGACAACCAGCCGCAGGGCATGGCGCTGGCGAATTTCATCGCTTCGTTGACCGCCAACCAGCCGGTGCTTGGGGTGACTCTGGCGACCACCAGGGCGGCTCCCGATGGTGGCGCGGCAGTGCGCCTGCAGGCAGTGGTCGACGCCCTGACTGCCGCCAGCAGGCCGGCTCCGACGGCCGCGCGGCAGGTCGTCGAGCAGATCAACACGCACGACCGGGGCCAACTCATCGAGATCGGGCTCGTCCCCGACGACTACGACGAGGTGATCTTCTTCGAACTCAACGCCGGTTGATGAGGTCGACAGATCATGCCCGCCCCAGCTCCCGCCGCTGACTTCAAGAAACCGGCCACGCCGCCCGCAGCGGCAGGCCAGGCCGACCAGGGCAAGGCGCCGGCGGCCGCAGCAGGCAAGCCGGCCGAGCGTCAGGCCGGCAAGCAAGCGAAAGCCGAGCAGAACGCCGGGCAGGGTCAGGCCGGTGCGCCGGCGGCGGCGACTGCGAAAGCCGGTGCGGCGGCACCTGCCGGTAGCCAGCAACGTTTCGACCGCATGGCTGTGCGCGCCAAGCTGGCGGTCAGCGAACCTGGCGATGCCGTCGAGCGCGAAGCGGATGCGGCTGCCGACAAGGTGATGCGCATGCAGGAGCTGGCGGCTACGCCGGCAGCGGCCCAGGGCGCTGCCCCGGCGAAACCGGCGGAAATCAAGCGCAAGGAAGATCCCCGGGCACTCGACCCCGCGCAAGGTGCTGCGGCGTCTGCACCCGGTGCCGGACCAGCGGCGGGAAAAGCCCAGACCGGCGCCGGCGGCCCGATCGCTCCAGGGAGCAAACCAGAAAAGGCGGCAGCACCTGCCGTGGCGCCACCCATAAAACCGCCAGCAAACGGCCCCGCTGGCCGTCAGGACGCGGCACCGATCTCCCGTGCGGTCGCCCAGCCGGAGGCGCAAGCCTCAGCCAGCACGCCACCCGCCGAGGAAACCGGTGGTGCCGAGCCGGTACGCGGTGCCGATGTCGGCAGTTCCATCAAGGACCAGCGGGGCCAGGGCGAGCCCCTGAGTGAGGACGTGCGCGCCCGCATGGAAGGTCAGCTCGGGCACGACTTCAGCCAGGTACGCATCCATCAGGACTCACGCGCCCACCAGTTGTGCACGCAGTTGGGCGCGCTCGCCTTCACCACCGGTAACGACATCTTCTTCGCTCACGGCCGCTACCAGCCGAACAGCAAAGCAGGGCTGGCGCTGCTCGCCCATGAGCTCACCCACGTGGTGCAGCACCAGGATTCCGGCCCGGTGATCGCACGCAAAATCGATCCGGAGATGGAAGACAAGTACAAGCCACGCAACCAGACGGCGACGAATGCCGCGCTCAAGGCGCTGGACCAGCTCGACATTCCCGCAGTAAAAGCGCGCCACCTGGCGCTATACCAGGGCAATGCGTCAAGTGGAAACCTCAAGCGCAAGCGCGGCTACAGCCGTGGCAATCCCGCGCAGGTCGGCGTCTGGAATTCGGGCATCACGATCGCCGAAGCCACGATTCGCCAGAAGCTCAAGGATAAGGGCCTCAAGAATGTTCCCGACGATGCCAGCGAGTCTTTCAAACTCCAACTGGGCAACAAGAAGAAGCCACAATCCAAGAGCATTACGCAGTTGCAGAAGCTGCTGAAGATCCCGACCTGGACACGCCATGGCAAGCCGGTGACCAATGGCTTCCAGGTCGATCACATCGTGGAGCTGCAGGTCTCGGGCGAAAACGGTACCGGCACGGGCAACAGCCCGGAGAACATGGAGCTGCTCGACCAGCCCAGCAACAGCAGCTCTGGTGGCGCGATTCGAGGCGCGATCTACAGCAAGGTGGACGCCTACCTCAACAGCTTCAAGGCCCCACAGCCCAAGCGCACGACCTTCCTCAAGAAGCACGATCTGGTTTTCGCAAGCGCCAGCGCCAATCTCAAGTCGGGCGCCAGCGCAGCGGACAGCGCCTGGTGGAACCTGGCGGAGATCAAGGGAGCCAAACCGCTTGAAACCGCCGAGGCCACGCCGGATGTAGACGAAGAGGGCACCGACAAGGAATTCCTGCTAGCCGATGCGCCCGGGGGCATAGTCATCCAGCGCATTAGCCACAAGAGCGGCCCGGGCAGCTTCGCGATCAGCGGCACGGCGCAATCCGCCATCTCCGGCCTGACACTCAAGAACATCAACATCACTGAAGCAGCCAAGAAAGGCAGCGGAACGGCAGGCTCGATTGAGGCCACCTGGAAGCTGCCCAAGAAGTGGTCCCACGCCAAGCCGGATGTCACGCTCACGCTCAGTGGTGACGGAAAGTATCGCGGCTTCCCCGCCAAGCTCGGCAAGCAATCGCTTTCCTTTGAAAACCTGAGCCCGGTCGAGTTCGATGATATCCAGATTGATGATGGCAAGATCCTGGGCGAAGGGAAGCTGACGCCCTCGATTCCCTTGCTCAATGCCCCCATCATGGTGCGGCTCGATGGCGACGACATCGAGTTCTACATCGAATTCAGCTCCGACCAGATCAATCTGAGCGCGCCGGGTGTGACGGTCGATGAGGCCACGGTGCAGGCCGCCTACTCCGTAGCGCAAGGCTTCAAGCTGGGCGGCGACATATTCTTCACCATCACCAATGTGGCCGACGGCTCGCTCAAGGCCACCTTCGTACAAGGCAGCGGCCTGTCGGTCGAAGGCAAGGTCGACTTCCAGAGCGACCTGTTCGACAAAGCCGCAATCACGGCCTCGTGGAGCGAGAAGGAGAAGTTCGGCGCCAAGGGCGTACTGGAAATCTCCAAGCCGGGCAAGATCAAGGGCATCAAGGCGGCCAAGCTCACCGTCGCCTACACCCAACAAAGCCAGACCTTCACGGCCTCCGGCAATGCCGAGACCGATATCCCCGGCGTCAAGAACTTCACGGCCGACGCCAGGTTTCAGGACGCGGAGAACTTCAGCATCACCGGCAAGGCCGAGCTGGAAAAGCTGCCCGGCATCAAGAGCGGGAATCTGGACATGACGCTCGCCAAGGCCGAGGGCGCGTGGTCGCTGGAAGGCACGGCCAGCGCCGTGCCCGACCTGCCCAAGGGTCTCAGCGGCAGTTTCGAAGGTAGCTACAAGGATGGCCTGGTCGACCTCAACGGCAAGCTCGGTTACGAAGACAGCAAAGTTTTCTCGGGTAGTGAGATATCAATCGGCGTCACCAACGGTGGGGCAGATGACAACGGCAAACCACTCGGCAAGGGCGGTGGCAAGACCTTCGTGGTGTATGGCACCGGGAAGCTCAAGGCCAAGCTGACCGACACCATCAACGGTGAAGCCAACATCAGGCTCGACAAGAGGGGTAGCGTCTGGATCAGCGGCACCATCACCAAGGCCGAGGCCAAGCTCTTCGAGCGCTTCCCCAAGGAAGAGGATTCCCGCAAGACGCTCTTCGAAATGACCTCACCAAAGATCCCGGTACCGGGCTTGGCCATCTCGGTGGGTGGCGTGGCGGTAGGCCTCAATCTTTCGCTCAAAGGTGGCCTGTACAGCGATGCCTGGGTGGGGCCGGGTGGGTTCAAGAACATCAGCATCGGGGTCAAGGAATTCAATCCGGCCGAGACCACGATCGACAAGCTCAAGCTGTTCGGCGATGCGAAGTTCGAGGTGCCGGCCTATGCCGGGCTGGCTGCCGACCTGGATGCACGACTTACGCTTGATGCCGGCATCGCCTCGGTGGGTGGCAGCGTGGGCGTCGAGGGCAAGGCGGGGATCGAACCCAAGATCGAGGCCAATCCGAAGTTTTCCTGGAGTTACGCGGACGGCCTGGACGTGGAGAGCGATGTCACGGCCTCGCTCACGCCCGTGCTTTCGCTGGGCATCAACGGCAAGCTGTTCGCGGAAGCCAACCTCATCGTCAAGACCATCACCTTGTGGGAAAAAAAGTTCGACGGTCCCAAGTACACGCTGGATCCAAAACTGTCGCTCTCCGCCACGATCTCGGCGGGCTACAACACCAGTACCGGTAAAGTGAGATTCGGCCGGCCGGAGTTCAAGACGCCCGACATCAAGGTCAGCGAACTGATGGGCAACATCATGGGCAAAGGCGAAGAACGCGTCGAAACCCATTATGACGAAGAACTGGGTATCTGCCGCAGCCCCGAATCCGGCGCGACCACCCTTGCCGAGCCCGCCGATGCGAACCCAAGCGGTGCCCCGGCGCCCCGCGATGCCATTGCCGCCCCCGGCATGCGTAGCGCCGCGCCAAACCCCCGCTCCTCTGCGCAACAACTCGACCGCGCCCAGCTCCTGGAACGGATCGGCGAAGGTGTCCCCCTGCCCGACCGCATTCGCAATGAATTCGAGCAGGCCATGGGCGTAGACCTGAGCCAGGTGTTCATCCATACCAACCCCGGCGCCTTCGACACCGCCAGATCGCTGCAGGCGCGCGCCTTCGCCTTCGACATCCACATCGTTTTCGCGGAGGGTGAATTCCAGCCGGACAGGCCTGAAGGCAGGTCACTACTGGCGCATGAGCTGACCCACGTACTGCAGTTGCGTGACGGCCTGACCGACATTGCGCGCTGGCCGGCGGTGACTCGCACCAGCGCACAAACCTCCGAGACGCCGGCGAGCATCCGGGCGATGACCCTGTCGGGCTTTTCGCTGCTCACCGAGACGCAACTCGACTGGGCGACCAGCCCCGACTTGCAGGCCGACGGGCCCGCGCTGGCGGCCTTCAGGGAAATCGATCGCTTTGCCGAGCGCCCCAACGTTCTGGCCGGCGCGGGGGAACTGAAGGTTGGCGAGGTGATCACCAAGGGGATTCCCGGCATCTATGCGCCGCTGGAAAAATATGCCGAGGGCGCGGCGACGCGCAACACAGCGTGGCTGCGCTCGACCAGCGACATCAACAAGGCCGAAAGCTGGGGGCGCGACCTGACCACTCTGGAGGCCGCCTGGCCGGCCGCCAATCTGTCGCTCGTCATGCGCGCACCACCGGACCCGGCGGCGGCCAAAGCTCCGTTCGAAAAACTGGTCGACCCCGCAACGCCGGAACTGGCCAACTTCATCGGCTATCTGACGACCTGCAAGCCGGTGTTGTCGGCCAACGACGGCAGCGAAGTCGATTCCTACCTCGCGCTGCGCGGTGAAGGTGTCCTGCCACAAAGCTACCACGGGCGCATCAACTACGCGCAGACCTACCACCACTTCACCAGGAACACGCTCGACGGACTGGTCAGCAATGAAGCCTTCCCGCAATGGAAGCAGCAATGGAGCTGGTTCCAGCGTCCCCTGACGGTCGTCCTCTATCCGGCCATCGACGACAATCACGCCTTCCACCGCAATGCCGGCCTGGAAGCCATGGTCACCAGTAGCGACATCCTGAGCATCGTCATCGAAGGCCATGCCAGCGTCGGCGATTACCAAGCGCAACTGGCGCCGGTTGCCGCTCGCTATGGCATCAACGGCGAGATCTACCAGGCCATGGTCGGCGGCCACGGCAACTCGACGGTGCTCAACCTGGCCGGCAGCGCCAATGCCGCGGTAACGGTCGATGCCCTGGGGACCAGCGGTACCAGTGGCGCCAACACCACCGGCCTGATGACCGAACTGACGCGACTGATGAGCAGCAGTCCGGCCCAGCGCAGGATCGTTCTCGACGCCTGCCTGACCGACTCGCATCATGTTGCCTCGGCGCTGCGCGCCTCGCCGGCCGATGCCGCCGCCGACGTCAATGCGGCCATCGCCGCCGATCCGAGCCTGCGCGATGTTGTCGCCGGCATCGCCGGTGCCGGCGCCACGGTCCTCGGTGCCGACGCTTCCTTCGCCCCATCGGAGACCACGTTCAAGACGCCGGGGTCGCTCGACATCGGTCTGGGCGTACCCGGCGACCCCGATCTGGTAGCCAGCAAACTGGTTTACGTCGAATTCGGCAGCGAACCCGCCGGTTGCATGCGCGCCGTGCTCGAGTGCTGGGCTGCCGACCAGGTCGCCGGCACGCACGATTGTCGTGACGCCATGCTGCGCCGTATCGGCGCCGGCCGATCGACGCACGTCGCCGCAGCGGCGACCGACACCTGGCGCGAAAGCATCATCCAGCCGCTCTACGATCTGGCAGCCAACCATTACTGGGGTAGTGGCGATGCCATTCGCCAACTGGGCGAAGTTGCCGACCACGTATTCCTGCTCTACATGGTCAACCACACGACGCCGGCGCAGATCAACAATTCCCTGGCGGTGATCGCCGGCAACGTCGCCCAGGTCAATCAGTTCTTCACCCGTGTCACTGCCGATCCGACCAGCACGGCGAACATGCGGGTGGCGATCACGCTCGAGCAGGTCTGGATGCAATATAACCACGCGCGCCGCGGCCAGTTCATGACCGAGCTCGCCCGTTACGGCAGTTGCGCACTCGCCGCAGCCGACCTGGACATGAATCTCGTCATGCCGCAGGTGCCGGACCTGCTGGCGCTGCCGCCGGCGGCCGCACAACTCAAGCTGGCCCTGCTCGCCGCCCGCCATGCCCCTGTGCTCTCACCGCCGCCCTCGCCACTGCCGGCCCACATCGCTTTCCTGCGCGGCTTGCTGGGTGCCGGACCGACGTTTCCCGCGGCGGCAGGAGTTCTCGCCGCTCTCGGTCCGCTCGCCGGCGGATCGGAGGAAGAGATCCTCGCTGCCATCGGCCGGCCGGTCGCCGGGGCCCCCGACCCGACGCGCCCAGCCAACGCCAACATCAACCTCGGCCGCGCCGACGTACCCGACGAAAACGACTTCGCGGTTACGCCCTTGCGCCGCAACGGCGTCGTGGCCACAGCGCGCGACGACCTGATGGTCCGCAGCCGACCGACGACCGCGACCAACGCCAACATCTTTGCCCATCTGCCTAGCGCTACGCCGGTACTGGTCATCGGCGAATTCGGCACTTGGTATGTGATAGAGCAGCCCCGCAGCACGGGCTTTGTCGCCAAGCGCTACATCACTCTCGTGCCCTAGCGCAAATTCGCGGCATCATGGAGCAGCCACCCCAGCCCACTGGGACGCACACCGAGGCGGAGGTGGAGTCCTGCGACGCCGGGGCAGGAAGACGCTCACCTTCAAGATGTCCAGAACCATGCGCTGGCATTCTCCCTGCCGGAAGAAGCGGCTGTGCGTCCGAAGTTCCTTGGCGTGGATCGTCCGCAGGTCGAGTTCCGGGCAAAACAGCTTAAGGGTCGCGTCGAGGTGGGCCAGATCAGCCGCCAGTCGCCTCATTTCCTTCCTGTGATGCTCGGTCAGCCCGGCCATCTCGGAACGTTTGATCACCAGGGCTGTTACCACGTGGCTCTCTGCCATGAAAATGCTCCGGTTCGTCGAAAACAAGCGCATTTTTGCCGAACCGACAGTCTGGTGCAGGGAGTGGCTGCACCATAATCCTAGAAACCTCTGTTGATGACACGAGAGCCCTTCGACACGCCCGCTGCGCGGGCTGCTCAGGGCGAACGGAAGCTCACCCGTTGGGTGAGCCGAAAAAATCCCGTTCGTGCTGAGCCTGTCGAAGCATGAACGGGATTTCCCCCCGCCAACAGAGGTTTTTAGGATAATGCCGCTGTTGCCCCTGTTGCGTGGACTTGGTGAATTACCCCTTGCCTGCTATTCTTGGCCAATGAAAGTCAGCGAGATCCTCAGGTTGCTCGCGGAGGATGGGTGGTTTCTCGTCGCTGCGCGTGGTAGCCACCGCCAGTTCAGGCACTCTGCAAAGCCTGGCCGGGTGACCGTTGCCGGAAAGCCGAGTGATGATCTTGCGCCCGGCACGTTGGGCAGCATCCTGAAGCAGGCGGGATTGAGAAAGTGAGGATTTGATGCGCTACGCAATAGTGATCGAGAGAGCTGAAGGCAACTATTCTGCCTACGTCCCCGACCTTCCCGGATGCGTGGCAACCGGGGACACTTTCCAGGAAGTCGAAGGTGAAATTCGCGATGCCATTGCATTTCACATCGATGGGCTTCGTGCAGACGGGGCTCCAATTCCGCAACCCTCAAGTGTTGTTGAATATATGGAAGTCGCCGCGTGACTCGTCGGCGAGGCGGAGCGTCAATTAGTTGCGGGCGAACACATTGTAGGGTCTGTTTCCCATGGCCTCGAAGAGGGTGCAATCACTGGCAACACGCGCACCGAGACAAAAGGAAAGATCTGACCCCGCCGCGTGCATGTGACCCCGCCGCGTGCATGACCCCGCCGCGTGCAACGCTCATCAGGGCACGACCACCGTTTGCGCTGCCGTCGCCGCGCCAGTCCCGCAGGGGTTGGTCCCGGCCACGCTCAGCCGGTAGGTCCCTGGCGCCACCACGCCGCTGATCGCGCGCCCGCCAACGGGAATCGTTCCCGCGAATGCACCGCTCACCGCCACGACATAGCCCGTCGGCGCGGGTCCGCCCGCCGGAGGATCCCAGCTCAAGACCACGCTGCTCCCGACGCGGTAGGCGAGAAACGCGGTCGGCGCCTGCGGCGGCCCGGAGCATGCTGCCGGAAACGCGAGCGTTACGGCGCTTGACGGCGCACTCGTTCCTGTCGGACTGATCACGCGCACTCTGAAGGTGTAGCTGCCGCTCGGGACTTCACTGAAAGTGAATGTCTCCACAGGGCCGAGCACGAACGATCCATTGTACGCGCCCGAGACGTCGAGGGTCACCGACGCCGGCGTGCCGCCGCCAAACGTGTTGCGCCACGCGAGCGCGAGGAACGCGCCGTTCGCCATTCCGGTCAACGCCGTCGGCGGAGAGGCGGCGGTGGGGACGTTCACGTAGATGCGGATCTCGTTCGATGGCCCGCTGCGCGCGGCGCCCGCGAGCGTGTGCACGCGCACGTAGAACACTCCGGTCGGCGCGGTGAACGTCTGCTCTGGCGCGGCGCCACGAGCGATGCTGCCCAGCACCTCTCCCGGATTGAGCCCCCCTTCGACGACGTAGCCGGTCGGCACCGCGCCCACCGCCGGCGGCGTGAAGCGAAGCGTCACGAGGTTGCCGACAATCGACGACGCGACAAGACCGGTCGGCGCCATGGGCGTGGTCGTATCGGTCACCGTGATGCGCACGGTAGCCACGTTGCCGTCGCCACCCGCGCTCGCCGCGCGGTACGTGAACGCGTCGACGCCAGCGAACCCGGCCGCCGGCGTGTAGACGAACCGTCCATCCGGATCGAGCACCGCGACGCCGTGCGTGGGCACGTCCACGAGCCGTGCGGTCATCGGTCCGCCCTGATTGGCAGCGTCGTTCTGCAGCACGCCAGGCGCGGCAACCATGAGCGCGACGCCGGTGGCCGTCACGTATTTGTCGTCCACCGTCGTGGGCACGGCGTTGGGGTTGGCCGCTTGAGTGATCGTGTAGCCCTGGCCGGCTATCCTGATGACCGTGGTGCGCGCGCGCCCTGGGTTGGTCTGCAAGGTGACGGCCGCGATGCCGGTCCCAAGACCGGTTCCGTTGGTGACCAGCGCCCACGCCGCGTCGCTCACGGCGTTCCAGGAACATGTGGCCACCGTCTTCACGTCGATCGATAACGTCCCGCCGCCCGCACCGACGCTCGAGCCCGAGGGGAGGCCGTACGTGCACGATGCGCCACTCGGCGTGAGCGTCAAGTCGGCCCAGTAGAACCAGTCGAAGATGAACCGGGCACGCGAGTCGCTGACGAGCTCGATGAGCACGTCCTTCCCGGCCCAGCGCGAGAGATCCATGCTCCCCGAACGCCAACCCGGCGTGGTCACGGACGCTGTCCAGTAGGTCGCCCCATTGATCCGGACCGACGCGTCGACACCGTCCTCGCTCGTCGCCGCATCTGAAATGCCGCCGGCCCAGTTGAGCGCAAGGGCCGGGCTGGACGGGAGCCTCAGGACCCACGTGAGCGCGGTCCGGCCGCCATCGGGCGGATGCGCGAAGATCGCGGAACTTTTGAACATGCCTCCAGAGGTCACTGACCCGACGGTGCCGTCATTGAAGACCGGGCCCGGCTGCAGAAGGTCGGAGTGGTTCGCCTTCCACGTCTCGAGCGTCAGCGACGCCAAGTTCACGCCGCTCGCTACGGCTGTCCCCGGGCTCGTGAATACAGTGAAGCCGCCTGGCACCGGTACGTTCGCCACCTGCACAGTTGACGAGGAGGTCAATGTGGGCGAGCCCTGGCCGTCGAACCCAGCCAACATGCCGCCCGGAACAAGCGCGAGGGGAACTGACAAGGTCGAACTCGCGGGCACGCCGCCGATCGCTACGTCGCTCCAGAGCGACCAGTCGCAGCTCGGGTTCGACCACGGTCCGGGGTTGCTGATGAGCCTCAGCGCAACGGTCGTCCCCGAAAACCCGGCGAGGCTCACCGCTCTCGCCTGCCACCCGGTTCGAAGCACATGCTCTCTCCACTGTTCCGAGCCGTTTACTGTCACGCGGAACGTCACGCCGTCCGTGCAGGTCGCATCGTCGGCCACGCCGACCGAAAACCGCAGCTGCCCGGCAGCAGGGATCAGCACCGAGTATTCGGCGAAGGTCTCGCCGCCGACCTGGCCCTGGTCGGGAGGATGAAGGAAGAGCCCGCCCTTGTTGACATCGCCGGCGACGATGCCAGATGGATAGGCCACTGCACCGTTGCCGAGCGGAACGTCCTGGCCGGCGTAGCTCACGCCCGTCGTCGCCTCGACGAACCGCGACACCAAGTCGACAGAGGGCGCGTCATCGACCACGTCGACGCGCGCGAACCGGCTGCCGGAGAACGACCCCGGCCCGAGGCGCACGTTCGGCGGCAGGACCGTGGCATGCGTGGTCGTCGGTCTCGTCAACGCGTCCACGAAGTACATCGCCAGTCGCTCGAGCCCGAACAGCGACGTCGCGTCGAACGCCGGCCAGCCGAACGTGAACCCCGATGTCGTGAGCTGGCTCCCATCATGGGCGATGCGGAGCAGGGTGCCCCGAGCGCGGTCAACGTCGAGAGGCCCTGCGTCTCGGTGAAGTCTGCCGAGGTGCCGCCGAGGCCGGTGTAGCGGATCGCGGCCCCCGTCCAATCGCCAGTCCAGTCCGGGACGAACGCGTTCGTCTGCCACGACTTGACGATGTTCACCAGCCGCGCGTTGTCCACGTTGGTCATGTCGAGATCGCTCGCGCTCGTCACGATCATCGCCGGCGCGATCGCCCGCCGCTCGAGCTGCAGCAGCACGCCCTTGAGGGAGGGATCCTGTGCGGACGGCTGACTCAAGTGCCCGTAGTAGCGCACCGTTGGACCGAAGATGAACGCATTGATGGGATGCCCGGGCGCGTCGCCGTTGAGCGCCCACTCCTGCGCGAACGCGTGATAGCGGTAGAGGATGTCGTTTTCGCCTTCTCCGCCGAGCGCAAGCGACGGGAACGCCGTGGTCAAATCTTCGTGCAGGGCCGCGGATCCCTGGGCAAAGGTCTTGCCCTCGATGAGCCCGTTGCCGTCGTTGAACTCAGGTGCCGAGATGTCGAGGTGCAGCGCATCGGGCCCGACGGCGCTCACCGCCGCGCCGACGCGGGCGATGAAGAGACTCCGAAAGTCTGCGGACGCGGGACTGATGTAGGCGAATCGCTGCGGCGTCGACGGCGGCGACGACCACAGCCAGCCCGTGGGCGCGAGCTTGTCCGGCGTCTTGACGTGAAATGCCTGGACGCCGGGGTAGTCGGGGTTGGAGGGCGTGACGCCAATGAAGTCGGTGTGCAACATCACACGGAACCCAAGTGCGTGGGCAGCGCTCACGTAGCTGGCGACGGCGGCGCGCGGCGTGTAGTCGGGATAGTTCTCGTCGTAGCCGTTCTGCCGCCAGTCGTGGAGGTACAACAGCGTCTGCTCTGGCACGAACTGCTGCGCCAGCGGCGCCAGCAGCGACGCGTCCGGCACGGTGCGCACAACCGCGCGGATGTTGGCCACCCACGGCCGCGATGCGTTCGACACCGGCGGGCGAGTGGCGGTGAGCCAGGCCTTGTAGGGCGTGGCGGCTGCGCGCCAGTCGCCGGTGAACGCTCTCAGACGCCACTCGACTGTCGGCACGGAGGTGGAACGGCGCGACTGCCTCGGTCGTGACGGATACGTCGATCGTCGTGCGCCCGCGGGTCGCCAGGTGCAACTGTTTGCACGCATACGTCTGATCCGTCGAGTACAACAGCAAGCTCCCGGCCGCGCCTTCGTAGACAGCCATCTGCGCCTGCCATGCGAAAGGGTACTCGTAGGTCGAGCCAACCCCTGGATGGGCACTGCTGAAAACCCGGCCCGTGTCGACGGGCAGGATCAGCCGGCCCTGTGAGAGATCCAGCCCAGCCAGACCCCACGACGCGCCGCGCAGCCCTGGTGCGGACACCGATGCCGCCAGGCGCAGCACGATCTCGCCGGTAGCCGCGTCGATCTTCACGCCGAGGGTCAGCGTACGTCCCCCTTCCGACGTGGTCAGCACAGCGCGCGGCTGGCCGGTTCCGGGGTCGGCGCCGAGCGTCCATGCCGCCAGGGGCAGCGATCTGCCACCGTTCATCGGGGTGACGGTCGCCAGCTCACCGCCGGTCGGAAAGCGCAGATACGATTCGCCAGTTACGCGGTTGGCGAGCCCGACGAGGTCAGCCCCGGTAAACGTGGCGGCGAGGTTCGGTGTGGTGGCTGTGAGCGTGGACCCGCTCGCGGCGAGTTGCGCGTTAGCCGTCCCCGCAGTGCAAAGAAATAGCGACACGGCCCAGAGGACCACTCTCAGCCGCGCACGGAGATAGGTCAGCAACAGCAGGATCTGCATAAGGATAGGAAATCCAACGGCACCATCGAGAGTATATGAGCCTCCATCAAGGGGCGTCAATCTCGAATTTGACCCCAGTGGCCCCTGAAAAGTCATCCGAATCCCGCCCCGCTCAGCGCCTGTGGTCCTGGGCCGAACATGCGTGATGTCAAGACGCCGTGGCGCGCTGGCCAGACCGTTCTTGACCCGCGATCACGCACGGCTGTCGCCCAGTGCGGTGCGGACTTGGGCGCTGATGCCGTTCCGAAGCGTCGAGCCGATCAGCGCCGGGCTGCTCGACTACAATTGTCCGGAGAACGGATGCTCGGTGGGCACCGGGCAGTCCCCGGTCGGAGGGGCGCTCAGGGGCTGTTCGCGAGCCAGCCATTGGACCAGGCCCCTCGGCGGCGGCAGGCCGACACCGTGCTGCAGCTTTCCACGCAGTTCGGGAACGCTGTCGCGATGGTCCTGGTAGAGCTCATCGCTCACGAAACCGGGATTCATCCTGAACCACTCGAGCCGATGCTTGTGGTTGTAGCGATAGAGAATCTCGAACAGCGGCCGGTAATACCTCCCGTAGCGCTGGAAGTAGAGCGTGTTGATCCAGAGCAGGTACTTCTCCCAGTTCTGCCCGTTCGAGTAGAAGGTCAGCCGGATCATTTCGTTGAGGTCCATGTCGAAATAGTCCTCGGGAAGGCGGCTGGGGACGCCTTCGATCAGCCAGTACTGCTGGAAGAACGGAATGTATCCTTTTTGCCGGATGAAGAGAAAGCGCTCGTAGTCTTCGCTCAGCCGGCTGTCAAAACCGTACAAAGTCATCGAAGGAAGCCGCCTGGCGTTGCAGCCGACCTTCCTTTTCCGGAACGACGCAAAAAGGGCATCTCTTGGTGCGGCCACGCGTCAGAAAACCCAAGGCATACAGCGTGTGATCGTAGAGGCCGTAGTCCGGGAAACAGGCCTCCACTTCCGGCGGCAGGCGCTTGGCCAGATCGACACCCGAACCGCCAAACTCGATCCGGTCGCCGTAGAGTGCCCGGAGCTTTTCCACGGCGCGCGCCGAAGACGGTGTGCGAAACACCACACTGCCCAGGTGAAGGTCAGCGTCGATCGTCACTGCCTGCTTCGCCCGATCGCGAGCCCGGCTGAGAACGACGCGCCAGCCTTGCTGGCGATAGAACGTGCCGAGCTTCAGCAGCGCAAGATTCGGGATGCGGCTATCGACGTCGTGCAGGACGACGGTCTTTGTGATCGAGTTCAAGATCGGGTGTTGATCGGTGACTCGGGCCAAGGGGCGGCGAAGAAAAGCGCGAAAGTGCTGCGCGGTGAAGTGTCCGTCTGTCGCGATTCGTGGCGGCGACCCAGTCTACAGCAATCGGGGCCGTCCTTGCAGGATCTGCGCCAGAGGCAGCAGTTCTCATTTCAAACCCACGCAAGGCGGCTGCTGGCGTAGGTTGGCGCACGAGGAT
>NZ_FLQX01000120.1 GCF_900089955.1 Candidatus Accumulibacter aalborgensis | reverse complement strand
CATCGCCCCTCGGCAACGAGGGGCGCGGATTGAAACCAGATCAGCGACGTTGCACGATGGTTCGGCGTTCGCATCGCCCCTCGGCAACGAGGGGCGCGGATTGAAACGGTCCCAGCGGGGCTGCGCTGCTGCGCTGATGATCGGGCATCGCCCCTCGGCAACGAGGGGCGCGGATTGAAACTGGTAGACAATCTGCATCACAGCATCCGCCGCCGGGCATCGCCCCTCGGCAACGAGGGGCGCGGATTGAAACACCATCACATTCCCCGCCGTCGCCGCCGGAGAGCGCGGCATCGCCCCTCGGCAACGAGGGGCGCGGATTGAAACAGCTTTCGCCAGACCTATCCAGCGTCGTGCGAAGCATCGCCCCTCGGCAACGAGGGGCGCGGATTGAAACATCCATCCATTTGACATCAGCCCGATGCGCAACGGAGGCATCGCCCCTCGGCAACGAGGGGCGCGGATTGAAACAACACCACGGGCTACGCCAACTCCGCCCAAGGCGCATCGCCCCTCGGCAACGAGGGGCGCGGATTGAAACCGGGTCAAGGTGCGGGTGCGCGGAGCCGAAGCCCGTTGGGCTGACGAAGGAAGCCCAACGCCGCCTTCGCCGGGCAATCGGCTGCCCTGAAATGTTGGGGTTCGTGCCTCACCCCAACGCGCTTTTGGCCAGGAGCGGCCACGCCGGCCAGAGCAGAACAGCCGGGTTCCAAGCCCCGGCGCCTCGGCACGACCGATCGATACCTGCTGCGTATCTACGTACTGCAGACCGTGATTGTAAGGGACTTAGCGTGTGGGCAACCATCGCCCGGATGGCGATTTCTCTTCTCCGAGGCGAAGGCAGTCTTACGCCATGAGACTGAGTCGGTGCAAACTCACGCCAAATGCCTGTTGGGAACCATTGTGGACCAAGCCGCCCCCCTCGCTGCCTCGTTCGCGCTGACCGCCTGCCGCCGATCTTCTCCGCTGATCCGTCCCAGGTCGAAAGATTGACGCTGCCAAATGGCGGCCATATACTCAGGTTGCCATCATTGCATTTCTGTCGTTCGATCAATGGCGGCAAGTGGGTGCTCTGCTGAAGCGAGTGTCGAGGCGCTTCGGGAAAGATGCCCTCCCGCCCGTCGTGGGTACCTTGTCGATTGCGGAGAATGCTTTGACTGCAATGAGTTTGGGTTGGAAATACTGCATCTTGATAGCCGCTCTGTTGGCTGCGCCGGGCTGGGCACTGGCAACGATGGTGCGGATCGACACCGTCAAAGGTCCGATCGACATCCATCTGTATGACGAAGCCACACCATTGACAGTGGCCAACTTCCTGAGCTACGTGCACAGCGGCGCCTATAACAACAGCTTCTTTCATCGCCTGGCTTCGGGCTTTGTCTTGCAAGGTGGCGGCTACACCTTTCCACCGCTGACCCCCGTCGTCAAAGGGGCGGCGGTGCAAAACGAGTTCAGTGCCACACGTTCGAACCTGCGCGGCACAGTGGCGATGGCCAAGCTTGGCGGCAACGCCAACAGTGCGACCAGCGAATGGTTCGTCAACCTGGGCAACAACTCGGCGAATCTGGACAAGCAGAACGGCGGCTTCACTGTGTTCGGCAAGGTCACACTGCCAAGCTTGGGCGTGGTGGATGGCATTGCCGCGCTGCAGATCATCAATGCCGGCGGTGCCTTTGACACCTTGCCAGTGGTCAGCTTGCCCGTTTCCGGGCCGCTGGTCAGAGAAAACCTGGCCATGGTGAATACGGCCAGAGAGTTGCCGACGACCGCTGCCAGCGATACCGACCGCGTGCTCAACTACCTCGAAGCCGCCTACCCACAGTACGTGCAGCCCGCCAGCCCCGCCACGCTGACGGCCGGCGGCTACCTCTACCGCTACTACGCCAAGAGCAACGCCTACGTTGGCACCAAGGACGGCAATGTCTACTACCTGGTGCCAGCGATCAGCAACGACGTCACCTTGATGGGCACTTTGGCTGACTGGTTGACGACGGCCACTGCCAACGGTTATTGACGACACCGGCGATCGACTGGCGACCTACAGCCCTGACGCATGAGTGCGCCAGCCGTGTATTTTCAAGGCCTGGGGGTGAGTCGGAACAAAAGGTTTCGCACAAGGAGGTTAAACAGCAGGGGGGACTTCTGGCAGGCCAGGTGGAGCGTCATTGATCGACGTTTCAGCCGGAGGTGTCGCGGTGGTTGCAGCGAGTAAGTGGGAATGGGTCCGCTGCGGTCGCGTGTTCAGCGCCGTGGAGATCGCTGAGGAGCTTCCCGTGCACTGCGGCTTTACGGCCTGCTGATGTTCGTCTTTCAGCCCTCCCCTCGGCGCGAGACCAACCGTGAAATATCCCGTCCCCAGTTCATGGCCAACCCCCGCCTTCGCGAGGGCAGGGTCTCCACCTGCTGTTCCCGGAGATCGATACCCTGCCACACGCCGACACCCTGTTTCGGCTGCTGCGCAACATCGACTTTGACCACTTCGGGCAGGCCCACGCGGACGCGCGGCTGATGCGGAACAGCCAACACCTCCCGCCAGCGCTGACCAATGAACAACTCCATTCCATCCTGGAAGAAGACATCGCGCAATATCGTAGCGCTGTTGATCAGCCAAACACGCTCGAATGATTGAACTGCCCGATGTCAACGTGCGGCTCGCCCTTTTCGATGGCAAGCACACGCATCACCTTGCTGCCGGTCACTATTGGCATGAGCAGAGTGGCTCACAGACGGCCCGTTTGTCGGGTCTCGATGCTCGAATCTCTGCGCCTCAGCACTCAGCCGCTCGTGCTCAGCCGGGCGCTGTCCCCTGATCCTGAAAACCTCGGTTCGCGGAGGAAAATTCAGTTCATGCTTCGACAGGCTCAGCACGCACGGGATTTGTTCAGTTCACCCAACGGGTGAGCTTCCGTTCGCCCTGAGCAGCCCGCGCAGCGGGTGTGTCGAGGGACTCTCGTGTCATCAATAGAGGTTTCCAGGTTGATCAGCTCATGGACCGAATCGCCGAACTGGCTGCCGAGCATGATCGTCGGCGTGACGATCAACGCGACGGCGAGCAGCACGATCAGCGTCGACCCGAGCCCCTGCTTGCCGCCGATCTGGCCAGCCAGCATCTGGTGGAGCGTCCAGAAAATCCGGACGGTGTCCGCTTTCACCAGGCAGCAGCCGTGGTACCCTGACGCCCCTCATGCCAACCTCAGTCCCTGTAGCGGCACCGTCTGCGAGGGCCTCGCCGCGATGACTGCTTCATCCCCTCGTACGCGCCTCATCGGCTTCGTCTGCATCGTCGCTTCGGCGACGGGCTTCGGGGCGATGCCGATCTTTGCCAAGCTGGCCTACGCCGAGGGTGTCGATCTGCCGAGCATGCTGTTCCTGCGTTTTGCCCTGGCCGGCTTGCTGATGGCGGTGGTGATGACCGCACGGGCGATGCCGTGGCCGCGCGGCAGCAACCTGCTGGCGCTGGTGGCGATGGGCGGCATTGGCTATCTCGGCGAGTCGTTCTGCTATTTTGCGGCGCTCCAGTATGCGACTGCCGGGCTGACAGCGCTGCTGCTGTACCTCTACCCGGCGATCGTCACCGTGCTCACGGCAATCCTCGCGCGGCGGCGCTTGACGCTGCTGCGCCTGCTGTCGGTAGCGGCTGCCTTGTTCGGGACGGGTCTGGCGGTTGGCGGCAGCCTCGAGGGCAGCGTGCTCGGCATTCTCTTCGGTGTCGCTGCGGCGCTCATCTACTCGGTCTACATCCTGGTCGGCGAGCGGGTGGCGCCGGTGGCCGGGGCAATGCCATCGGCGACGGTAATCATGCTCTCGGCAGCGACCGTCTATGGCTTGATCGTGCTCTGGCGTGGGCCGGCTTTCCCGGATTCGCCTCTGGCCTGGGCGGCGGTCGGCGGCATCGCGTTGTTGTCGACCGTCGTGGCGATCATCACCTTCTTTGCCGGCATGGCGCGACTGGGAGCCGCCGATGCGGCGACGCTGTCGACGCTCGAACCGGTGGTGACCGTCGTTCTGGCCGCGATTTTTCTCGGTGAGGCTATCGGCGGCTGGCAGATCGCCGGTGGCGCGATCATCCTCACCGCGGTTATCGTTCTGGCGCGTTCCGGCGAGGCTACGCAGTGACCGTGGCGGCAGGCGCGACCGGGGTGGCGACGAACTCCAGCAACTCGGCGACGACCGCCTTCGGCTGCTCGCTCATCATCGCATGTCCGCAATCGGCGATCTCGGCGCGCCGGACCCGGCGCAAGGCCGATTGCAGCGGCTGCAGGTTGCGGCGCGGGGTCATCCGGTCGCTGCGGCCGACGAGCAGCAGCGTCGGACAGTCGACCTGAGCTGCGGCTTCGAGGCCGCGCTGGTAGCTATTGCAAATGGCCAGGTCGATCGCCAGCACGCCGGGCGGGCTGCGGCGCATGATCGCCAGGGTGACGCCGGGTCCCCAGATGCCGTGACCGCCGCCCCCGCCGGTAAGCTGAAAGCGGGCGGTCAGCGAGTACTCGGTGATCATTCGCTGGACGCTGTCGGGATGCGTTGCGGCGCGACTGAGCAAGCTGTCGGCGACCGGCATCGGCGCTGACGATCCAAGCAGCGCCAGGCGGCTGACGCGTTGCGGGTGACGCGCGGCGCACTCGAGGGCGACCAGCGAGCCCATCGAGTGGCCCACCAGGATGGCTCGCTCGACACCGGCGGCGTCGAGCAGCGCTGGCAACCAATCGGCCAGGGACTCGATGCGCTGCACAGCGGGGCTGGTCGACAAGCCGTGGCCGGGCAGGTCAGGGGCCAGTACTGCGCAACCAGCGGCAGCCAGACCGCCGGCGACCGCGTGCCAGGCATCGCGGTCATTGGCAGCACCGTGGATCAGGAGCCATGGCGGCCACGGCGAACGGCTGGGGTCGAAGGGCTGGCCACCGGTGGCAATGCGGCAGCGGTGCCCGGCAACGATCAATTCCATGCCCTGTTCCGCGGCCGGTCGGCGCCAGTGGCCGTGGTCAGGCGAGAACGTCCGGCGTCAACATCTGCTCAAGGTGCGTGATGCGGTCCTTGAGCAGCAGCTTGCGTTTTTTCAGCCGCCGGATGAGGAGTTCGTCGGGCGGCTGGCTGAGCAGCAGGTGATCGATCACCAGATCGAGGTCGCGATGCTCGATATGCAGTTCATTAAGGGTGGCGCGGGTTTCAATCATCTGTTCTTCGGTGAGCATGGTCGGCGTTTATCCCCAGGTTCGTGATTCGGTTAGCCGAGCAGGGCTTGCGGCCCCCACCAGGCAAGCATGGCAAGAACGACGGTCAACAAGGCGCTGCGCGTCGGCCAGGCGATGAGGGCCGCGAGTACGGCAGCGGTGGTGCGCGGCAGGTCTGGAGATATGGTAGGCGCGCCACCGACAAAAAACAACGGCGGCGAAAGGAATGATGCTCATGCTCATCGGAGCGAAGGCACGGGCGCCGGCGATAAACTCGGCGCGCGCGCGTGCGGGACTTGCGGCATGAGGCGCTTTTGCGAATAGAATAGAGGGTGGAATTATAGTCTTGGTAACCTTGAGACACCGCCGGAAGGAGGCAGATGGTTTATCACATAATTGTCGCGTTTGCGCGGGACAGGCAGTATGACTTCAAGTTTTCCCCCGCCGAACTTGCTGCAGGCTCTCCCGAGGAAGCGCGTCGCTGGTTCGAGAAAGAGTTCGCGGACCTCGAGTGCGAACCCAGCAACCCGATGGGCAAGGTGCTGATTATCGACAAGATTCTCAATGTCGCCCGCTACGGCGGTGAGCAGCGCTTCATCGAGGGGAAGGATTGGGCGATACGCTTTGCCCGCTACACGGCGTTGGCGCTGGGGCGCGATACGGTACGCATTGACGTGGCGGCGTTCAATATCGGCTATTGACGAGAAAGGCATCCCCAGCGAAGTGGCGAGTGATGACGACGATGAGCACGATGGGGCTCTCGATCCCGCCTTCAGGCTGCCGCCGGGAACCCGCAACTACATCACGCCCGGCGGGCACGCGCGGATCAAGGAGGAACTCGAGCACCTGCTGCGCGTCGAGCGGCCGCAGGTAGTCGGTGTCGTCCAGTGGGCGGCATCGAACGGCGACCGTTCCGAGAATGCCGACTACATTTACGGCAAGCGCCGGTTGCGCGAGATCGACCGGAGAATCCGCTTCCTGACCAGGCGCCTGGATCTGGCAGAGATTGTCGATCCGGCGCGGCGTGAGGACAGCGAACAGGTATTTTTCGGGGCGACGGTGACCCTCTGCGACGAGCAGGGGGCGGAAAGCACCTATCAGATTGTCGGCGTCGACGAGACCGACTCTGCGCGCGCACGCATCAGTTGGGTTTCGCCGCTGGCGCGGGCACTGCTCAAGTCACGGCCGGGCGATACGGTGCGTTTTCAGAGTCCGGCCGGCTGGCGTCAGGTCGAGGTGCTGGCCGTCGAGTACCTGCGCATCGAGACTTGAAATGCCATCGACCGCCCCCATTTCCTACCCCATTGTGTGCTGCGCACGCTATCGCCTGGTTTGATTCCCTTTTCATCAACGCTTTTCACGGAGTTCTCAATGGGTGCCCAAAAGGAAACACTTGGTTTTCAGGCAGAAGTCAAACAACTGCTAAACCTGATGATCCACTCGCTGTACAGCAACAAGGAGATTTTTCTGCGCGAGCTGATCTCCAACGCTTCCGACGCGTGCGACAGGCTGCGCTTCGAGGCGCTGAACAACACCGCGCTCTACGGTGACGACGGCGACCTGAAAATCCGCGTCGCCTTCGACAAGGAGGCACGGACGCTCTCGATCACCGACAACGGCATCGGCCTGTCGCGTGACGAGGCGATCGAGCATCTCGGAACAATCGCCAAGTCGGGCACCCGCGAGTTCTTCTCGGCACTGACCGGCGATCAGGCCAAGGACGCGCACCTGATCGGCCAGTTCGGTGTCGGCTTCTATTCGTCGTACATCGTCGCCGACAAGGTGACCGTGATCTCGCGTCGAGCCGGCCTCGAAGCCAGCCAGGCGATCCGCTGGGAGTCGGCCGGGGAGGGCGACTTCACCATCGAGATGGTTGACCGGGCCGAGCGCGGCAGCGAAGTGATCCTGCACCTGCGCGACGGCGAGGACGAGTTCCTGTCGAGCTGGAAGGTCCGTCAGACGATTCGCAAGTACTCCGACCACATCACGCTTCCGATCGTGATGAAGAAGGAAGAATGGAGCGAGGAAAAGAAGGAACAGGTGGTCAGCGACGAAGACGAGACCGTCAACCAGGCGTCGGCCCTGTGGACTCGCCCCAAATCGGAGATCACCGACGAACAGTACAACGAGTTCTACAAGCACGTGGCGCATGATTTCGAGGACCCGCTGGCGCACATCCATGCCCGCGTCGAAGGCAAGCAGGAATACACGCAACTGCTTTACATTCCATCGAAAGCGCCGTTCGACCTCTTCGAGCGCACTTCGCGCCACGGCATCAAGCTCTACGTCCGCCGCGTCTTCATCATGGACGATGCCGAGCAACTGATGCCGCTCTACCTGCGCTTCGTGCGCGGCGTGGTCGACTCCAGCGACCTGCCGCTCAACGTCTCGCGTGAAATCCTGCAGCAGTCACGCGATATCGAAACGATTCGTGGCGGCTGCGTGAAGAAGGTCCTCGGCATGCTCGAAGGCCTCGCCGACAGTGACGACGCCGCCGACAAGGAAAAGTACGCGACCTTCTGGAAGGAGTTCGGCCGTGTGCTCAAGGAAGGCGCCGGCGAGGACTTCGCCAACAAGGAGCGGATCGCCAAGCTGCTGCGTTTTGCCTCGACGCATGCCGATACGCCGGAGGAAAATGTTTCGCTGGCTGACTACGTGGCGCGGATGAAGGAAGGGCAGGAGAAGATCTACTATGTCACCGCGGAAACCTTCACCTCTGCCAAGAACAGCCCGCACCTCGAAATCTTCCGCAAGAAGGGGATCGAAGTGCTGTTGCTCTCGGACCGGGTCGACGAGTGGGTGTCCGGTCATCTGACCGAGTTTGACGGCAAGCCGCTGCAGTCGGTAGCCAAGGGCGGGCTCGACCTCGGCAAGCTCGAGGATGCGGCCGAAAAGGAGGAGGCGGAAAAAGCCGCCGACGAGTACAAGGATCTGCTCGACAAGGTCAAGAAGACGCTGGGTGACAAGGTCAAAGACGTTCGCGTCACGCACCGTCTGACCGATTCGCCTTCGTGCATCGTCGCCGACGAGTACGACATCGGCGGCAACCTGCAGCGAATCCTCAAGGCCGCCGGCCAGCAGGCACCGGCCAACAAGCCGATCCTCGAGATCAATCCCAAGCATCCGGCGGTACAGCGGCTGAAGTATGAAGAAACGCGCTTCGACGACTGGGCCAACCTGCTGCTCGAACAGGCAACACTGGCCGAAGGTGGATCGCTCGATGATCCGGCAGGCTTCGTCAAGCGGATCAACGACCTGATGCTGGCCCTGTCGCTGGGCAGTAGCCGCTGATGAGCGGTGGCAGGCCGGAGCTGCTTTTCGGTCTGCCACCGATTCTCGATGCCGGCGTCAGCACCCTGATTCTCGGCAGCTTCCCGTCGCCGGCATCGCTCGCCGCGCAGCAGTACTACGCGCACCGCCAGAATCAGTTCTGGCGCTTGCTCGGCGCACTCCTCGGTGAGCCCCTCGCTGAACTCGACTACACCGAAAAGCAGCGCTGTCTGCTGCACCATGGCATCGGCGTGTGGGATGTCTATCGCCAGTGTCAGCGGCAGGGCGCGCTCGACTCGGCGATTCAGGCGCCACAGGTCAATGATTTCTCCCGCCTGCGGAGTGAAGCGCCGCAGCTCGCGCGCGTCTGCTTCAATGGCCAGACGGCCGGCAAGTTCGTCGCCTGGTTTGCGCAGAACGGCTACGAGGCCCTGGTGCTGCCGTCGAGCAGCCCGGCCTACACGCTGGCCTTCGAAAAGAAGCTCGCGCTCTGGCGGGCAACTGGGCTGTAGGCTGGGGTGAGAAACGAACCCCAACGAGCTCCAGGGCTGCTCTCACGGCAAGGTTCTTTACCCAAGTCAGGCGACAAGATAAGGTAGTGTCTTCAGAGGCGAATGAACAGGAAGGAGACAGAAATATGGAAGCCGTGCGCAAACCCTCGGTTCAGGTATTTTTGCGGGCCGTTCTGGCAGGAGCGGCTCTCTCGTCCAGCGCGGCATCAGTTTGGGCGCTGCCACAGCCAGACCATGTGGTCATCGTCGTCGAGGAAAATATGTGCGGGCTTGACTATCTCGGTGGTACGGCCAGCGTGCTCCCCATATCCGCTGTTTTCGGGGTTCCCGAACCCTCCTCAATCATCTTGGTTCTCTCTGTCCTCTTGTGTTTCCGCCGTTCGGTATCGTCGTGTCTGGTCGCGCATCCCCTGTTGCTCATCGCCGATCAGAAGTGGAAGTCGCGGCGCGAGCCGCATCATTCGGATATTTCATGACCTATCAAGCCATTTTCGTTGCCTCCGTATTCCTGCTGCTCGCCTTCGGCATGGAGCGGATGAGTCGTATCGTAGGCGTTCCCTCGGTCGTTGTGCTGATCGCCACCGGGTTGATCGGCAAACCGGTGCTCGCGGCACTCGATGTCTCCCTTGCCGGTATTGACGAGGCGGTCCCCGTCCTCGGTACCGTTGGCTTGGTGCTCATCGTTCTGGAGGGCGCGCTGGACATCGAGTTACGCCGCGAGCGGCTGCGAGCCGCGGCTGGTGCGTTCGTGATGGCCACTGCAGGTTTCGTCGTCTGTACTGCCGCGTTTGCATCTCTTGTTGCTTTTGTCTTGCCGCTGTCGATATTCCAGGCCACGATCCTGGCGGTACCCTTCGCCGTGATCAGCAGTGCCGTCGCCATTCCCAGCAGCGGCTTTCTGCCGCAGCACGGGCGCGAATTCGTACTCTACGAAAGCTCTGTGTCGGACATCCTGGGCGTCATGTTTTTTTTCGCACTGCTGCATTCCGACGGTTCGGCCATTGGCATCCTGACTGCGCTGGCCGGCGGTGGCATCATCTCTCTCGTGCTGGCGGTGCTGTGTGCCATCGGCCTGACCTTGATCATGTTGCGCATCGACGGCCATATCCGCTTTATCCCCTTGCTGGCAGGGATGTTCGGTCTCTATGCGGCTGGAAAACTACTGCACCTGTCGCCCCTGATCATGATCGTGCTGCTTGGTCTCGCTCTCAACAATCCGACTCTGATCACCCGGCTCCGTCCTTTCAGGCACCTGCTCGATGACCGCTATGAAGCGACCCTGGACGAATTCAAGCTGCTTACCAAGGAATTGACCTTCGCCGTGCGAGGCTTTTTCTTCATTCTGCTGGGTTGCTGGACCGACCTGTCGACCTTGATTTCCATCGAAGCCTGGGTGGCGGCTGGCGTGGTGCTGCTGGTAATCTATGTCAGTCGCTATGTCATATTGCGGCTGGCCTGCCTTGAGCTGATCGATCGGCTCATCTGGTTGGCCCCTCGCGGACTGATCACCGTGCTGCTTTTTCTTCCCGCCAAGGAGGCGATGAGTCTGCCTGCCTACGTTGATGGCGCCGTCATGCTGGTAGTGTTGATTTCATCGAGCCTGACTACCGTTGGTCGGCTACGTTGGGACAGGTTATCAACTGCGGGCTGACACTCAACACGCCTCGGCCACGTCGCAGCCCGATTTGACGACTGCCGAGTAATGACCGTTCCGACGAAGGCAAAGCCAACCTGACGAGCCGGCAAGAAACGATTCGTGAATCTTTGCCTTGCGCCTCGTCATGGCGTCTCTGGTCGGTCACTCACGAGATCAAGCAAAGACGCCAAGCCCGCGCGCAAGTTTGCCAAGAGCGGGGCGGGCATGCTGGCCAATGCGCCACGCAAGCGGCCATGCAGCGGGCCCGGGATGTCCATCATCTGCTTGCGGCCCGCCTGAGTCAGATGCAAACAGACAACGCGCGTGTCCTCGCCGTGCCTTTCGCGGCGAACCAACTGACGAACTTCGAGTTTGTCCAGGAGGTTGCTGGCGGTAGAAGGTTTGACGTGTAGTGCCTTGGCCAGCTCCGCAACGCGCACGCCAGGCTGCGCCGAAATTTGCCATAATGCCAATAGCTGCGCGCCACTCAGGCCATGACTGTCGTCAATGCTTTGCATGCCTTTTTGAACCACCCGCACAAGTTGCAGAATCTGGCCAAAGGTCTCGTCGGCAGCTTCAGAATTTTCCGCGCTTACCTCGGCGCGGCGGGTGCGATCATCGCCAGTCATCACCTGAGAATCGGCCAGCTTGGTAGTTTGGTTGTTCACCGGGCGAGCTCCCCGTTGTCAGTTAAATACATTTGTGCAATACTATTAGCCAGAAAACTGTTAGGCAAGTATTTTCTTTCCATGGAGGCCATGATGCAGCAGACCCACAACAGCTTCGCAACAGTCGCCCCGTCGGCCGACATCGAGTGGCAAAGCGATCCGCTTTGGTACAAGGATGCGATCATCTACGAGCTGCACGTCAAGGCCTTTTTCGATAGCAACGGCGACGGCATGGGCGACTTCAGGGGACTGACCGAGAAGCTCGACTACTTGCAGGATCTCGGCGTCAACACCCTGTGGCTACTGCCGTTCTATCCCTCGCCGTTCCGCGACGACGGCTACGACATTTCCGACTATCACAACGTCCACCCCGAATATGGTACCCGCGCCGACGTTCGCAACTTCATTCGAGAAGCGCATAGGCGCGGACTGAAGGTGATCACCGAACTGGTCATCAACCATACTTCCGACCAGCATCCCTGGTTTCAGGCGGCGCGCCGCGCACCGGCCGGGTCGTCGAAACGGGACTTCTACCTGTGGTCGGACACCGACAAGAAGTTTCCCGAAACGCGGATCATCTTCACCGATACGGAGAAATCCAACTGGGCCTGGGACGAGGTCGCCGGCGCTTACTACTGGCATCGCTTCTTCTCGCACCAGCCAGACCTGAACCACAACAATCCGGCGGTAGTACGCGCCGTGATCCGCATCATGCGCTTCTGGCTGGACCTCGGCGTCGATGGGCTGCGCCTGGACGCCATCCCCTACCTGTGCGTACGCGAGGGAACGGCCAACGAGAACCTGCCCGAGACCCACCACGTGATCAAGCAGATGCGTTCAGTGATCGACGCCCACTACCAGAATCGGATGTTGCTGGCCGAGGCCAACCAGTGGCCTGAAGACGTGCGCGAGTACTTCGGCGACGGTGACGAATGCCATATGGCGTACAACTTCCCGGTGATGCCGCGAATCTTCATGGCCGTCGCGCAGGAGGAGCGCCATCCGATCATCGAGATAATGAACCAGACACCGGAGATCCCCGATACCTGCCAGTGGGCGATCTTCCTGCGCAATCACGACGAACTGACGCTGGAAATGGTCACCCAGCGCGAACGCGACTACATGTACCAGATGTACGCCGCCGACCCGCGCATGCGGGTGAACGTCGGTATCCGCCGCCGCCTGGCTCCGCTGATGGAGAACAACCGCCACAAGATCGAGCTGGTAACCTTCCTGATCCTGACGCTGCCCGGGTCGCCGGTCCTCTACTACGGCGACGAAATCGGCATGGGCGACAACATCTATCTCGGCGACCGCAACGGCGTGCGCACACCGATGCAGTGGAGCCCCGACCGCAACGCTGGTTTTTCGAAAGCCGACCCGCAGCGGCTCTTTCTGCCGCCCAACATGGACCCGATCTACGGCTACGAAGCGATCAACGTCGAAGCGCAGGCGCGCAACCCGTCGTCGCTGCTGCACTGGACCAGGCGCCTGATCGCCGCGCGCAAGAGCTACAAGGCCTTCGGCCGCGGCAGCATCAGGTTTCTCGAACCCGGCAACCGCAAGATTCTCGCCTACGTCCGCGAGTATGAGGACGAGACCTTGCTCTGCGTCGTGAACCTGTCGCGCAATGCCCAACCCGTTGAACTCGACCTGGCCGCCTTCAAGGCGCGGGTACCTGTTGAACTACTCGGGCGCGCTGCCTTTCCGCCGATCGGCGAGCTGCCTTATCTGCTGACCCTGGCTGGCCACGGCACCTACTGCTTCCGCCTGGCGACCAACGTCGAGGTACCCTTCTGGCACGAGGAGCGCCTGGCACGGCCGGAATTGCCGGTGCTCGTACTCACCGAGGGTTGGCTCACTTTTTCCGGAGGCCGGGCCAGCGCCACCACCGTGCGCCGCGCGATCACGGCGACTACTCGCGAACAGTTCCAGAGCAAGGTGCTCGTGCCCTATCTGGAGACCAAACGCTGGTTCGCCGCCAAGGGCCACCAGATCAATCGCGTCAAGCTCCTGGAGCAGGCCGCGTGGGACACCGCCAGGGGTAGCTGGCTGCTCACCGTCGTCGAGGTGCAATGCGCCGGGCTGCCGTCGCAACTCTACTTCCTGCCGCTGGCCATTGGTTGGGACGAAGAAACCGCCGAGGAACAGCGTACAGCGCTGGCGGCATGGACTCTGGCACGAGTGAGACAAAAGGACCGGACCGGCCTCCTCTATGGAGCCTTCGGTGACGATGCCTTCTGCCGCGCCCTGGTCGACGGCATCGGCCAGAACCTGTCGCTTCCGTTTGGCCGCGGCCGCCTCGAATTTCGCGCGACCCCCGCCTTCGCCGGACTCGCCGGCAGCATCGAGGCGCCGGTGCGCCATCCGGCGGTGGAGCAGAGCAATACCGCGGTGTACTTCGGCAACCAGTTGTTCCTCAAAGGCTATCGTCGTCTCCAGTCGGGAGGCAACCCCGAAGTCGAACTGGGCCGCTTCCTGACCGAGCAGTCACCATTCGAACACATCGCGCCGCTCGCCGGATCCATCTATTTCCGGCGTGGCGACGGACAGGTAATGACCTTGGCGCTCCTCCAGGGCTACGTCGAAAATCAGGGTGACTGCTGGACGTTCGCCGTGGACTACCTCGAGCGCTTCCTGGCCGAACCCGAAGCTGGCTCCGACGCTCTCGCCGCCAATCCCCACAGCTACTTCTTCACCCTGATGCAGTTGCTGGGCCGCCGCACCGGGGAGCTGCATCAGGCGTTCGGCCGCTCGACCGGCGACCCCGCTTTCGAACCCGAGCCAATCACAGCGGCGGATCTCGCCGGTTGGGCGCGCGCGCTGCAGACAGAGGCTGTGGCGACGCTCGACGAACTCGAAAGGCGCCGCGATAGCCTGTCCGACGACTTGCGCATCGCCAGCAACCGCATCTCCTCACTTAGGCCAGCGCTGCTCGACCGCATTTCGCCGCAGGCACTGGCGGGAATTTCCGCCTTCAAGATGCGTCATCACGGCGATTACCACCTCGGCCAGGTGCTGAGGGTAGACAACGATTTCGTGATCACCGATTTCGAAGGCGAGCCAGCGCGTTCGCTCGACGAGCGCGGCCGCAAGCATTCGCCACTGCGTGACGTAGCCGGCATGCTGCGTTCGTTGAGCTATGCCGCGGCGGTTGCGTGCAGGCACGCCACCGCCGAAAGTCCTGCCGACCGCCAGCGTGTCGGCGTTCTCGTCGAGAACTGGGAAAACGGCGCGGGCGAAGCGTTCCTCGCGGGGTACCGCAAGGCTATACCAGGTTGTCCGGCCTGGCCTGCGGAGCCTGACGCCGCGGAACGGCTGATCGACTTTTTCCTGATCGACAAGGTGCTCTACGAGTTGCGCTACGAAATGGGCAACCGGCCGGACTGGCTGTCGATCCCGCTATTCAGCCTGCTAAGAACCTTGGGTCGCCAGGACGCGACCTGAACATGATGCAAACAACAACAGGAGGCCAGACATGAAAGTTCTCGCTATGGTCCTTGCCGGTGGCCAGGGCTCGCGACTGCATCCGCTGACGGCAGAGCGGTCGAAACCTGCGGTACCCTTCGGCGGCCGCTACCGGATCGCCGATTTTGTGCTGAGCAGTCTCACCAACTCCGGGATACAAGCCATCTATATCCTGGTGCAGTACAAGTCGCAGTCGCTGATCGAACACGTCAACAAGGCCTGGACGCGAGCCCCCGGGGTCGCCGGCCAGTTCATCACCATTGTGCCCCCACAGATGCGCGAGGGCCCGGAGTGGTTCCAGGGAACATCCGACGCCATTTTCCAGAACATCAATCTCATTCAGCGCCACAAACCCGACATGATTGCCGTTTTTGGCGCGGACCACATCTACCGCATGGACGTGCGGCAGATGATCGATTTCCACCGTCAGCACTCAGCCGACGCGTCGGTGGCTGCGCTTCCCGTTCCCTTGGCCGAAGCCTCCGGCTTCGGCGTTATTGACGCCGACGATCAAGGTCGCATCCGCGGCTTCCTCGAAAAACCGCAAAATCCCCCGCCAATGCCCGGCGACCCGGGCCGCGCCTACGCCTCCATGGGCAACTACCTGTTCGACACCGAGGTGCTGCTGACCGCCTTGCGCGAAGCGAACGAGAACGGCGAACACGATTTCGGGCATCACGTCTTGCCGCGGCTGATTCGCACTCACCGCGTGTTTGCCTACAACTTTGCCGACAACCGCGTTCCCGGTGTCGCCGACTACGAGGAGCAGGCCTATTGGCGCGACGTCGGCACCATCGACACCTTCTATGCTGCCCACTACGACCTGCTTGGCGTCGAGCCGCGCTTCAACCTCTTCAATCCACAGTGGTTCATCAATTCCAGTCCCTACCAGGGGCCGTCGCCACGCATCATCGCGGGCGAGATCGTGGACAGCGTGATCAGCGCCGGGTCGCTGATCAACGGTGGGCGCATCGACCACTCGATTCTACGACGCGAGGTGATCGTCGAAGAGGACGTGGAGATCGAGGACTGCATCGTCATGGACTACGCAGTCATCCGTAAGGGCGCACGCCTGAGACGCACCATTGTCGACCGCTACAACGAGATCGCGCCGAACACGCGCGTTGGTTTCGACGCCGCGGCAGACCGCCAACGCTACGTGGTCAGCGAGGGCGGTGTGGTGGTGCTGGGCAAGCGTCAATACGTACCCGATGTTACCCGCTATGCTACGTAGGGGAACGACATGAATCTGCCCTTCACCGCCATCTGGCCCGGCACACCTGCTCCACGCGGCGCGAGCTGGGATGGCGAAGGTGTCAACTTCGCACTTTTCTCGGAACACGCCGAGCGCGTCGAACTCTGCCTGTTCGATGCCAGCGGACGCCACGAAGTGCAGCGCATCGAAATGCGCGAACAGACCGATCTGATCTGGCACTGCTACCTGCCCGAGGCGCGCCCCGACCTGCTCTACGGCTATCGTGTGCACGGCCCGTACGACCCTGCGCGTGGCCATCGCTTCAACGCCCACAAGCTGCTGATCGAACCCTACGCCAAGGACATCGTCGGTCAGGTGATCTGGAGTGACGCTCACTTTGGCTACCGCGTCGGCGACCCCCGTCAGGACCTCTCCTTCGACAGCCGCGACAACCACCGCGGAATGCCCAAATGCCGGGTCATCGATCCGGCCTTCACCTGGGGCGGCGACCGAGCGCCGAGAATTCCCTGGTCGGACATGGTCATCTATGAGCTGCACGTGCGTGGCTTCACGATGAAGCATCCGGAAGTACCGCCGTCCTTGCGCGGCACCTATGCCGGGCTGGTCGCGGCGCCGGTGATCGACTACCTCAAACGCCTGGGAATCACTTCGGTCGAGCTCTTGCCGATCCACGCCTTTGTCATCGACCGCCACCTGGTCGAGCACGGGCTCAGCAACTACTGGGGCTACAACTCGATCGGTTTCTTCGCGCCGGACCACCGCTACAGTTCGTCGGGTTCGATCAGCGAATTCAAGACGATGGTCAAGGTCTTTCACTCGCACGGTATCGAGGTCATCCTCGACGTCGTCTACAATCACACCGCCGAAGGCAGCGAGCTCGGGCCAACGCTCTCGCTTCGCGGCATCGACAACGCTACCTACTACCGGCTGGTCGGCGACAATCCTCGCTACTACATGGACTATACGGGCTGCGGCAACACCCTGAACCTGCAGCAGCCACGGATGCTGCAACTGATCATGGACTCGCTGCGCTACTGGGTACTGGAGATGCACGTCGACGGCTTCCGTTTCGACCTGGCCTCGGCTCTGGCCCGCGAACTCCACGAAGTGAGCAAACTGGGCGCCTTCTTCGACATCCTGCTGCAGGATCCGGTGCTGTCGCAGGTCAAGCTCATCGCCGAACCCTGGGATCTTGGTGAAGGCGGTTACCAGGTGGGCAACTTTCCCGTCGGCTGGACCGAATGGAACGACCGCTACCGTGACACCATGCGCGCTTACTGGAAGGGCGACGGTGGCCTGATCGGCGACTTTGCCCGCCGGCTGACGGGTTCCAGCGATTTTTACGAGCACAGCGGCCGCAAGCCATACGCCAGCATCAACCTCATTACTGCCCACGACGGTTTCACGCTGCACGACCTGGTTAGCTACAACAACAAGCACAACGAAGCCAACGGTGAAGACAACCGCGACGGTTCCGACAATAACAACTCCTGGAATTGCGGCGCCGAAGGCCCGACCGATGATGCGCAAATCAACGAGCTGCGCGCGCGCCAGAAGCGCAACCTGCTGGCCACGCTCTTCTTCTCGCAGGGCGTTCCGATGCTGCTGGCCGGCGATGAGACGGGGCGCACGCAGAACGGCAACAACAACGCCTATTGCCAGGACAACGAGATGAGTTGGGTAAACTGGGATCTCTCGGCAGCCGACCGCGATTTGCTGACCTTCGTACAGCGCATCATCGCGCTACGCCGCGAGCATCCCGTTTTCCGGCGCCGCAAGTTCTTCCAGGGTCGCGCGATCCGCGGGTCGGAAGTCAAGGACCTGCATTGGTTCAAGCCCGACGGCAAGGAGATGGACGACGACGAATGGGACCACGATTTCGTGCGTTGTCTTGGCGTTTATCTGGATGGCGAAGGAATGGACGACCACGACGGGCGGGGCCGCCCGATCCGCGACGACAATTTCCTGCTGCTGATCAACGGCCACCACGAGGGCGTCGACTTCCGTCTGCCGGTAGTGCGGCCGGGGGACGAGTGGCACAGGGTTCTTGACACTCACGTCGAGGGCGGCTTGCTGGCCGGCGCTCGTTTCCAGGGTGGCGACACGGTGTTTCTGGAGAGCCGGTCGCTGGCGGTACTGAGCGAGGGCAAGCAGACATGAAGCGGTGGCAGCGCATGCCCTTCGGCGCCGAGCCGGTCGACACGGGAGGCGTGCGATTTCGTCTATGGGCGCCAGACGTAGACGCCGTCTGGTTGCAACTCGACGGAGGACAGGATCTGCCGATGGTCGCCGCGTCAGAGGGTTGGTTCGAACTGATGGTCCCGTCAGCGCGCGCCGGCAGCCGCTACCTCTATCGGTTGCCAAACGGGCTACGCGTTCCCGACCCCGCCTCACGCTTCAATCCGGATGACGTCCATGGCGCTTCCGAGGTCATCGCGCCGACGGCATTCGATTGGCCTGATGGCGACTGGCGCGGCCGGCCCTGGGAAACGGCGGTGGTGTACGAAATACACCTTGGCAGCTTCACGCCGGCGGGGAACTTCACCGGCGCCATCGAGCGGCTCGACTACCTCGTCCGGCTCGGCGTTACGGCCATCGAAATCATGCCCGTAGCCGATTTTCCCGGGCGCTGCAACTGGGGTTACGATGGAGTTCTGCCGTTCGCTCCGGACGCCGCCTACGGCCGGCCGGAGGACTTCAAACGGCTGATCGCCGCGGCACACAAGCGGGGGCTGATAGTTCTGCTCGATGTGGTCTACAACCACTTCGGACCCGAAGGCAACTATCTGCACGCGTACGCCCCGGACTTTTTCAATCCGCGCCATGCCACGCCCTGGGGCGCGGCAATCAACTTTGAAGCGGGCAACTGCCGTACGGTACGTGACTACTTCGTCGCCAACGCCCTGTACTGGCTGAACGAGTTCCATCTCGACGGCCTGCGCCTGGATGCCATCCATGCGATCTGTGACGACAGTTCGCCGGAGATCATCGAGGAAATCGCCGACGCCATCCGTTCGGGTCCGGGACGCGCGCGGCACGTACACCTGGTGCTGGAAAACGAGCGCAATCAGGCACGCTACCTGGGCCGCGACGACAGCAACCGGCCCACGCTGGCCACCGCACAATGGAACGATGACCTTCACCACACCCTGCATGTGCTGGCTACCGGCGAGACCGACGGCTACTATGCCGATTACGCTGCCCAACCGGCAAGACTGCTCGGGCGCTGTCTGAGCGAAGGCTTCGCCTATCAGGGCGAAGCCTCGGCGTTCGCGCACGGAGAACCGCGCGGCTACGCCAGCGGCCACCTGCCGCCGGCGGCGTTCATCAATTTCCTGCAGAACCACGACCAGATCGGCAACCGTGCCTTCGGCGAGCGCCTGTGCCACCTCGCCTCGCCGGCGGCGATGGAAGCGCTAACCGCGCTGCTGCTACTGGCGCCGCAGCCGCCGTTGTTGTTCATGGGTGAGGAATTTGCCGCCAGCCAACCTTTTCTCTTCTTCTGCGACTTCGGCCCGGAGTTGGCGCAAGCGGTCACCGAAGGCCGACGGCGAGAGTTCTCCCGCTTCGCGCGATTCGCCGACCCAGCGGTACGCGAAAGCATCCCCGATCCAAACGCCGCGGCGAGCTTCGAGGCCTGCGTGCTCGACTGGAGCGCCATCGAGCGCGTGCCGCATCGCGCGACGCTCGAACTCCACCGGCAATTGCTCACCCTGCGCCGGCAGTCGATCGTGCCGCGCCTGACGGGCATGGGTAACGGCGATCCGCACCTTTGCCTGTTGTCGGCGCACGCCCTGGCCATCGACTGGCGGCTCGGCGACGGTAGCCGACTGGCACTGCTCGCCAATCTCGGCGACGAGGCAACCGAAGCGATACCACCAATCGGAACCGCGATCTTCGCCACGGCCAACCTCGACGCTGCCACGCTGGCCAAGGGGCGGCTGCCGCCGTGGTCGGTGGCCTGGCATTTGCAGGAAGGAGACAGCACATGACCCATGCTGCCGGCAAGAGCCTCGATGCGCTGGCTCGACTCGCCGCCCATTACGGGATCGCCACCGCTTACGACGACGCCTGGGGAAAATCACATGCCACCTCTGCGCCGACTCTCCGCGCCCTGCTCGCCGCCATGCGCCTGCCTGCGGAAACTGACCCGCTGGCACAGCTCCAGGCGATCGAGGAAAGTGAGTGGCGGCGACCGCTGCCGCCGGTCAAGGTCTTGGTCACCGGCGCGACGCCAGGCATCCCTGTCTCGCTGGCTGCCGATCTCGGCAGCCAGCCGCACCGCTGGATCCTGACACAGGAGGATGGGACATCCAGTAGCGGCGAATTCCAGCCGTCCGAACTGACGCGACTGGGCGAAACGCGCCTCGGCAGTAGCGAATTCATACGTGGCGAGCTGCGCCTGCCCGCACTGAGCACGCCGGGCTACTACCGTCTCGAGGTCGAGCAGCCTGGGCGCAGCGGCATGTCGCTGGTGGCAATGACGCTGATCGTCGTCCCACCGAGGTGTTTCCAACCCGACGCCGTGCTCGGCGAGGGTCGTGTCTGGGGTCCGACGGTCCAGCTTTACGGGCTGCGCTCGCGGCGTAACTGGGGAATCGGCGACTTCGGCGACCTGCGCACCCTGGTCGATCTGTCGGCGGCAGCCGGCGGCGGTGTCATCGGGGTCAGTCCGCTGCACGCGCTGTTTCCGGACGACGCCATGCGGATCAGCCCCTACAGCCCGTCCAGCCGCTGCTTTGTCAACGTCATGTATGTCGACGTGGAAGCGATTCCGGAGTTCGCCGAGTGCGCAGCAGTGCGAAACCTGGTTGCCGCAGAGCGCTTCCAGAGCCGCCTCCGCCCCCTGCGGGCGGCCGAACAGGTGAACTACGAGGCGGTGTCGGCGGCCAAGCACGAGGTGCTGGCCACGCTCTACCGCCACTTCCGCGATCAGCACCTGGCCAATGACAGTCACCGGGCCCGCGCCTTCCGCCGTTTCCGTAGCGAGCAGGGGCAGGCGCTCGAATGGCACGCGCGCTTCGAGGCCTTGCAGGAACACTTCCGGCAAGACGACCCGAGTGTCTGGGGCTGGCCAGCCTGGCCCGAGGAATACCGCCGACCACAGGCGCCAGCAGTCGCTGCCTTCGCCAGCGAGCAGCCTGAGGCCGTCGAGTATTTTTCCTGGCTGCAGTGGCTCGCCGACGAGCAACTCACCGTTCTCCGCCAGCAGGCGTCCCGTCGCGGTCTCGGTGTTGGGCTCTACCAGGATCTTGCCGTGGGCGTGAATCCTGGCGGATCGGAGTCCTGGTCCTGGCAGGACGTTCTTGCCGACGGCGCCTACATCGGTGCGCCCCCCGACGAGCTCAATCCGGCTGGCCAGGACTGGGGGCTGCCGCCCTGGCTCCCGTATCGCCTTCGGGAAGCCGCCTACGCTCCGTTCATCGCCGTGCTGCGGGCCAACATGCGCCACTGCGGGGCGCTGCGAATCGACCATGTGATGGGGCTGATGCGTCTGTTCTGGGTTCCGGCCGGCCTACCGGCCAGCCAGGGCGCGTACGTCAGCTACCCGTTTGAAGACCTGCTCGGCATCGTCGCGCTGGAGAGCCAGCGCAACCGCTGCATGCTCATCGGCGAAGAACTGGGCACCGTTCCCGACGGTTTTCGGCCCCGCCTGGCCGCCGCCGGTGTGCTCGCCTACCGGACCTTCCTTTGCGAGCGCAACGCAGAGGGCAACTTCAAGCCACCAGCCGAATATCCGCGCCAGGCTCTGGTTGCGCTGAGCACTCACGACCTGCCGACCTTGCGCGGCTTCTGGTCAGCTCACGACCTCGACGCGCGGCATGCGCTGCAACTGTTTCGCTCGGAGGATCAGTACGACCTGATGGTCGTGGAACGTGCCCAGGATCGTGCCCGCTTCCTGATGGCGCTGAAGCACGCGCAGTTACTTCCGGAGGGAGCCAGCGGCCACCCGGTTTCGGTACCCGAGATGACGCAGGACTTCGTGGTCGGCGTGCACGCCTTCCTGGCACGGACGCCGGCACAGTTGCTGGTGGTTCAACCCGAAGACATCCTCGGTGTCCTCGAACAGGCCAACCTGCCGGGCAGCCGCGACGACCGCTATGCCAACTGGCGGCGGCGCTTGCCGCTGGACCTCGAGGACTGGCCGAACGACGGCCGCTTTGCTGCCGTCGGTGAAGCCCTGATCCGGGAGCGCGGCACCGCCGTCGTAGCGCGCGAAGAACCACCCCAGCCGCTGCGTGTCGCGGTGATTCCGCGCGCCACTTACCGTATGCAGTTCAACCGCGACTTCACCTTCGCGCAGGCCGCTGCGCTGGCACCCTATCTCGCGGCCCTGGGAGTGAGTCATTGCTACGCTTCGCCCTACCTCACAGCACGCCCAGGCAGCACGCACGGCTACGACATCGTCGACCACACAGCGTTGAATCCGGAAATCGGAACGCCGCAAGAATACGAGGATTTTGCCGCCGCGCTGAGGGCCAGCAGCCTGGGCCAGGTGATCGATGTCGTCCCCAACCACATGGGTGTCATGGGGTCAGACAATGCCTGGTGGCTGGACGTGCTGGAGAACGGGCCGGCGTCGGCCTGGGGCGCGTTCTTCGACATCGACTGGGAGCCGCTCAACCCGGAGCTCAAGGGCAAGGTGCTCCTGCCACTGCTGGGCGATCACTACGGCCGGGTCCTCAAACGGGGTGAACTGCGTCTGGAGTACGACGCGGTACGCGGAGAGTTCAGCATCTTCTACTACGAGCACCGGCTGCCGGTAGACCCGGCGAGCTATCCGCGCATCCTCGGCCACCGTCGAGAACGCCTGGCGGCGGTGCTCGGTGAAGGTCACCATCGCTACGGCGAAATGGAGACCCTGCTTACCGCTTTCGACCACCTGCCAGCCCGCACCACCGGCAAACCAGCGCGCATGACCGAACGTCAGCGGGACAAGGAGGTACATAAACGTCAGCTCGCGGAGCTGACGGCAGCCAGCGACGACATCGCTCATCATATCGCCGAGAATCTGGTGGAGTTCAACGGCCGGCCGGGCGAAGCCGCCAGCTTCGACCTGTTGCACGACTTGATCCAGGTCCAGTCTTACCGCCTGGCGTATTGGCGCGTCGCCTCCGACGAGATCAACTATCGGCGCTTTTTCGACATCAACGATCTGGCCGCACTGCGCATGGAAGACCCGGCGGTGTTCGAAGCCACACACCGTTTCATTCTCGATCTGGTTGCCCAGGGCAAGATCGATGGCTTCCGCGTCGACCATCCCGATGGGCTTTACGATCCGGGCGGGTATTTCCGCATGCTTCAACAGGCGGTAGGTGGCCGGCCGACCGCTGCCGGCGAACCGCTACCGATCTATCTGGTGATCGAAAAGATTCTCGCCGACCACGAGCGCTTGCCCGACGACTGGCCGATCCACGGGGCAACCGGCTACCGCTTCGCCAACCTGGTCAACAACCTGTTCGTCGACAGCTCGGCCGAGCGACGAATGACGCGCATCTATCGCGACTTCAGCGGTGTCGCCAGCGACTTCGAAGAACTCGCCTACGATGCCAAGAAGCTGATCATGCACACCTCGCTGTCGAGCGAATTCACGGTTCTGGGCAACCGCCTGGCGCGTATTGCCGCCGCCAGCCGCGATACCTGCGACTTCACCCTCAATGGCTTGCGCGAAGCGCTGGTGGAAGTCGTGGCGTGTTTCCCGATCTATCGAACCTATGTTGCCGACGGCGAGATATCCGCCGACGATCGCCGCCACATCGCCTGGGCCGTGGCGGTGGCCAAGAAGCGCAGCCCGGTCGCCGATACTGGCATCTACGATTTCGTCGAGAGCGTGCTGACCACAGATCTCGCGCGTGGCCGCAGCGCGTCGTTTCGTGAACCCGTTCAGGCTTTCGCCATGAAGTTCCAGCAGGTCTCGTCGCCGGTGATGGCCAAGGGCGTCGAGGACACGGCGTTCTATCGCTACCACCGCCTGATCTCGCTCAACGACGTCGGCGGCGAACCACGGCGCTTCGGCATGTCGGTGGCCGCCTTTCACGCCGCGACGCGCGCCCGCGCCCTCCGCTGGCCGCACAACATGCTGGCGACTTCGACGCACGACAGCAAGCGCTCCGAGGACACGCGCGCGCGAATCAATGTCCTCTCCGAGATCCCGGCGGCGTGGAAACTGATGCTCAAGCGCTGGCGCCGTCTGAATCGCGGACGCAAGCGCCTGCTCGACGGCGTAGACGCACCGTCGAGCAACGACGAGTACATGCTCTACCAGACGCTCGTCGGGACCTGGCCGCTGACGCCGCCTGATGACGCGGCTCTCGACGACTTCCGGGAGCGCATCGACGCCTACATGATCAAGGCGCTGCGTGAAGCCAAGGAGCATAGCTCCTGGATCCAGGTCAATGCCGATTACGAGGGTGCGGTCAGCAGTTTTGTAGGGGCACTGCTGGCGCCGGGTGGCAAGAACCTGTTCCTGGCCGATTTCGTGCCCCTGGTGCAAGCCATCATCCACCATGGGCTGATCAACGCGCTCGCCCAGGTACTGATCAAGATCACCTCACCGGGAGTACCCGACATCTACCAGGGCTGCGAGTTGTGGCAGTTCAACCTGGTCGACCCGGATAATCGTCGCCCCGTGGACTACGCACAGCGCGGCCAGTTTCTCGTCGAACTGCGGGCGATGGTCGACGCGCCTCCCGAGCAATGGCCGCAGCGTCTGCTACCGCTGACCAGCGACATGACCGACGGGCGCATCAAGCTGTACACTCTTTGGCAGGGCCTCGCGCTGCGCGCACACTGGGCGAACGTCTTCGCGTATGGCGAGTACCTGCCGTTGAAGGTGAGGGGGGCACACGCCGTACACGTTTGCGCCTATGCCCGAAGACACGGCCGTCGCGCCGTAATCACGCTCGTACCACGCTTGCCGGCACGTCTACTCGGCAACCGCTGTGTACTGCCCTTGGGCCTGGACGTCTGGGCCGACACCTTGCTCGAGTTGCCCGAGCAACTGGCCGCCAATACATGGCGCAATCGTTTCACCGGCGAAGTTCACCCGGCGGCCCGTCGGCTGGCCGTGGGAACCCTTCTGGCCTTCTTCCCGGTCGCTCTGCTGGTCTCTGATGCACCGCCCTCCGGCCAGGATGCACCGCCCACAGAGCCGGCTGCCGGCATTGAGCCAAGCGGACCTTGTCCGGTATAGTGCTCCATTCCCTTCCTGGAAGACTGCAGATGGCCGAAGCCGTGGTGAACACCGTTCACGATCATCGCCTGACCCTGGCCGAGGTCCTCGGCTGGCTGGTCGACGACGAAATGGTCAGCGCGCCAGACGCCGAGGTCCTGCTGAAGGAGAGCCGTCTCAAGCGTCTGGTGGCGCATCCCCTGTCGCTCATCGCCGATCAGAAGTGGAAGTCGCGGCGCGAGCCGCATCGGCCCTTGACGCTCGACGATCTGGGCGAGTGGCTGGCCGCCAGAGTCGGCCTCGACTATCAGCACATCGATCCGCTGAAGGTCGACTTCACCGCCGTCACCGAGGTGATGTCGAGTGCCTACGCGACACGCTTTGGCATTCTGGCAGTTCAGGTCACCGCGCGCGAGGTCGTCGTCGCCACCACGCAGCCTTTTCTGCGAGACTGGGAAAAGGAGATGCGGCCGATCATCAAGAAGGACATTCGACGGGTGATGGCCAACCCGGTCGACGTGGCGCGCTATCTGGTCGAGTTCTACAATCTCGCGCGCTCGGTCAAGAAAGCGGCTCAACTCGGTGGTCCGAGCGGCAATCTCTCGTCGTTCGAGCAGTTGGTCGAACTCGGCCGGACCAATCGCCAGTTCGACGCCAACGATCAGCACATCGTCAATATCGTCGACTGGCTCTGGCAGTACGCCTTCGAGCAACGCGCCAGCGATATCCATATCGAACCCCGGCGTGAACTCGGCATCGTCCGTTTCCGGATCGACGGCGTGCTGCATCAGGTGTACCAGATTCCGATGAGCGTCATGGCGGCGATGGTCAGCCGCGTCAAGATTCTTGGCCGCATGGACCTGGTCGAGAAGCGTCGACCACAGGACGGCCGAATAAAGACCCGCACGGCTGACGGGCAGGAAGCCGAAATGCGCCTATCGACCTTGCCCACGGCTTTCGGCGAGAAGCTCGTGATGCGCATCTTCGACCCGGAAGTGCTGGTCCGCAGTTTCGCCGATCTCGGCTTCACCGACGATGATCAGGCACGTTGGAAAGAGATGTCGGAACGGCCGAACGGCATCATCCTGGTCACCGGCCCCACGGGTTCGGGGAAGACGACGACGCTGTATTCAACGCTCCGGCAACTGGCCACACCGGCGGTCAACGTGTGTACCATCGAAGACCCGATCGAAATGGTCGAGCCGGCGTTCAACCAGATGCAGGTGCAGAACGTCATCGACCTCGGTTTTGCGCAAGGCGTGCGCGCCCTGATGCGGCAGGATCCGGACATCATCATGATCGGCGAAATCCGCGACCTCGCAACCGCTGAGGTGGCGATTCAGGCGGCACTCACCGGCCACTTGGTGCTGTCGACCCTGCATACCAACGACGCCCCGTCAGCGGTCACCCGGATGCTCGATCTCGGCGTTCCACCGTATCTGCTCGGTGCGACCATGCTCGGTGTCATGGCCCAGCGACTGGTGCGCATCCTCTGTCCGAACTGCAAGCAGGTTCACGAAGCCAGCCCGCTCGAAGAGACGATGTGGGATCAGTTGGTCGCCCCCTGGAAAGCCAATCGTCCATCGCGGTTCTACCGCCCGGTCGGCTGTCTCGATTGCCGCATGACCGGCTACCTCGGACGCGTTGGCCTGTACGAGATTCTGATGCTCTCTCCGGACATCAAGCTGGCGATCAGCGAACACAAGGATATTGCCAAGATTCGCGATCTCTCTTTCCGTGAAGGCATGAAACCATTGCGAATATCCGGGGCGATGAAAGTCGCCGCCGGTGTGACGACGCTGGCGGAGGTATTCAAGGTCGCCCCGCCAATCGAGCATAGCTGACTCCGATCAGCCCTGTCGACCCGTAGGGTGCAATAGGCGAAGCGCATTGCACCGCATCCCCCGCATCCCCGTCCTCCCTGTCCGCCGCCTTCGGTCGAACTCGCTTCTAACCGAGCCGCCAGGCGTGGAAGCGGGCGACCCAGGCGAGCAGTTTCTGCGGCGCATGGGCTTTCTTCCAGTTGCCGGCAACGTACTTGTTGGCTTCGGCGAGTGTCGGATAGATGTGGATGGTGCCAAGAATCCGGTTCAGGCCGATACCCGCCCGCATGGCCAGCACGAATTCGGCAATCAGATCGCCGGCGTGCTCGCCGACGATGGTGACCCCGAGGATCTTGTCCTTGCCCGGAACGGTCAGGACCTTGATGAACCCATGCGCTTCGCTGTCGGCGATCGCCCGGTCGAGATCGTCGATGCCGTAGACCGTCACTTCGTACGCGATCTGGCGCTCGCGCGCCTCTATCTCGTTGATGCCGACGCGTGCTACCTCGGGTTCGACGAAGGTGCACCAGGGGATCACCGAGTAATCGGCGCGGAACTTCCGGAAGGGGTCGAAGAGCGCGTTGACCGCCGCGTACCAGGCTTGATGCGCAGCGGTGTGCGTGAACTGGAAGGGCCCGGCGACGTCGCCGGCGGCGTAGATGTTCGGATACTTCGTCTGCAGGAAGTCGTTCGTTTCTATCGTGCGGCCCGCAGCGATGCCCAGTTCTTCGAGGCCGTAACCGGCGATGTTGCCCACCCGGCCGACGGCCACCAGTAGCGCGTCGAAGGGAATTCGCACCTTCTCGCCCTGATGTTCGGCAATCAGCAGTTTCTCCCCGTCCTCGATGACGAACTCCCGTGCCTCATGATTGACGAGCACGGCAATTCCTTCGGCACGAAAACGCTGCATGACCAGTTCCGACACTTCCGGGTCCTCGCGAACCATGATCCGGGACCCGTGCTGCACCTGCGTCACGCTGGCGCCGCAACGCGCGAAGGCCTGCGTCAGCTCGCAACCGATTGGGCCCCCGCCGAGAACCAGCAGCCGGCGTGGCAGTTGGCGCAGCTCCCAGACGGTATCGGAGGTCAAGTAGCCGACCTCGTCGATTCCCGGGATCGGCGGCACGAAGGGGCGGGCACCGGTGGCGATGACGATGCTGCGCGCGCTGAGGCGCTCGCGCTCGCCGCCGTTGCGGACGATCTCCACTTCCCAGGGGGAAACAATCTTCGCGCTGCCTGCGATCACCTCGACGCCCAGTCCGGTATAGCGTTCGGCCGAATCGTGCGGTTCGACGGTCCTGATCACCCGCTGTACACGTTCCATCACTTCGGCAAAGTCGAACTCTGCGTGCGCGCTGCGAATTCCGAATTCCGGCGCGCGCTGGATGTGTGACAGGAGCTTGGCCGAGCGGATCAGCGCCTTCGAGGGCACGCAGCCGGTATTCAGGCAGTCGCCGCCAAGCTTGTGCTTTTCGATCAGCGTCACCCTGGCTTTGACCGCCGCCGCAATGTAAGCGGTGACCAGCCCAGCCGAGCCAGCGCCGATGACAAGGAGGTTGCGGTCATAGCGCACCGGTTTCTGCCATCCCGAGTAGACCTTCCTGGCGGCCAGACCCTCGACAACCTTCTTGGCGATCAGCGGAAAGATGCCGAGCAGAACGAAGGATCCGAGCAGGCCCGGCGAGAGAATCCCGGCCAGCGAAGCGACCTTCGCCAACTGCGTGCCGGCATTCACATAGACCAGTGTCCCGGCGAGCATGCCGATCTGGCTCACCGAGTAGAAGGTTCGCGTTCTGATCGGCGTCAGGCCCATCAGCAGGTTGATGACGAAGAAGGGAAAAACCGGCACCAGACGCAAGGTGAACAGATAGAAGCCACCTTCCTTCTCGATGCCCGTGTTGATCGCCCGCAAGCGGTCGCCAAAGCGCTTCTGAACCCAGTCGCGCAGCAGGAAGCGCGAAGCCAGGAAGGCCAGCGTGGCGCCGATGGAAGAGGCAAAAGAGACCAGAGCCAGGCCCCAGAAGAGGCCGAAAACCGCGCCCCCGACGAGGGTCATCACGGCAGCACCGGGGAGCGAAAGCCCAGTCACCGCCACGTAAACGACGAAGAAGACCAGCGCCGCCCTGATCGGTTGCGCGGCCCGCGACGCCTCGATCGCTGCCTGCTGGCTCTTGAAATAGTCGAGGCTCAGGAAGCGCCCGAGGTCAAGTCCGAAAAAAGCCAGCAGCAGAGCAGCCAGAGCAGCAATCAGCAGGAGTCGTCGAGTATTCATGGCCGGGGCTTCCAATCGTGGGTGAGTCGTACAGCACTATGTCGCTCGCCGGGTCTCCATCCTTATATCCACGCCACCCCTGAGGATACCGTGACGCGGCTTACCCTGACTCAGTTGCCCTGGGCATCAGTGGGCATCAGTGGGCAGCCGATGCTGCGTGTGCTCCGGTCCAGTCGGACGCAAGCCATCCCGGCGGCAACGCTGTGCAACTCGCGCCAGCGCGCGCTGAGCGAGCGGAAAATCGGGCCGGGCGGAAAGTGCCGCCTGCAAGGCGTCTATCGCCGGCTGACAATGGCCCAGGCGGAACAGCAACACGCCCAGGTCGTACCACGCGCCAGCCAGTGTCGATCCTCGCCCGCTCGCCGCGCGCAGGCACTGTGCCGACGCCTGCAGGCTGTCATCGTCCTGGTCGGCAGGCCGACAAAGCTGTCGCTGGCCATCGGCGGTGCTGAACGCCTGCATGGCCTCGTGATGACGCTGGGTCCGATAATAGAGCAGACCGAGAAACTGCAGCGAGACGATGTCATCGGGGATCGCCTGCATGATGCTGCGCGCGATCCACTCGGCCTGCTCCAGACTTCCACTTTGATAGAAAACACCAAGAAGGTCGAACAGGGCGTCGATCATTGCTGCGCCTCCATCATTTTCTGGGAAAAAGCGGCCGCGCCTGGCGCCGCGCTCGCCGGAACTGGAACCGGCGAGCGACGAGCAGCGATCAACCGAGTTCCACCGGAACGAAGATCCTCGCGTTGTCACGCTCGATGAGCAGCGCCACACTCTTGCCGGCTTTATCGAGCAGGGCGCGCAGTTGCGACACATCGCGCACCGGCTGGCCATTGAGCGAGACGATGATGTCGCCAGGCTGGATGCCGGCCCGCGCCGCGGGTCCGGTGGCGCTTTCAACCAGCAGACCATCCGGATTCTCGGCTTGTCCGCGCTCTTGCGGGGTCAACGAACGCAGAGCGAGACCGAGACGAGACTTGTCGGCTTCGCCACTGCGACTTGAGGCGAGCCTGGCGGCTGGAATCTCGCCGACCGAAAGCGCGACTTCCTGACTCGCTCCCTTGCGCCATATCTGCAGCTTGACCTTCGTTCCCGGCTTCATGGCAGCGATCATCGGCGGCAGGTCGGACGAGCGCCCGATCTCGGTATCGTTCAGCTTCAGGATGATGTCACCCGCTTCGAGACCGGCTGCCGCCGCCGGGCTGCCCTTTTCAACCGAGCTGATCAGTGCACCAGCCGAGCCCTTTAGTCCGAACGACGCGGCCAGCGACTGTGAGACCTCCTGAATGGTGACTCCCAGGCGACCGTGGCTGACCTTGCCGTGCTGAACCAACTGCTCCTGTACGTTGATCGCCACGTCGATCGGGATGGCGAACGAGACACCCTGGTAACCACCACTGCGGCTGTAGATTTGCGAGTTGATACCGATCGCCTCGCCGTCCATGTTGAGCAGGGGACCACCCGAATTTCCGGGATTGACCGCCACATCGGTCTGGATGAAAGGGACGTAGCTGTCGCTGGCCAGCGACCGCGACTTGGCCGAGACGATTCCCGCCGTGACGCTGTTCTCGAAGCCAAATGGCGAGCCGATGGCGAGGACCCATTCACCGACGCGTGCCCGCGACGGGTCGCCCAGGCGAACGACCGGCAGATTGGTCGCCTGGATGCGCAGGACGGCGACATCGGTCACCTTGTCGAGCCCGACTACCTTGGCTTTGAATTCACGCTTGTCGGTCAGCTTGACGGTGACTTCGTCGGCACCGTCGACCACATGGGCGTTGGTCAGGATCAGCCCGTCTTCGCTGACGATGAAGCCCGACCCCATGCCGTGTGCCGGTGCCCCGTCGCGCGGTGACGGTATCCCGAAGTGACGGAAGAATTCGAAGCGGGGGTCGTTCGGGTCGATCGACGTCGCTGTCTTCGATGGGCCGCTAACGCTGATATTGACCACCGCCGGACCGGCGCGCTCGACGATGGCGCTGAAGTCGGGCAGCACGGTTGGTGCTCTGACCGTGGGTGCGGCCAGAGCGGGCGCGGCGACGGCGGCGACCGCGTCGGCAGGGCTGATCGCTGACCCGCCGAACTTCGCGTAGCCGACACCCAGAGCAGCGACCGCGGCTACGGCGAGCAGACTGCTTTTGAAAGCGTTTCCTGGCATGACTATCTCCTCTTTCGTTCCAGAACGGAAGCCCTTGACTTCCCAGCGCAGTACGATACACAACCGTGACTTAAACCTGACTTAAACAGCCAGCGATTCAAGGCCGAGGTGGACGGCCGAACTGGACTCGAGCCCGCAGGCCGCCAAGGCCGGCGTCGCCGAGCAGGACACGCGCCTGATGACGTTCGGCGATCGTCTTGACGATCGCCAGACCGAGTCCGCTGCCCGGTTCGTCGCTTTGTGCTCGGCGATAGAAGCGGTCGAAGACGCGTTCCCGCTCTTCGAGGGGAATTCCGGGGCCTGAATCGCAAACTTCGACGAACGGTGCTGCATTGTCCTCGCCGATCGCGACATCGATCTTTCCTCCCGGCGGTGTATAGCGAACGGCATTGCTGACCAGGTTGGCAAGCAGGATGCGCAGCGCGTCCTGGTCACCGTCGACGACCGCAAGCTGACCTGTTGGCACCATACCGAGGTCGATCCGCCTGGCTTCTGCGAGTGGCTGATGGTCGACGATGACGCTGGCCACCAGATCGTCAAGCCTGACCGGCATCGTCGGCCGGTCACCGCCGCCCGGTTCCTGGCGCGCCAGGGTCAGGAGTTGCTGCACGGCGTGCGTGGCACGTTCGACCCCGCGCTTCAGCTCGGCAAAAGCGTCGGCACGGGATAAGGCATCGGGTGCACGTTCGGCGAGCTGGAGTTGCAGGCTGAGCGCCGCCAGCGGTGTCCGTAGTTCGTGTGCGGCGTCGGCAATAAATTCGCGCTGCGCATCGAGCGCGCGCTTGAGTCGGGCCAGCAGGTCGTTCAGCGACAGGACCAGCGGCACAACCTCGGCAGGAACGCGGTTATCGGGCAGTGGATCGAGTGCCACGGCTGTGCGCGTCGTCACCGCTCGCGCCACTGCGGCCAGAGGTCGTAGCCCGCGGCCGACCATCACCCAGATCAGTACTCCGAGCATCGGCAGCATGAGGAGGAAGGGCGCCACGGTGCGCAAAGCGGCAGCCAGCGCCAAGTGGTCGCGGACCTGCACCAATTGCGCCACCTGGATCGTCTGACCTCCCTGCTGCAAGCCGAATACACGCCACTTGCCGTGGTCGGTGTTCACCGTCGCAAAGCCGATAGGTGCCTGGTGTGGGAGCTCCCTGCGCGGATGCGAGAGGTAGATCCGCGTTCCATCCGGCCGCCAGATCTGGATCGAGAAATCCTGCGCATCTTCGTCGATGGTCACTTCCCGCCTGCGCACATCCTGGACCTGCTGATCGCGGAACGACAGCGCCAGTTGGCGCAACTGATAGTCGAACATCGCGGTCGCCTCGTCGCGCGCCGTCTTGTAGGTGGCCAGCGCACCGAGCAGCGTGGTCAGGGTCATCGCCGACAACAAAGCGACCAGCAACTGCCGCCGGATCGATTTCATCACGCTACGGGCACCAGGTAGCCGACACCGCGGATGTTCTTGATACGCTCGGCGCCAAGCTTTCGCCGCAAGGAATGGATGTAGACCTCGACCGCGTTGCTCTCGATCTCCCCACCCCAGCCGTAGAGTATTTCCTCGAGTCTGGCGCGCGACAGCGGCACACCCGGATGTTCGAGAAAGGCCTGCAGCAGCGCAAACTCGCGCGCCGAGAGCACCACCGGGCGACCGTTCTGGGTCAGCTCATGGGTGGCCGGATTCATTCTCAAGTCGCCATGTTCGATGACCGGGTCGGCGCGGCCGGCATGACGCCGCTGTACCGCCCGCATGCGGGCAGACAGTTCGTCGAGGTCGAACGGCTTCAGCACGTAGTCGTCAGCGCCGGCATCGAGACCCCTGATTCGATCAGCGATGGCATCGCGCGCCGTAATGATGAGAACCGGAATGCGGTTGGCCGACCGTCGCAGGCTGGCGAGAACGTCGATGCCGGACTTGCCGGGCAGTCCAATGTCGAGCAGGAGCATCTCGTAGAGAGTGTTCGCCAGAGCCAGTTCGGCGCCCTGACCATCGCGCACCCAGTCGACCGTGTAGCCATCCTGGCGCAAGGCCTGCTGAACACTCCTGCCGATCATCGGGTCGTCTTCGACGAGTAACACACGCATGGCATTTTGTTGGCGAGAAGGAACGACCGGGTGGTCAGGCCACGGCAGCCGTTTCCTGAGCACACCAGGGACCTGACGCAGGATAATGCGCCCACGAATCCGTTGTCAATCCGTTGTCAATCGGCTCTCACTGCGCACCGGCCGCCACCGTCCCCGGGCCGCCGGCACAAAATCGCGGATTGACGGCGGTTGACCCGGCCAAATATACTGTGGGAGGTGTCCTTGCATTTCTTGTCCTCGGGCGATGCGCGTCATGAGGAATTGGCTGAGTCCGGGGATCTGCTCCATTCTCTCGCTAGGCTTGAATTGAGTGCGTTGAATCAGAACCTTGCGGCGACCTTCGATACCCCTCTTGACCGCCTGCGCTGGTCGGCGACCAAGTGGGAAAAGTATCGTGGCCGCGATGTGATTCCGTTATGGATCGCCGACATGGATTTCCCCGTGGCGCCGGCGATAGAGCGGGCCGTGATGGCGCATGTGCAGCATGGCAACTACGGCTACACGTCGCCACCCGCCGATCTCGCGGGTGATCTGATTGCCCACCACGCGCAGCACTACGACTGGCAGATCGAACCCGAGTGGATCGTCTGGCTGTCCGGTCTGGTGCTCGGGATCAATCTTGCGGTCAAGGCCTGCTGTGGTGAAGGCGGGTCGGTGCTGACCTTTTCTCCGGTCTATCCTCCCTTTCTGAGTGCAGCGCCGATGCAGGGGAGACGCACGCTGGAAGTGCCCCTGACCATCGACGAAGCCGCCCTTGCGCGCGGCGACCTGCGCTACCACATCGACTTCGCTCGCCTCGAAGCGGCCTGCTTGCCGGACACGCGCCTGTTGCTGCTCTGTCACCCGCATAATCCCGTGGGCAGCTTGTTCACCCGTGCCGACCTCGATGCGCTGGCCGATTTCTGTGTTCACCACGATCTTTGCGTTTGTTCGGATGAGGTCCATTGCGACCTCATCCTCGACGGCAGCACGCCGCATGTGCCCTTCGCGCGCGTCCTCGCCGAGCGTTCACCGGCTGATCTGGCGCGCAGCATCACCCTGCATGGGCCAGGAAAAGTCTTCAACCTTGCCGGGTTGGGAATCGCCTGGGCGATCATTCCGGACGCCGCCTTGCGCCGTCGCTTCCGCGCCGTGATGCAGCGCCTGGTGCCCGCTCCCTGCTGCTTCGGTTTCACGGCGCTGCAGGCCGCTCTGCGCGACGGGGAGCCGTGGCGGCAGGCGCTGCTGGCCAGGCTGCGCAGCCAACGGGACCAGGTTTCGGCGGCGCTCGACGCAATGTCCCTGCCGCACAGTCATCCCGAGGCCACTTACCTGACCTGGATCGACGGGCGCCGTTTGACCGCCAAGGTCGGCAACGCGGCGCACTGGTTCGAGCAGCACGGCGTCGGCCTGTCGGACGGCGCGGATTTTGGCGCCCCCGGTTTCGTTCGCCTGAATTTCGCCGCCACCCCCAGCGTCCTCGACGAGGCCCTGCGGCGCATGCTGGAGGCCGTATACCGGTTCGATGCCGGCCGCTGAGAGGCTGCCTCGTGAACTCAACAAGCGATGCCAATGAAGATTGACTCCCAGGATGGTTAGAACCATCGCAATTGCCGGCTTCCTGCTCCTCGCCGCCGGAGCGACCGCGGTCGCCTGGGCCTGGTACCCCTGGGTGTTCTCGGCCAGCTATACGATCCGCGTGGCGACCGGTCCCATCGGGAGTGACTGGCAGAAGTTCCTGGAAGCATTCAAACACGAGATGGAGCAAGAACGCCCCCGCCTGCGCCTGGCCCTGGAGGAGACCGTCAGCCTGCAGAAAAGCGCTGAGGCCCTCCAGAACGGAGACGTCGACCTCGCCATCGTCAGAAGCGATGACCCCGCCGCGGCGAGCGGCGGAACGATCGTCATCGTCAGACGGATTCCGCTGGTGATCATGGTTCCCGCCCAGTCGTCGGTCAAGGCAATGAACGATCTGGTGGGCAAGAGGATTGCCGTTCTTGAGGGTACCTCAGAGGGAGATCCGCTCCTCACGACGGTCATGGAACTCTATGGTCTCGAGCCGAGCAATATGGTCAAGACATCGGCGGCAGAGGTCGGTGCACTGCTACGGGACAAGCGAGTAGCGGCGGTCTTTGCGATGGCGCCAGACGGACCAGGGGCGATTACCGAGGCTGTGAAAGCCATCGCCAAGGCGACCAGGAAACCGCCCAGGTTCCTGGATCTGGAGGAAGCCAAAGCGATTGCCGCGCGAAATCCTGTTTATGAGGAGGTGGATATCCCGCAGGGCGCGTTTGTCGTGGCGCCCGCCATTCCCGGCGAAGAGGTGACCACGGTAGGGGTCACGGTTCGTCTGGTAGCGAGAAGTTCGATGCTGAACTATGTCGCGGGGGAGATTACGCGCCTGCTGTTGGCGACCCGGGCCAAGCTTGCCGCCACGGTGCCGACCGCCGGTGAGATTGAAGCGCCGGATACGGACAAGAAAGGCGTCCTGCCAGTCCATCCAGGTGCAGCAGCCTACCTTGACGGTGCGCAGGAGAGCCTTTTTGAACAGGCGATGACCCAGCTTTTCAATATTTCGATCATCGGCGGTATTCTTGGCTCCATGGCTTTCGGGGTAAGCACGCTTTGGCGCCGACATCGTGCCGAGGAGACACAAAAAATGGTCGCCCGCCTGCCGGCGATGTTGCGCGAGGCAAAATCGGTTCCCCTCGGCCGCCTCGACGAGATGGAGGACGAGCTCGATACGCTCTCGGGATGGCTGCTCGACCGCTTCGTGCAGGAGCACATCCCGCCGGAACGGATCAGCGGCGTGTCGGCGATCATCTCGGAGATTCGTCTGGCCATCGAGCGTCGGCGGAAAGTGGCTTGACTCCTGCCAGGCGAACATGCTCGCAAGCAAAAAACCACTTTTCCATCAGGAGGCGTGCAAGCTGCGCTGGCGGGCAACCTACAGCCAGGGCTTGAGCCACGCCAATCCTTCCGACGTGCCGGCACGCGGACGATATTCGCAGCCCACCCAGCCCTGATAACCGAGCCTGTCGATCACCTCGAACAGATAAGGATAGTTGACCTCGCCGACATCCGGTTCGTGCCGGTCGGGTACCCCGGCAATCTGAATGTGGCCAATACCAGCATGCGGGCGGGCCATATCGCGCTTCAGTTTCGTCGCCAGATCTCCTTCGACGATCTGGCAGTGATAAAGATCAAACTGTACCTGCAGGTTGTCGGTGGCGACCTCGGCACAGATCGCTTGCGCTTCATCCTGTCGGTTGAGAAAGAAGCCGGGAATGTCGCGGGTGTTGATCGGCTCGATGACGATGGTAATGCCGTCGGCAAGGGCGAGACGCGCCGCGTAGGCCAGATTTTCGAGGTACACGGCGCGGTGCCGGGCTCGATCCTGCTCCGGCCCGACAAGACCGGCCATGACGTGCAGTTTCCGGTTGCCGAGCACGCAGGCGTATTCCAGAGCACTGTCGATCGAGCGCTTGAACTCGTCCTCACGCCCAGGCAAGGAAGTCAGGCCTCGCTCGCCGGCCCCCCAATCCCCTGGCGGAGCGTTGAACAGCGCCTGGGTCAGTGCGTTGTCGGCGAGCAGTGACTGCAGGTGGAACGCTTCATACTCATACGGGAACAGGAATTCCACCGCTTTGAAGCCGTCCTTCGCCGCCGCCGCAAAACGGTCGGTGAAAGCGTGTTCGGTATACATCATGGTGAGATTGGCAGCGAAACGACACATGGCGAATCCTTGCGCAACAAATAGCAAATGATCAGATCCTTGCTGATGAGTGCGGAGAACGGGTGCCACTCGGTCAGGTAGAGGAAGTTTCAGGGCTATCATACAAGCCGTCACCCCATCGCACAGGGCCCATGGAGTATGGCGTTCTGCAAGACACAGATGTTCTATAATTGCTCGACATGGCTCATTCTTTTTTTTCCCCGGGATCTCCGCCGGTGCCGCGTAGCCCAGACTTCGAGGTCGACCGATCGACAGTCCGCAGGCGTGAGGCGCTGTCCCGGATCACATCGGACGGACTAGCGGAATCGCGTCAGGAAACCGGTGTCTTCGTGCGGAACGCGATGCTGGCGAGGACGTTCAGCAGCCACTCGGAGTGATTGACAATGGCATCATCCTGTCTCGTTGGATCAAGATTACGGGGGCAAGAATGGGAGGGCACATGGAATCTGCACAGACTGGCGGAAGGTCTTTCCTGCGGCATCCGGTCGACATACCGATCGAGATCGAGGCGGAAGACGTGCGTCAGCGCGAGCCGCGGCGGCTGAAGGACGTCAGCCTTGGCGGTCTGGCGTGTCGCTCCGAGCGCCCGCTGACGATCGGTGCCGGTGTCGTGGTGACCATTCCGCTGGTGACGCCGGTCTTCCATGCCCCGTGTTCGGTGGTCTGGTGCCGTCGGCATGGTTCGCACTACGAGGTGGGTATCCGTTTCACACAAGTAGAGGACATCTTTGCCGCCCGCATGGTCGAGCAAGTCTGCCAGATCGAGCACTATCGTCAGGAAGTGCTGCGCCACGAAGGGCGGGCCCTGGATGGCGAAACGGCGGCGCAAGAGTGGATCGCGCGTTACGCAGCGGACTTCCCGGCGCTGGACAGCAGGCACTGAGGAGCTGATTGCTGGGACTCATGGCCAGCGCCGACGAATTCATCGCCCGCATGGCGCACGGATACGATACGATGATCGGTGCGCAGCCCACTTCCAACTGCCTCTCTTTTCCACTTTGCCACGGAGTTCCTTCGCATGCACCGTTCCCTCATTGTCCTGCCTGACGATACCGGCCAGCCCTTCGTCGATGCCATCGCCGCAGCGAAGCAATCGCTGCGCATCAAGATTTTTCTGTTCTCGGACCCCAGCCTGCTGGCGGCGGTGATCGACGCCCAACGCCGAGGAGTAACGGTGCGGGTAATGCTCAACCCGGCCCGGCGCAGCGGCGAGGCCGAGAACCAGGCAACCCGCGGGGCGCTCGAGGCCGCCGGTGTCGAAGTGCTGGATAGCAACCCGGCCTTCGACATCACGCACGAGAAATCGCTGGTCGTGGACGGCGAGACGGCCTTCATCCAGTCGCTCAACTGGGAGACGAAGAATCTCACCGAAACGCGTGATTTCGCCGTCGTCACCTCGCACCGGCATGAGGTCGACGAGGTCGTGCAGTGCTTCGATGCCGACTGGAATCGCGAGAAGTTCGATCCGGGCGAGGACTCACATCTGATCTGGTGCAACATCAACGGGCGCAATCGGGTGGCGCGCTTCATCGACGCCGCGCAGGAATCCCTTTTCCTCCAGAACGAACGCTACCAGGACGAAGTGATCATCGAGCGTCTGGTGCGCGCTACGCGCCGCGGCGTCAAGCTGCAGGTGCTGGCACGCCCAGCTCATTTTCTCAAGAAGGGCAAGCTGGTTGAAGGCGTCGAGGGGCTGCGCATCCTGCAGGATCTCGGTGCCAAGGTGCACCGGCTACACGGGCTCAAGCTTCATGCCAAGGTGATGCTGGCCGACAGCAAGCGGGTGATCATCGGGTCGATCAACCTTGCTCCTGGCAGCTTCGACACGCGCCGCGAACTGGCGATCGAAGTCAGCGACGAAGCGGTGATCAAGCGCATGCAGGGGGTGGCCCACCACGACTGGGAAAACTCGCATCCCCTCGACCTCTCCGATGAAGGACTGCTCAAGGACCTCGAGAAGAACGAACCCGATGTGGCCGAGATGCTGGCCCTGGACGATCACCAAGGGAACCATGGTAATCACGGGCATAGTGGTCATAACGGCCATCACGGGCGCTGAGCGTTGCTTCGCTGGCGGGGGATAATGCGTGATGAGAACGATTCCCTTCTTGCTTCTGGCGATGTGGGTCGCCACGACCGCCACAGGGCAGGCGGTCTACCAATCTCGGGACCAGGCGGGGCCCGTCTTCTCGGACCTGCCGAGCCAGGGAGCGCGCGAGGTGCCCTTGCCTCCGCTCAACATCATGTCATCTCCACCCGCCCCGCCGACGGAGCCCGCCCCGGTGGCGGCGCCAGTGGCCTATACGGCGCTCAGCATCATCCAGCCGCAAGACGGCGGCACCATTCACTCGAATACCGGTCGCATTGCCGTCCAGGTGGCCATTGAACCAGCGCTGCGCGTCAGGCACGGCGATGCGCTTGCCGTCCGACTGGACAACACGGTTCTGCCCACTGTCCGCTCGTCACTGCAGTTCGCGATCAGCCCGAAGGAGTGGCACAACGCTGCCGCGGACACGGTTGAGCATCAACTCGAAGTGGCTGTGGTAGGCCGCTCGGGACAGACGTTGATCACCTCCTCGCCGATACACTTCTACGTGCATCGAGCAACCCGGCGGTAGAGCCGCTTGGCCACGACGAACGATCCACCTACCGAGTAGCGAGTCGCTCGTAACGCCCTTCAGGCCGCGTCGTCCTTAGCCCGCGTGAGGCGTACGGCCAGAGGTCGAGATGGGTCAAAGTGCAGGTCGCGCTGCGGAAACGGAATCGGAATCCCCGCCGTTGCCAGGCGCTTCTCCATCGCGTAGCGCAGATCGCTGTCGACGCGGCGCGAAACCAGATTCGGCCCCAGTTCAACCCAGAAGACCAAGACCATGAGCAAGGAGCTGTCGCCGAAGTCCTCGAAGAAGACCTCGGGCGGCGGGTCTTTCAGGATCTCTCCGTGGTCGTTGGCGCAGCCAGCAATGATTTCGGCCGCCTGGTGGACGGGTGCTCCGTAGGCGATGCCGATCCTCACTTCGCGCCGGATGCGCGGGTTCGAATAGGTCCAGTTGACGACCTGGTTTTCGAGAAAGCTGGAATTCGGCACCAGCGCCTCGACGCCGTCGAAACCCCGCACCGTCGAGGCCCGCAGGTCGACGGCGGTGACATGGCCGGTCATTCCGCCCAGGGCGATGATGTCACCGACGCGAATTTTGCGTTCGAAGAGAATGATGATGCCGCTGATCACGTTCTTGATGATCGTCTGGGTGCCGAAGCCGATGCCGATGGCCAGCGCACCGCCCAGGAAGGCGAAGACGGTCAGCGGAATGCGCGCCAGATTGAGAATGAAAATGACCAGCACCACGGCCAGCGAGATCATCGCCCAGCGGCGAATCACGCTGGCCATCTGTTCGTTGACCCCGAAGCGGCTGACCATGATCTTTTGCAGCCGCCGTGAGAGTAGCGAGAACAGCCCGTAACCGACGACGAATAGAAGCAGCGCTCCGATGCTCTTGCCGACCGTAACACCGTAGGTGACGGTGACCGTCTTGCCGTCGACGACCGTCGCTTCCTCTACGGCAAACATCTCGAAATCCCAGACGTGCTTCAGCGTCTGGCCCAATTGCAGGGCGCCGAGCTGCCAGTTTTCGCTGCTCGCGGTCTTGCCCTCGAAGCCAAAATCGTCGAGCCAGCGCTGGAGTTGGCGCTCCAGCCGCGTGCTGGCCACGTCCACGCGCTGCAATCCTTGCAGGCGTTGCTTCAGCGCCTCCAGGACGGCGGCTTCGTGCGCGGAGAGATCGGTATCGAGCGAAGCGGCGTCGACGCGCAACTCCTGCTGCCTGACCAACACTCGCCCTGCCTTCTGCAGTTCATGCACCAGTTGCTTGCGACTTTCCAGCTCCATCCTTGTCCGGCTCAGCGCCAAGATCACTGTTTGGCGGGTCTTGGGATCTTCGGAATGGAAGGCAACGTAGCGCTGCGCCCAGGCGTCGCCCGCAGCCTGAAGCAGCGTCTGCAACCAGGTCAAGGTCATCATGGCGATACGATCAGTTTCCAGCCTGTCGTCTAGCAGTTGCAGCCGCCGAGCCTGGTCAGCGCTGCTGCTGCCGCCGGGCGACGCCAGCTTGGTCGACCTGGCCAGCTTGGCCAGTCGTTCGCGCTCCACCGTACGCCGCGTGTTGTCAGCCACTAGGCGATCGATTTCTGCCGACACCTTGGCCAGACTGTTTTGCAGCAGGGCTTGTTGCTGCTCGAAGTCTTCCTTGCTCAGACGCTGTTCTGGCAGGACCCGGGCCAGCAAGCGTTGCAGCTCGTCGTTGGTCGTCCGCAAGCCATTCATTTCCAGACGAACTTTTTCCAGTCCGAGGTCGATCGTGGTCAGTTCCGCGCCGGCCAGTTGCACGCGCAGCGCTGCCAGATCCCGGTTCAGACGCTCTGGCTCGCCTTTGCCGCGAGCGAGTTTGTCCTCGGCCAGACGGACCCCCTCGCTGGCCCGCCGCTGCGTGTCGAGCACAGTCGCCTTCTGTGACTCCAGCGCGCGCTCGGCCAAAATCAGGGCCTGCAGACGATCGCTAGTTGCATCCTGCTGGTCGCGCAGCAGATCAACGCGCAGCGCAGAATACGGCGGCGGGCCGGCGAAGTCGGCCGTCAGTGCCGGCTGAATCGAACTCTCGGACCGCGACTGCTTCAGCTTTTCCAGTTCGTCGAGAACTTGCAGGCGATCGCTGTAGGCGACGACGAGACGACCGAGGAGACGCTGGCGATCGCTGGCCGGCACGCCATCGGCTAGCGAACTGGCGCCACTTTCCAGCAGTCCTTCTTCCTGCTTGCGACGTGCCTCGGCGAGCTGTGCCTCGGCCTGCGCGCGCGCCTCATCAGCGACCGGTGCGGTCGCTGTGGCCACCACGGCTTCCGGCTTGACCACTCCGGTCAGTTGTTTGGGGAGTGAAATCTGTCCTTGGACAAACGGTGCCAGCGTCATCAAGAGAAGGGCGAGAAGCCATCGCCTGGCGATCATCGACTATCGCCCCGCGAGTTGGCCGCCGCGCGGCCGACAGCACCCCATGGGGGTACGGCCTTGACGGGCGTCAGTTCGATGACCACGCCCTGCGGCGAAAGTCGTAGGCTTGCAGATGCGAATAGGCGAGCTCGAGAAGTGGTACATTGATGCCCTCAGCGTTCGCGTGGCAAACCATGTCGCCGAGAATGTGATCCGCCTCGGTGGCACCGCCGCGCTCGATGTCGCGCAGCATTGACGCCATCAGCGCCGACCCCTTTTCGGTCAATGGCTTGCGATAGGCAGCCAACTGCGTTTCGGCCACCGGATGACCAAAGGCCGCCGCCACCGCGGCACATTCCGCCAACAGGCCAGTAATGAACGCCTCGCCAGCCACCGTCTGCAGAATGTCGCCAATACTGGCGCGCAGGGTGCACGTCGAGCCGGCCAGGGTGGACAAGAAAACGATCTTGTCCCACATTGCCTGTTCAATGTCGTCGGTCAGCGCAAAGTCGATCGCCGACGAGGCGAGCAGTTGCGCCAGCGGCTGCAGCCATTGCGAGGGCTGTGGCGTACGAGAACCAGTGATCAGCCGGTGCAGCTTGTTGAGGTGTTGAATCTCGCCGGTCGGCGCCAGCATGACCGAGATGAACGCCACCCCACCAAGCACTCGCTCCGGGCCGAAGCGGGCAGCCAGCGTATCTATGTGCAGGACGCCGTTCAATAGAGGCAGGATAATGCTCTGCTGGTTCATGGCCGGCGCGATGGCTGCCATCGCCGAGTCCAGATCATAGGACTTGCACGACAGCATGATGACGTCGAAGGGATCGCCCTGTTCGCCCTGTGTCACGACTTTGGGACTTATCTGCGTATCGCCACAGGGGCTGAAAACCTTCAGCCCGTTGGTGCGCAACTGCGCCGCCCTGGCCGGACGCGTCAGAAAGGTCACGTCGCCGCCCGCATCGTGAATCCTGGCACCAAAATAGCCACCGATCCCACCCGCTCCGAGTACAAGAATGCGCATCGTTGACCTCCCAGGACTCATCGAAAAACCGCTCACCGTGCGTTACTTTACTCCCTTCACGTTGCCGCCCGCTAGGGCATGAAAAGTGTATGCCACGACGTCCGCCAAGAACAGCATGCCCATCGAGCAGTGGCTCAGCTTCGCCGACGCCATGGATTCTACGCGTCTGCTCTCACTGGAGCGCGCCGAGGCCTGCCGTGTGCCCTCGCTGCCCGCTCGACCAACCGGGGTCGCTCGAACCATGGCCGGAGATCTTGCTTGCGCCGACGGAGAGGAATCGTTTCGACGCCTGGTTAGCGCAGCTTCGTCAGTTGGTCAGCGAGTAGGCTGTCCTGGACGGCGCGACCGCGTGAAACGGTGTTTGGCGCCTGCGTGTGGTCGCCACGCCGAACAGGCCGAGCGCCAGCAGGACAACGGTAGCCGGTTCGGGGACCAGCGAAATCATCGCATTGGCAAGAAGCCGATGGCCTGCTGCAGTCGGATGGATGCCGTCCCAGAAGAAGTACTGGTATCCGCTTGCTGCGCACGCAGCGATATTGGCCGCCGCCGAGCAGGCGTTCGCCGCGTCCACCAGGCCGTACGCACCCGGATCGTTGCTGATACTGGTGCTGACGCCATAGGCATCAAAAATCTTCACTCCGTCGAAGATGTCGTCGGCAAGAGCGGCGAGCAGGAAGGCGTTCATGGTCTGCGCAACGAGCGTCCCCAGGTTCTTGGCGCCGGCAGCGATGATCGCCGGCCCGGTACCCGCGTTCGGTGTGTTCCATACGACGATGTCTCTCGCGCCGGCCGCCTCCAGTTGCTCGACCATTGCATCCACGGCAGCCGCGTAAGCGATGGCACCCGCCTCGATGATCGCCGCAGCGTCCGCTGGCGCCTTGGCTGCGGCCTCGATGATGTCGCGCGCATCATTTCCGCCGCCCTCGATGACGTAGAGCGCGCTGGCTGGCGCCACGCCTCCGGTCTTTGCGAGAAAGCCGCCAAGCTGGGCAGAAAGGCTGGGCGGAAATCCGCTGGGTGGTGTGATCCCGACGCGTGCGCCACCGAATGCGAAGTTTGTTCCACCAAGCTCGGAGGCCACTGCACTGAGGCCGAAAGCCGGTGCAAAAGTCTCGGCCCACACTTTCCCGTTCGAATAGCGGCCGCTGAGGGGAAGAGCGGGACTGGGGTAAGCGTAGGGGTACGCTGGGATGAACGAATTATCTGGTGTTGGCACCGGCGTTCGCAGGGTGCCCGGAGGCAGAGGTCCATCGGGGGGTGGGACCGCCGGGCCGATAACATAGTCGAATACGGCAGCGTTGTTGCCACTGTCGGAAAGACTGTCGCCAAAAAGGAACAAATTTGAGTAACTTGCTTCAGCACTCGTTGCTGCGGCCACGGCGATGATGGCCAGGGGCCAACTCAGCGGTGTACGCCTCAAGGTCATCCCTGCGGATTTTCCTTGCCCAAACCCACGCAGACAACGCGCTGCGCGCGACACGAGTGAAGCGGCGTCACGACGCCAAGCACTTCTTTTCATCGCCTGTTGCTCCCTATGTTGATAACAGCAATCGAACCACACCGCCTGCCATCATTCGACGGCCGCACTCGTCCCAACTTCTCTCCGGCGGAGTACAAAACCGCTTGCCGGAACCGCTGGTCCGGTAAGCAAGAATCATACTATACTGGCCACGACATTGATTTATAAGTACCTCTATATTTTCTCGGCAAGCGACCATCCTCCTTGTGTAAAATTTTCCGACAACAGGAAGGCGGCGTCGGCGCCAGGGCGGCGGAGCAGGGCCACCAGGCGCGGCACGTCTGCTTGGCGCAAGCGTAGATCCAGATCTTGACTACTTGGCCGTCGGCGCAACGGGCAAAGGGCGCGGCCTCGTCTGTGTAGATCTGCGGCTGTCCGCCTGGACGACTGTCGAAAAACTTTACACTCACCCAGCAATGCAGCCCATCAATTTTCCTAAGTCATTGATCTGCTAACAACGCAACCAATAGGCATGTAACTTGCTTCACACAGTTCGCAGGCCACGCTGCCGCGGCCGCGAATGACGATCACCTTGGTTGGCACTCAGATCTCCAGATCATCGGCGAACGGGCCTTTTCTGTACCCATCTCTCGAAAGGGGAATGCGATGTTGCACAAAGTGAAATCTTGTCGGTTGGTGGTTGCAGCCTGCCTGGCGTTGACCGTACCGCTGGCTGCGAATGCAGGGACGTACAGCGTATCCGTAGGCTATGCGGACGGGTTGCGCGGGGTAGGCTTCTTTCCGAGTCCCTGGAGCGGTGACGCAGGCATTACTTTCTTCGGAATCACAGGACCAGGTGACGACTCCGGTGCGATCATGATTCGGAATACCGGTAGCAGCGCAATGACGGTCTATTCCACGAGCGTCGTCATCAATGGGACGAGCCTCGGCAACATATGGGCGGGGATGTTCGGGGCCGGGGTGAGCATTGGTGTTGGCGACGCGCTGATCCTGACCAATACCTTCTACTACGACTTCGACACCAGCGACGTTGCCATCATTACGGACGCTGCCCATCCTTGCCTCGGACTTGGGACCGATCCCGCGATTTGCGCGACCGTCTTCCCGACCGTGACGATCGACGTGGACAGCGTGCCAACGACGTTCGGTGACACGGGCCATGTTCTGGATACCGAAGGCTTCGACTACGCATCGGTGGGCAATGAGTCGTTTGCCTGGCGCCCCATCGGCAGCGTCGGCGGACCGGCGGGCATTCCTGAGCCGGCGTCGCTGGCGTTGATGGGTCTGGGCTTGGCGGCGTTCGGCTTTTCGCGTCGCCGCAAGAGCTGATCGGGCCAAACGCACCCGCAGGAACCCGGCCTCCCTGGCCTCTGTTTCGTTGATGGGCAGGTTCGCGCTGTCGAACTGAACACCAGCAGCAGGGCAGCGCGCTTTCAATCGGCGACAGCGACCAGGAATTCCGGCCCCTGCACCAGCAGTTCGCCGGAGCGGCCGGGAACGGTGCCCCAGAGGACTTCGTGACGCGGCAGCGTGTTCGGGTTAAGGCGCGCGCGCAGCGCGCGCAAACTGACCAAGGTATAACCTTGCTGCCGCCATCCGAGGAGCAGCTTTTCCAGTACCGGTGCCAGCTTGATTCCCTCCAGCTCGGCGTGCAGGGTGAATACATGGCCGGTGACAGGCGCTTGCCGGGTCAGGGCGAGCAGGCTTTCGTGCACCGTGCCCTCGTCGACGCCATCGACACCGATGAGTTCGTCAAGGGTTGGCAGGGTAGTGGGCAGTTGCGGGCAGTTCACCACTTCGGCGTTCCACACCGGGATGAAGGGTCGGCTGCCGCGGCAGTCGGAGGAGTGGCTGAAACCCTGTTGCTGTGTCAGGCGCAAAGCGTGCGCGTTCATCTGCCAGCCAGCGGCACCATGGACCGTCGCGGCGGTCTTGAAGATCTCGGCGTAGCGTTCGCCGGCCAGGAGCACCTGGCGCTCGGTCCACGCCATTTCGGCGCCGCGCACGCCGTCCTGCCAGGCGATGTGGTCCCAGCAGTGAATGCCGGTTTCGAAGCCGGCATCGCGGACGCCGCGAAGGACGTCGGCGCAGCGGCGGCCGATGTCCGGGCCTGGTAACAAGGTGCCGTACAGCAGCGTTTTCAAGCCGTAGTGTGCAAGCACCGAGGTTCGCGACACTTTGCTCAGGAAACCGGGGCGGAAGACGCGCTTGATGGCGCGGCCGGTGTGGTCGGGGCCCAGCGAGAACAGGAATGTCGCGTCGGCGCCATGGCGGCGGAATAGATCCACCAGGCGCGGCACGCCGATCAGAGTGCCGCGGTAAGTGTCGACGTCGACCTTGAGGACCAGTTGGCGCATCAGTCGCGAGGCCTCAGTCCACCAGATTGCGCGCTGCGCTGACGTCGCCCCGGTAGGCCTCGAAAATCGCGCGCAGAGCGTCCTCGAACGGCACCTTCGGCTCCCAGTCGAGGTCGTTCATCGTGTTGTCGATCTTGGGCACCCGGTGCTGGGTGTCCTGGTAGCCGGTGCCGTAGTACTCGCCGGAGGTGGTCTCGACGATCGTCACCCGGGCGGCCGAGTCGGCGTATTCCGGGTACTCCCTGGCCAGATCGAGCATCAGGGTGGCCAGTTCGCGGATCGAGTAGTTGTTCTTCGGGTTGCCGATATTGTAGATCTTGCCGTTGGCGACGCCGTCCTTGTTCTCGATGATCTTCATCAGGGCGTCGATGCCGTCGGAGACATAGGTGAAGGAACGCTTCTGGGCACCGCCATCGACCAGCTTGATCGGTTCGCCGCGAACGATATGGCCAAGGAACTGGGTGATGACGCGGGAAGAGCCTTCCTTGGGCGTATGGATCGAGTCCAGGCCCGGGCCGACCCAGTTGAAGGGGCGGATCAGCGTGTATTGCAGACCTTCCTGCTGCCCGTAGGCGTGGATCACGCGGTCCATCATCTGCTTGGCGCAAGCGTAGATCCAGCGCGGCTTGTTGATCGGGCCGTAGATCAGCGGCGAGTTCTCGGCGTCGAATTCCGGGTCCTGGCTCATCCCGTACACCTCGGAAGTGGAGGGAAAGATGACCCGTTTCCGGTACTTGACGGCCTGACGGATGATCGGCAGGTTGGCCTCGAAGTCCAGCTCGAAGACCCGCAGGGGTTCCTTGACGTAAGTGGCCGGGGTGGCGATGGCCACCAGCGGCAGGATCACGTCGCACTTCCTGACGTGATACTCGATCCACTCCTTGCTGATGGTAATGTCGCCCTCGAAGAAATGAAAGCGCGGATGGTCCATCAGGTCGGCGACCCGCTCGCTGTTGATGTCCATTCCGTAGACGTCCCAGTCGGTATGGGCGAGGATGCGTTGCGAGAGGTGGTGGCCGATAAAGCCGTTGACGCCGAGAACAAGAATTTTTTTCATGAGGGAAAGACCAGAGGAAGAGGATTGTGGCCCAGTCGGGCGGGTAAGGCGGCGGCAGCAATCGCCTCGCCGTCGAGTTCAAGCGACAGAATCTTGACTACCCCGCCGTCCGCGCAACGGGCAAATAGCTCGGCCTGGTCGGTGTAGAGTTGCGGCTGTCCGGCTGGCCCGCTCCAGCCAGGCTGGGAAAGGCTGCGGGTGATGACGATGCGGTGCCGGCCGAGGTCGAAGAACGCCCCAGGGTAGGGCGGGGCGACGGCCCGAATCAGATTGTGCACCACGGTCGCTGGCTGGGTCCAGTCGATGCGACCGTCCTCAGGCTTGCGTCCGCCGAAATAGCTCCCCGCCGCGAGATCAGGCATCACGTGTGCTGCCCGGCCAGCCAACAGCGCCGGCAGCACCCCGTCCAGCGCCAGCTCGGCGGCCACGGTCACCTTGTTGAAGACTTCGCTGGCCGTGTCGTCGGGCAGGATCGGTACCGCCTGCTGGGCGACGATCTCGCCGGCATCCGGCTTCTCCACCATACGGTGCAGGGTGGCTCCGGTTTCCTTTTCGCCGTGGATCAGCGCCCAGTTGACCGGCACCCGGCCGCGGTATCTGGGTAGCAGCGAACCGTGCATATTGTAGGCACCGCGCGTCGGGATGGCCAGAAGTGCGGGCTTGAGCATCAGGCGATAATAGAACGAGAAGAAGAAGTCAGGACGCAGGGCCTGCAACTGGCCGATGAATTCGGCTGTACCTGGGTCCGCGGGCGTCGCGACGGCGATGTCGTAGGCGTGCGCCAGCGCGGCCACGCGCTCGAACCAGATATTCTCGTTGAGCTCGTCCTCGTGGCTCACCACCAGAGCGACATCGACGCCGTGGGCCAGCAGCACGCGCAGGCAGCGCGCACCGACGTTGTGGTAGGCGAAGACCACCGCTCGCGGCGCGGCGCTCATTCTTGCTGCTCCAGGACAGCTTCGATCAGGTAGCGCGGGCGGTGGCGCACCTGCAGGTAGACCCGGCCGACGTATTCACCGAGCAGACCGATGCCGAACAGGGCCAGGCCGATGAGGAAAAAGGCCAGCGCGAAGAGGGTGAACAGACCCTCGGCCTCGGGGCCGAGCAGGATGCGGCGGACGATCAGCAGTACGAACAGCGCCGCCGAGCCCATGGAGACGACGATGCCAAGCATGGAGAACCATTGCAGCGGGACGAGCGAGAAAGCGGTCATCAGGTCGAAGTTGAGGCGGATCAGGCTGTAGAGAGAGTATTTCGATTCGCCGAGGGCGCGCTCTTCGTGTTCCACCACCACCTCAGTCGGGTTGCGGGCGAAAGTATAGGCCAGCGCCGGGATGAAGGTGCTGACCTCCCGGCAGGAATTGATGGCGTTGACCACGCTGCGCGAGTAGGCCCGCAGCATGTTGCCCTGGTCGGTGATCCTGATGCGGGTGGTACGCTCGCGCAGGCGATTCATGGCCTTCGAGGCCCAGTTGCGGAACAGGTTGTCGCGCCGCTGGCGGCGGATGCTGCCGACGTAGTCGTAGCCTTCGCGCATCTTGCTGATCAGCTTGCCGATCTCCTCCGGAGGGTTCTGCAGGTCGGCGTCGAGGGTGACGATGATCTGGCCGCGCGCGTTCTCGAAGGCAGCCATGATCGCCATGTGCTGGCCGGCGTTGGCGGCGAGGAGGATGGCACGGGTGACGTCGGGACGCCTCTGGTACTGTTCGCGCAAAATGGCCGCCGAACGATCGCGGCTGCCGTCGTTCACGAAGATGATTTCGTAGGACGGGCCGAGTTGGTCGAGGGCCGGGTAGAGGCGGTCGAAGAGGACCTGCAGGCCATCTTCCTCATTGTAGACGGGAATCACGACGGTGATTTCAGGGGTGTTCATGGCTCAATGCTTGAGTACTTTGGTCAGCGCGGTGCAGACGCGATCCACATCAGCATCGCTCATGGCGGGAAAAAGCGGCAGGGTCACGGTTCTCGCACCTACGTCTTCGGCGTGCGGGAACTGACCGGCAGTGAAGCCCAGACGGCGGTAGAGGGTGAACAGATGCAGCGCCGGGTAATGGACGCCGATGCCGATACCCAATTCCTTCATGGCGGCGATAAAGGCAGCACGGTCGCTGCCGGCGGGCAACAGCGGCTGGAACATGTGCCAGTTGGAATGGTTAAAGTCCGCCGGTGGCAGTTCCAGCCCGAGATCCGGGTCGAGTCGCTCGAAGTAGCGCGCGGCCAGGGCACGGCGCCGCGCGTCGAACTCATGTCGGCGCTTGAGCTGGCCCAGGCCAATCGCGGCAGCGACGTCGGTGAGGTTGAACTTGCCGCCGAGGACGTCGACGTCCATGCCGCCATCGGGAGAGCGTTGCACTCCCTGCAGGCGCAGGCGTTCGCAGAGACCCGCGTCGATGTCGGCCGGCAGCACGAGCGCGCCGCCCTCGCTGGTGGTCAGGTTCTTGTTGGCGTGGAAGCTGAAGGCGACGAAGTCGCCGCTGCTGCCTATGGCCTGGCCGTTCCAGGAGGCGCCGAAGGACTGTGCCGCATCTTCGACCACCCGCAGCCGGCCCAGGGCGGCGATGGCGTACAGCCGGTCACGGTCGACCGGCAGGCCGGCGAGGTCTACCGGGATCAGCGCTTTCGTCCGTGAGGTCATGGCGGCTTCGATGCGCTTCAGGTCGATGTTGCGCGTCGTCGGGTCGATGTCCACCAGAACGGGGCTGGCGCCCACTTCAAGGATCACATTGGCAGTGGCTACCCAGGTCAGGGGCGTGGTGATCACCTCGTCGCCGGGACCGACGCCGGCCAGCCGAAGGGCGACTTCCAGGGCGGCAGTTCCGGAGTTGAAGGCGCGCACGGTGCGCCCGCCGCAGATTTCGGCGAGGGCGGCTTCGAAGGCCTGCACCTTGGGGCCACTGGTGATCCAGCCCGAGCGCAGCACCTCGGCCACCGAGGCGATGGTTTCCTCGTCGATCGAGGGCCGGGTGAAGGGGAGGAAAGGAACGCTCAACAGGGTGTTCAAAGACCGACTCATGAGTTGGCTACCAGGACCAGACCGACAATGATGACGCCGATACCGACCATCTTCTGCACCATCAGTGGCTCACCGAACCAGTAGTAGGCGACGAAGGCATTGACCACATAACCGATCGACAGCATCGGGTAGGCGATGCTCACCGGCACGCGCGACAGCGCCATGATCCAGATCAGCACGCTCACCGCGTAGCAGGCCATACCGCCGATGATGAAGGGCTGGCCGGCGATCTTCATGCCGATCGGAATGACGTTGCCGAGCTGGAAGTCGAAGTGGCCGATGGCATTGGTACCAGCCTTGAGCAGCAACTGGGCTGCGGCGTTGAGCAGCACGCCGGTCAGGATCAGGGTGAACGCGATAGGACTCATGTCAGTTTTTTTCCACAATGACGTAGCGCCGGTCGCGAGCGATCTCGGTCATCGGCAGACCGTCGGCGACCAGGGTCTCGAATGCGTCGATCTTCATCACGGCGTAAGCCTGCCGATCGTCGTGCCAACGCTGTTTGAACTCCTCGACGGCAGGAATCCATTTTTCAGGCTCCTGTTCGAGACCGAAGCGCATCTCGTTCTGGTTCTCGACCTGGGTCAGCGTGCGCTTGAGGTAGAAGGGCAGCGTCTGCTCGTAAGAGAGCACGCTGTAGAAGGGCAGTCCGCGCTTCATCCGGGGCAGTGCCTGGGCAGCCAGGCTCCTGGCTGAATTGTAGGACGCCAGTTGGTCGTGGCCCTGGAGGCCAATGATCGTGCTCAGCAACCCGGCGACGGCCAGCACGGTGACCGCAGTGGCAGGGCGGTACGACCACACCAGCACCGCCGCGGCCAGGACGCCGGCCAGGAAGACGCCGGCAGCGCCGGCCAGCCAGGTGGCGAGGCCCTGCAGCATGGCCAGCGAATAGCCTTCGCCGGCCAGCTCCTGCACGCGGTCGACCGAAGCCAGGGCAGCGCAAGACAGCACGGCCAGCAGCCCCAGGTGGAGCAGCCAGGTGCGTCGCGACAGCTCGGCGATATGGCGTCCGCCGAGCAACGCCAGGGCCGGGAAGATGGGTAGCAGATAGGGCGCCATTTTCGAACCGGAGACGCTGAAAAAGGCGAAAGTGCCCAGTATCCAGAGCAGCAGGAAGCGCTGTGGGCTGAAGGTACCCGCACCAGGCTGGCCGCGCTGACCCCAGGCCCGGGCCAGGGCGTGCAGCAGGAGCAGGCTCCAGGGCAGGGCACCGAGCGCGTAGACAGCGACGAAATACCAACTCGGCTCGTCGCGGCGATGAGCCGTGGTGAGGAAGCGCTCGACGTGCTCGTGAACGAAAAAGAAATGCGGGAATTCGGGATTGGCCAGGGAAACCGCGGCGAACCAGGGTACGGCAATGGTCAGGAAGAGCGCCAGCCCAGCCAGCGGCGAGAGCCGCTTCCACGGCGACAGGTCCCGGTTGAGCGCGGTGTAGCCGACCAGGGCTGCGCCGATCAGGACCAGGGCCACGATGCCCTTGGACAATACCGCCAGTGCCAGTCCTGCCCAGGCGACCAGCATCCAGCGCCGGCCGGTGCGACTGTCCTCCTGCTGGGCAAAGAGGAACCCGGTCCACGCTACCTGCAGAAAAAAGGACAGACCCATATCCAGGGTAAGGAGGTGGCCCATGACCGCGAAAAGCAGTGAACTGGCCAGAATGGCGGCCGCCAGGTGGCCTGCCGGCGGTCCCCACAAGCGCTGCCCGGTCCATCCAGCCAGCACGATGCTGAGGAAGCCGGTCAGAGCCGGCCAGAGCCGGGCCGTCCACTCGCTCTCGCCGAAAATCTTGAAGCCGATGGCCGTTGCCCAGTACTGCAGGGCGGGCTTTTCAAAATACTTGAGGTCATTGAGGCGCGGCGTCAGCCAGTCGCCGGTGGCGATCATTTCGCGCGGGATCTCTGCATAACGTCCCTCGTCGGGACGTAACAAGGCACGTTGGCCAAGGGTGCCGAACCAGACTGCCGCAAGGGCGATCCAGAGGAGCCACATCAGACGGCCGCTCACCTGGCCGCTTGCTTGCCCGCTCACTGGCTTATCGATGGACGCAACAGCGGTCGCCAAAAGGCGACTGGCCTTGGCCACCGGCGGCGATGGGGAACAGGCCGCTGCTGTCGTCGGGGTGAAGTCTCATTTGGGAAGAACGGCTGCCAGGAAAGGGGAGGGAAGACGCGCATTGCGCCACGCATTCGGGCGGTATTATACACTTTCGTCGGCGCCACCCCGGAGGCCGGAAAGCGTCTCAGCAGCGAGCAGACCTGGCGGCGGTCGGGATTCGCGCCTGCTGAGTCTATAATGGCGCTCTTTTTTTGTTCCCCACTTCAGAGGATCGGTATGCGCTTACTCAAAATTCTTCCGGCCGCGATGGCGCTTGCTCTTGCCGCCCCCATTTCTGTCACCGCGATCGCCGCGCCAACGGAAATCGACCTGTCGCACCAACTCGACGAGGAGCGCGCCGAGCGGCTCGATAAGCTGGTCGAGCGTTTCAATGGGGCTCAGAAGGACTATCAAGTCAAACTTGTGCGCCGCGTTCAGGGCGATGGACCGAAAACACTCAACTTGGTGACGCGCGACGAGCAGGCCAAGTTCATGGTCTCGCGGACGCAGTTCAAACCGCTCTACGAGGTGATGAAGGATGCCAAAGAGCCCTTCGATGGCGGCAAACTGGCGCCTGAACTGCGCGTCGGTCTGGGTGACGCCAAGGGCAACCTCTTTGCCCTGCCAGTGGCCTTGTCCACCCCGGTTCTCTACATCAACAAGGAAGCCTTCCGCAAGGCTGGTCTCGACCCTGAGAAGCCGCCAAAGACCTGGGCTGAAGCGCAGAAAGCGGCGGACAAGCTGTTCGATGCCGGCAGCACCTGCCCCTACACGACCTCGTGGCCAGCCTGGGTGCATATCGACAACCTCAGTGCGTGGAACGGCGCCGAGGTAACCGACGCGAAGGGCAAGCTGAACTTCAACAGTCTGGTCCAGGTCAAGCACACCGCGATGATGACGACCTGGGCAAAGGCCCGCTTCTTCACCTATTTTGGTCGCCGCGATGAGGCAGACAGGCGTTTTGCCGCTGGCGACTGCGGCATGCTGACCAGTTCGTCGGCGCTCTTCGGGACGCTGCATGAAAGCCGCAAGGTCGAGACCGGCGTGTCGGCGCTGCCGTATCACGACGACGTGCAGGGCGCACCGCAGCAGACACTGGCTGCCGGAGCTTCGCTGTGGGTCGGGGCGGGCAGGAAACCCGCCGAGTACAAGGGTGTGGCGAGCTTTGTCAGCTTCCTGCTGAAACCCGAACTGCAGGTCGAGGTCAGCGCCGCGGAAGGCTTCCTGCCGATGACCGCTGCCGCCCGTGCTGCGGCCGGCAGCAAGCTGCTGAAAAGCGACGTCGCCGCCCTGACGGTGGCTTCCGGCCAGTTGCAGGGACCGGCTGCCCTGCGCGTGTTGCGGGTTTCGGAGATCGAGCCGGTGCGGATCATCGTCGAAGAGGAACTGGAAGCTGCCTGGTCAGGCAAGACGCCGGCCAAACTGGCGCTCGACAACGCCGTTCAGCGCGGCAACGCAGTCATGCCGGCGGCGCTCAAGGCGTATCTGGTGAAGTGATTTCTCCGCGGCTCGGCTGGCCCTTGCCGCGCGTCTTCGCGCACCGTTGCGGCGGTGCGCTGGCACCGGAGAACACGCTGGCCGGCCTGCGCATTGCGGCGCGGCTCGGTTTGCGGGCCGTCGAGTTCGACGTCATGCTGTCGGCCGACGGAACGCCATGGCTGATTCACGACGAGACTCTCGAGCGCACGACCAACGGCTTTGGCCGGGTGTGCGAGTCCGCCGACACGCGGCTGCGCGTTGTCGACGCAGGCGTGTGCCGGCACCCGGCGTTTGCCGGCGAACTCCTGCCCACGCTCGCGTCGGCCGCGAGCCTCTGTCGGCAACTCGGCCTGCGGGTTAACGTCGAAATGAAGCCGGCCGCGGGCTTCGAGGCGCTTACCGGCGAAGTGGTCGCCCGGCAAGTCCGCAGGCTATGGGCGACTGGGGAACTGCCGCTGGTTTCCTCGTTCTCCGAAACGGCGCTGGCAGCAGCACGGGCGGCGGTACCCGAATTGCCACTCGGCTGCCTCCATCAGCGTCCGCCGGTCGATTGGCTGGTACGCGTCAGGGAACTTGCGGCATGGAGCCTGCACTGTGCTCCCACCAGCGTTGACGACGACCTGCTGCGTACGGCGAGCGCAGCCGGCATCCCGCTGCTCTGCTACACGGTCAACGATCCACTCACCGCGGCAGCACTCTTCCAGCGCGGCGTGGCAGCCGTTTTCAGCGATCGCATCGACTGCCTGGGCGAGAACCAGCCGCGCATGATCGAAACGTGAAGGAGGCCATGGAATCGATACCGGCTGCTAGAGCCGACGACTGACGTCCAGCAGTTGCGCCTCATCGGTCATGCCGACGCTGAAACCCAGGGACTCCATCAACGCCTGCATGTTGTCGTTGTCGCTGAGCACCTGGCCGACGATGCGCGTCAGGCCACGCCGGCGTGCAGCTTCCATCAACTGTTGCAGGATTCGCGTGCCGATGCCCTGGCCGGCGAACGAGTCGGCGACGGCGACGCCGAATTCGCAGGTGCTGTCGTCAGGCAAGACGCTGTAGTCGGCTTCGGCGACGATTTCTTCTTGCTCGTCGGCGGTCGTCAGAACCGCGATCAGCAGCATTTCGCGGTCATAGTCGATTTGCGTGCGTATGGATAATTCTCGCGGCGTCAGTTCCTGTGCCGCGCTGAAGAAGCGGCAGTAGCGCGAGCGGTTTGACAGGCGACGGATGAACATTTGAAACGCGGTCGCGTCCTCATGGAGAATCGGTCGGATGCGGTACGACGTTCCGGCGCGAGTGATGAAAGAGGATTCGAGCGCCAGCGGGTACGGACAGATCGCCATGTGGCCGTAGCGCCAGGTGGCAACTCCGGCAGGGCGTAGCGTGATACGCACGCTCTCGGCGTACAACTGCCCGCCGTCACCGCACAGCGGGTTGATCTCCAGATTGTCGATGCACGGCATCTCGCAAGCCAGCTCTGATACGCGCTGCAGCACCTGGCTCAGCAGCGGCGGCGAGATCGCCGGACTTGCCATACGCGCTTCGAACAGCCGCGTCACCGCGGGCTGCCGGAACAGGTCGATGATCAAGCGGTGGTTCAGCGGCGGCAGGACTACCGCACCGGCGTGGGCGATGTCGGCTGCGCTGCCGCCTTCACCGACAATGATGACCGGGCCGAAGCCGGGATCGTTCTTTAGTGCGACGCGTATTTCGCGCAGCTTGCCGCCGAGCTTCCGGCTTGCACTGGCGAGCGGAATGTGGAACGCGGCAAGCAAGCGTTCGCCCTCGGCTGTATCGAGTTCGACCCGTCCATGCCGGAGCGCCTGATCGACGATTGCGCGCGCCGTAGTGACATCGGCCGCACGGTGCGACATCTGTGCAGGCGGTGTCTCGAGCAGCAATTCCTGGTGACGGACAAAGTCCACCATGAAGGCAAACGCCGCCACCGCGCTCTCCGGTGTGCGGAACGTTGGCACACCGGCTGCGGCCAGTACTTGCCGCGCTTCGCGCACCGAGCCTTCGCCGATCACGCAGGCGAGCAGTGGTTTGGGCTCGGTCAGTGCCAGTTGCACAATGGCCTGCGCAACCGCCGGCGGATCGAAAAAAGCGCTGGGTGAAATGATGACCAGGGTGCCGTCGATCCCGTCGTCCGCACTGCACAGCTCGATCGCCAGGCGGAAACGCTCCGGATCAGCGTCGAAAAGGATATCGACCGGATTGTCCATCGACCACGAGGCCGGCAACCGCACCGCCAATGCGGCACAAGTATCGGCTCCCAGCCTGGCCAGGTGGATCCCCCGTTCGGCGGCCTCGTCCGCGGCAGCGACTGCCGGACCGCCACCGTTGGTGACCACTGCCAGCCGATTGCCGCGCGGCCGTTGCCGCGAAGTCAGCGCGCGTGCCGCCGAAAACAGGTCGCCGATCGAGCGCACGCGCAGTGCGCCAGCGCGCCGCAGTGCCGCGTCGAAGACCTCGTCGTCGCCGACCACCACGCCGATGTGCGCTCCGGCGACGCGTGCCGACAACGGGTGGCGGCCACTCTTGACGACCACCACCGGCTTCATGCGCGCCGCGGCGCGCAGCGCGCTCATGAATCGACGCCGGTCGCGCGGGCCTTCGAGGTATAACAGAATGCTCTGTGTTTCGACGTCGCGGGCCAGGAAGTCGAGGAACTCGGGCAGATCGAGATCGCAGCCATTGCCGGGAGCGAACAGGGCCGACAAGGCAAAGTCGTCGGCGAACACCCAGTCGAGGATTCCCGTACACACGGCGCCAGACTGCGAAACGAAAGCCAGATTGCCGGCTGCGAAAGCACGCTGGAAAGGAACTGCGTTGACGCCTAGATGGGGCCGCAAGAAGCCTACGGCGCGTGGTCCGAGCAGCCGGATGTGGTGGCGGTCGGCAATCTCCTTCAATTCAGCTTCGCGCTGCTGACCGCGTTCGCCGGTTTCCGAAAATCCCGCCGAGTAGATCACCGCTGCCTTGACGCGAGCGGCGCCGCACTGTTCCAGGATTTCGCCGACGCTCTCCGCCGGCGTCGCGATCAGCGCCAGATCGACCTGACAGCCAACGGCGGCCAGATTGGTGTGGCACGTCTGCTTACCGACTTGCCGGTACTTGGGGTTAACCAGGTGCACAGCGCCGCTGTAGCTGCCGCCAATCAGGTTGTCAGTCAGTACCCCGCCCATGCTGCGACGGTCGGGGCTGGCTCCGAAGATGACGATAGACTTCGGTGTCGCCAGTGCTGCGAGCGGTGATCTGCTACTGGCCAATTGACGCCTCCTGAAAGTCAGCTATCAACTTCGAGGACCAGATTCGGATCGAAGCGGGGATTTTCGCTGACTCCGTTTCTGGCGTAGCCGCGCGGATTGCAGACCACGCGCGTGCCGTTCACGACATAGTCGAAGCTGTCGTGAGTATGGCCATGTATCCACAGGGCAACACGTCTTCCGTCGATCAGTCGTTCGCCATTGGAGACGAAGCAAGCGTTCAAGGGTGAGTCGGCAAATCTCGGATGAATGCTTCCAGGCGACGGCGCATGGTGCGTGATGACCACGGTTTGGCCTGGAAAAGGCTCGGCCAACTTGCTTTCAAGCCAGCTCGCGTGGCGGCTGAAAAGCACTGCGGAATCGGTGGGCGTGAACATCGCTGTCGACACGTCGTCCATTCGGATCCTGACGAAATCACGCATGAAGCCCAATGCTTCGTGGATCGCCAGATCTCGTTTCTCGCCTTCGCCAAATAGCAGGAAGTCGGTCCACAGCGTCGTGCCGAGAAAACGTACGCCACCGATCACTACAGCGTCGTTGTCGAGCACGCGAATATTGCTCGGGGCGCCCAACTGCTTCAACTCATGGACCGTCGAGGCCATGCTGCCGCCGTAGAACTCGTGATTGCCAGGCACGTAGAGAACGGGCTGGGTAAACGAGCTTGCCCAAGCCATGGCTTCCTTGGGTCGGGCGATATCCCCGGCAAGAATCACGACATCTGCATTCGTTTTCGGCGCATCGAATGAAGCGACGCTCAAGTGCAGGTCGGAAAGCACATGCAGCTTCATGTGTTTCGTCTTCCAGCGTTGCGGTCAGGCGCCATTTTGCCCGGCCTCCTGCGGCTGAGGCTCGTCCTTGAAAAGCGCCAGGTCACGAATGTTCTTCTGTACGGCGACCGCGCCGAAGAGGCTCAGCAGGAACGACATGGCGTAGAAACCCTTCTCGCTCGGACTCAGCGTTGCATTCCACAGACCGACGGTGAGCAGGACTACGGCAATTCCCAAGGACAGCCAACAGAGGCCGTAGTAGATGCCCGTGACAGGTATTCCCTCCAGGCGGTCGCGAACCGACTTCTGTAGCGAAACGGCCGAAAACAGGCCGTACATCAGTATCGTGAAGTAGTATCCTTTCTCGTTAAGTTCCATCGATCCGTTCCACAGCCCAACCAGGTAGACCAGCGCCCCGACCAACATGGCCGCCCAGGAGGCGCCAACGAAAGCGCCCGTCGGGCGCTGCATTTGCGGTGCCATAGCTACCTTTCTGTCTTCTTGTTGAAGCTGCCGATTCTGCCTGCCTGGAACCTGCGTGACTCTGGTCTCGTCTCTGTCCGCTCCAGGCTCCTGTGCATCCGGTCGGATGCCGTCACGGTCTTCATTGGACAACTATTGCTGCCATCTTTCAAGTCCCGGTCCGAAAAGCCACGCGAAATCATCCGTGCCCGGTGGCGTCGTCGGCAAGCAACCGTCGCGAAGCAAGCTTGAGATGTGCGGTCGATATGCTCTCTACGGCCCGGCGTCCCGCATTCGCGAGCAGTTCGATCTCGATGGAGAGTTCGACTTCACGCCGCGCCATAACATTGCGCCGACGACGCCTGCATTGATCGTTTGCCCAGGATCAGACGGCAGCAGAGTGGGCCTCCTTTGTCGCTGGGGACTGATTCCGCGGTGGGCCAGGGACGTCAACACCGGAACGACGTTGATCAACGCTCGTGGCGAAACCGTCGCCGAAAAGCCCGCTTTCCGCACGGCCTTTCGTCGCGGCAGATGCCTGGTACCTGCCAACGGTTTTTACGAGTGGAAAGCCGTCCAGGAAGGCGGTCGCCTCATAAAGCAGCCGTACTACGTTCGTGCACCGGATGAGCGTAATCTGTTCGCGTTTGCCGGCCTCAGCGAACGATGGGTATCGGCCGCGGGCGACGAAATCCACTCGTGCTGCATCATCACCACCGCCGCCAACGCCTTGATGGCGCCCATCCACGACCGGATGCCCGTGATCGTGGGCGCCAACGACTATGCTGCCTGGCTGGACCCGAGCAATACCGACGCGGATGGCTTGCGCGCCTTGCTTCGCCCCGCAGAATCCGGCGACATGATCGCCTACCCGGTAAGCCGCGCGGTCAATTCTTCGCGCAGCGATTCACCCACTTTCGTGCAACCCGCATGGACCCGTACTTGCGGCCCGGGGTCGTAGGCGGTTTTGTGGGACGCGCCCAGGTTCACGGCCCATCTGCAGCGCGGACATACCCTTCACGGCGTTGGCAAACAGGATCACCGCCGCCAGGTGCAGGTGCAGGGGTAGCCTGTGGAAGGCGAAAATCGTTCCGGACGTGACCTAGAAATCTTCCTGGCAGCCTGCACAGCGCCAAACCTCGCGCGTCGGCCGGGAGTGCTGCCGGTGCACCGTGCCGCAGTGCGGGCAGACCACTTCGTCCCCATCGCCCCAGCGCACGCGCCGGAACGGGGTAAAAGCGTCATCGTCGCTCATGCCCAGGACCTCCACCAGGGACAGCGTACGTGCTTCGGCTTTCAGCCGGAAATACAGACTTGTCGCGCGGGCTCACGGGTGTATGTCATGCGTACCAGCGTATCCGTGGATGGGCTCATAGAATGCGCCTGACGAAAACAAATCGTCGGCGCCGGGACGGCCGCCAGGGAATTGGGGCGGCTGCTCCATAATGCCGCAATAAAACACGCTATTCTGGAGCGGCTAAGTGCCAGCTAAGTCACCTTCCGTAGTCTCTCCATTGCGCAAATACCTGCGTTTTCTTTTTTGGGAAATCACTATGAATCGCTACAGCAAACTCTACGTCCTGGCTGCCGTCATCGCCACCGCGGGCACCGTTGCCTACGCCGCCCAAGGCGGCATGGAAAACGATGCCATGGCCATCACCAAGGCCAAAATTCCGCTTGCTCAGGCCGTCACAACGGCCGAACAGCATGCCAACGGCAAGGCGTCACGCGCCGAGTACGAAAACTCGAAACACGGCTGGATCTACGACGTGGAAGTCGTCAGTGGGGCCAAGGTCTTCGATATCAAGGTCGATGCTGACCAGGGCACGGTCATTTCGTCCGCCGAAGACAAAGCGGATCGCGATGACGACCACGACAAACAAGACTGACTACACGCCACAAGGCCGGGTCGCCCCAGTTGGGTGATTCGGCCCCGGAGACCTCATGGAAGAGCACAATCACACTATTTTTCTCCTACTCAATGCACCGGAGCACGTCGGACTTGGGTCAAGAACAACCCGCCTTGGCCGGAGATAACTCAATGAATACGCAGACAACCCCTTGCGCATCAAGCTGGCTTAACAAAGTTCCCGAAGTGACGCTCTCGTTCTGGGTCATCAAGATCATGTCCACGACGGTTGGAGAAACCGGAGCCGACTTTCTGGCTGTCAATGCAGGCTTCGGCCAAGGCATGACTCGTACCGTGATGGGCGCGCTGTTGGCTGCTGCCTTGTTCATGCAGTTGCGCACGCGACGCTATATCCCATGGATTTACTGGCTGACGGTCGTACTGGTCAGCGTGGTCGGCACCCAGATCACTGACCTGCTCACCGATGGACTGGGCGTGAGCCTCTATGTCAGTACGTCAGCATTTGCCGTGGCGCTCGCCGGAATTTTTGCGGTTTGGTTTTGGGTGGAACGTAGCTTGTCCATCCATGAGATTGTCTCGCGCCGCAGAGAGTGGTTCTACTGGTCGGCCATCCTTTGCACGTTTGCGTTGGGTACGGCATCAGGTGACTTGGCGACGGAAGCACTTGGAATTGGCTTCACATGGGGAGCGGTGGCATTTGGCACACTGATCGCTATCAGCTATGCGGCATGGCGCATGGGCGGCAACGCCGTGCTGACCTTCTGGATTGGCTACATCCTGACGCGCCCCTTCGGCGCCGCGCTCGGCGACATGCTGACACAAGCCAAGACCTATGGAGGCCTTGGAATGGGTGCCATGTGGACCAGTGCTCTATTCCTGACGGTGATCGTGATGCTGGTCGCCGTTGCGCAGTTCAGCGTTGGCAACCGTAGGAATATACAAGCCTCCGAAATAAGTCCTATCCAATAACTCAAGGAAAAATCATGCGCCATCTTCATTCGCTGCTCCGCCCAGTTGCCGCTGTGTCGGTCATCGCTCTGCTGGCCTTGGCCACCGGATGTTCCAAGCCTACCGATGCGAGTACGGCTGGAACAGCCCCTGCAACCACGGGTCAACGAAGTTCTGCGACGCAGGCCAATGCGCCATCCAAGCTGGGCGATCTATCTGCGTTGCGGACCATTGCCGCAGACGTTGCCGCGATCGTGGATAAGGGCGACTTACCAGCAGCCAAAGCACGGATCAAGGACTTGGAGCTTACATGGGATTCGGCGGAGGCAGGCTTGAAGCCCCGTGCGGCGGATGATTGGCACGCGCTCGACAAGTCCATTGACCATGCGCTCAGCGCGTTACGTGCAGACGCACCCAATCAAACTGACTGCAAGAAGGCCATGGCTGACGTGTTGACCACATTCGACGTAATCGTTTAGCCCCCCGCTCGCCGGCACCGCCCCTCAATCAGGCGGCAGCCGGTAGCGG
>NZ_FLQX01000119.1 GCF_900089955.1 Candidatus Accumulibacter aalborgensis | reverse complement strand
GATCTGCGTCTTGCCGGTCGCCGTGTCTGCGTCGGAGTCGAGCGCGTCGTCACCGCCTTTGTCCTTGCCGGTGAACTGGAAGTCTGTCGGCAGATCGCCAAACTGTACTTGGTACTGCACGCCAGGCGTCAAGCCAACGAACTTGTAGGCGCCGTCCGCGCCGGTGCTGGTGGTCGCCGTGGTGTCGTCACCTCCCGTGCCGATCACCCCGTCTGCACCGCCGCCAATCAGCGTCACAGTCCGTCCGCTGATGCCTGTGGCGCCATCGTTCTGGATGCCGTCGCCGTTGGTGTCGACCCACAGACGATCGCCGAGCGCTGCGGACCGGACCTGAAACATTGTGGGTTGCTGCGCTTTCCCACTGGTCGTAACGGGCGCCAGCAGTATCGCAAGGTTGTCGTTATCGGACTGGTCGTCGGTGACGTCCGGGACAAAATTGTCATGCTGTCCGGCAAAACCGACCAATATGCCGACGCTGGCCTCATCCCATGCCCCAATGACGTTGGCAAGGGCAGCGTGGCCCATGGATTGAAAGATGTAGGCATCGCCTAACAAGGTCCATATGGCCGCTTGCACGTCACCCGAGGTGTAGCCTTTCGAGACGTAGTTCTGGTTGAGTAACCAGTTCACCTCGTCCAAGTTGCCCCAGTTTTGGACAGTCGGGAAGGCAGATTGAATCGCGGCCAGATCATAGGAGGAATAATAGGCAGCATCAAGGGTTACCGTATAGGGGCCAGTTATAGGCCCGGCAGGCCGATCCAACTCAATTTCCGTGTCTGCGCACCACGCGTCCCACGGGCCTGTGCCAAACGGGGAAGACGCGAGCGTCAGGTTCAAGAGGCTTGGGGAGGTGACTGGGCCACGATAAGTGATTGTGGCCGTGACGATTGGCTGTGGCATTAGAAATATCTCCTTATTATTGCTAGGCGAATGTTCAAAACAAGTAATTGCCGCGATCAACGTTCAGGCAGCTACCCAACCCCTTGGTCCTTGGTCTCATACCCGCCTTAGGTCGCAAAGTCCTAGCACGCCTTGTTTCGCCAGATCTGCTGATCCGTTGATTTCCTACAGGCGAACCACACGATGAAGCCCCGCAACATGCCTATCCAGTTGACTCAGGAAAAAGCAGTGTGACGGGGTGCAAGCTCAGCAATCTGGTCAAAGAGGGGCACCCAATTTGACCTATGGACAACTCGCTCAATATCCGAAGCGACGAACTCGCGCCACTACCGGCTGTGGTGGACAGCTGAATTAGGCGGATAGGTATATCTCGCGAAATCGCAGAGAGAGGCGCCAACTGAAGCGCCCCCTTCCCACTCTTGCTACTTGCTACTTGCTACTTGCTACTTCCGACGCCGAGCCACCAGCATCGCGACAACAGCAACGGCAAGCAGTGAGAGGGATTCCGGCTCGGGGATGGGATTGGTCGGAATGGCAAAAGCTGGCATCGAGGCAGAGATCAGAACGGCGATCGAGAACAAAGTACGCATGGGAATTCCTCCTAAAGTTGATCATTCAGTACTGCCGATCGATTGAGCAGCAGTCGGAGTAACTTAAAGCAACAAGCGTGCCCGAATGAATGCTTTTATGATTTATTGCAATTTTCATTTCTGCTCCGAAAACGAGTGCCGTCACAGTGTAAAATTTTCCGACAGCCCGCAGCCTTCCTGTACTCGCCTGGCATGACAAGAGTCGCTCGGCCTGACCTGCTTCTGGCCAGCAAACGCCGCCGGGTGTGGCGCCAGAGCTGGTGACGCCATGCCTTAAGCACCGTGGCTCGCGGCACGCAAGGGGGACATCCCGGTCACCCTGTGCTTTGCGGTCGGCGGGTGTCATGGCAAAGACAAGGGAGTGGTCATCACGAAGACTGTTGACGGTGGTGGTCATAAGGAAGGCAGGCGATGGCTGAGTCGATCACGGCAGCGAATACTGGTGAGCATAGGAAGCATCGACCACGCTGGCCAAGAACTGTGAATCGCTTTTTACAGTCTCAACGGTCAGTGGCGCGGCAGTCGCGCTGCTGACCACCACCATTGAGCATTTCAGCGAGCATTTCAGCCCAAGGAACAGTCCCATGGATTTCGGCAGCAAGCCCTCCTTGATTGGCCCCCTGCTTTGCTTGGCCGTTCCACTGTTCACCGCTTGCGAAACCACACATTACGAATACTCCCCGCCGCACAGCGACCAGGGCAGGATCTGTGTGACGCAGTGTGCCGGGGTGCGCGAGACCTGTCGCAATACCGAGATGCAACGCGCGCAGTGGGAGAAATCAGGCTGTGAGCACCGTCAGGAAACGACCTACCACGCGTGCATGGCACGCGCGGATACCAAGGACGAAACCCGCGCCTGCGCCAAGAAGCGGGGAAGCTGCTGGGCCAATGAAGATACCTCGCGCTGCGAGAACGATTACCGCGAGTGCTTCGTGACTTGTGGTGGCCACATCCGGACCTACATCGAATAGGGCGACTTCAAACCGCCGTTCGGCGGCGAAAGACCCAGACCTTCTCATTGGAGGCTTCAGCGGCATAGGCATAGCCTGCGAGCGCGAAATTCTGCAAGCCGGCCGCCTCGCGCAGGCGATTGACGATCGCAAAGCGCGCCATCAGCCCGCGCGCCCGCTTGGCGTAGAAGCTGACCACCCGGAACCGGCCGCTGCTCCAGTCCTCGAAGACAGGTTGCACGACCGGCACCGACAGTTTTTTTGGCCGGACAGCCTTGAAATACTCTTCCGACGCCAGATTGACCAGCAGCCCCGCACGGGCTTCGCGCAGCGACGCGTTGAGGGCGTCGGTGATGCGTTCGCCCCAGAAAGCGTAGAGGTCCCGACCGCGCGGATTGGCCAGCCGCGTGCCCATTTCCAGCCGGTAGGCCTGCATCAGATCGAGCGGACGCAGCAGGCCGTAAAGCCCGGAGAGGATGCGCAGATGCGCCTGGGCGAAGTGCAGGTCGGCCGGCGACAGCGTCGCTGCGTCGAGTCCGGTGTACACGTCGCCGTTGAAGGCCAGGACCGCCTGTTTGGCGTTCTCCGCGCTGAATGGCTGCGCCCACTCGGCGTAGCGGGTGACGTTGAGCACCGCCAGTTGATCACTGACCTTCAGCAGGCTGGCGACTTCCGGCGGCGACAACTCGCGTAGACGCTCGATCAAGCCTTGCGACTGGTCCAGGAAGTCCGGCTGAGTGTGTTCGGCCAGCGTCGGTGGACTCTTGAAATCGAGCGTCTTGGCGGGTGAGAGGACGATGATCATCGGCTTGTTCCAGTCGGTGGAGAATTTCCGGCGCGATAGTGCCTTACTCCGAACGGAGGCGCGCGCACTCATCGAGGACGATCCCAACGCGTTGTATTTCAGCTCCGCCAGCGTTTGGGAGGTGGCCATCAAGAATGCGCTCGGCAAGCCCGGCTTTCGTGCTGATCCGCACTTGTTCCGGCGCGCTCAACTGGATAACGGCTATGCTGCTCATCAGCAGCCAGCACACGGCAGGCGTGGCAAACCTGCCTGATCATCACAAAGATCCTTTCGACCGGGCAGACTGATGGCCGATCAGAAAATCACCCGGGCCAGCAACAGACCGGAAGTCACGGCGACCACGGTGGCCACAACGCCGGGGATCATGAACGAGTGATTGAGCACGTATTTGCCGATCCTCGTCGTCCCTGACAGGTCGAAGTTGATCGCCGCGATCAGCGAGCCGTAGGTCGGGATGAAGAAGTAACCGTTGACCGACGGGAACATGGCGATCAGGAATTGCGGCGGGATGCCGAGTGCCATGCCCAGCGGCATCAGCGCCCGGGTCGTCGCGGCCTGGCTATAAAGCAGTACCGAAGCGAAGAACAGACCAAAGGCAAAGGTCCACGGCGCCACCTCGGCCCAGTGCCCGATGGCCGGCACAATGACTTCCTTGTGCGCGGCGATGAAGCTGTCGCCCAGCCAGGCGAGACCGAAGATCCCGATCACCGCCACGACGCCGGCGCGCAGCGTCGCGGTCTTGGGGATTTCGTCAACATTCACCCGGGTCAGCATGAGCATGATCGCGGCGACGGCCATCATCACCACCTCAATGACGATCGGCATGCCCAGCGCGCTCTTGGCGCCAGGCAGCTTGCGCAATTCGGGGAAGAACCCGAAGACGACGACCAGCGCGACGCCACACAGGAACAGGCAGGCCGACAACCTGGCCGCCGGCTTCAGTGGCGGGCGATCGGCGAGCGCCTTCGGCGCGGGAATCTCGCCTGCCTGTAGGCGAGCCTGGTACTCGGCATCGTCCTTCAGATCCTTGCCGACAAACATCGAGACGACTGCGGCGACCACCACACCGGTCAGCGTGGCGGGAACGCAGATCATCAGGATCTCGGGCAGGCCCCATTGGCCGAGACCTTTCTCGGCAAACAGGCCGATCATCGCCGCCGTCGCTGCGGACACCGGACTGGCCGTGATCGCCTGCTGCGAGGCGATGGTGGCGATCGCCATCGGTCGCTCCGGGCGGATGCCACTCTGGTGCGCCGTCTCGTAGATCACCGGCAACAAGGGATAGACGATGTGCCCGGTGCCGGCGACGAAGGAGAAGCTCCATGTGGTCAGTGGCGCAACGATGGTCACGTACTTGGGGTTGGCACGGATGATGCGTTCGGCAATACGGACCAGGAAGTCGATGCCACCAGCGGCGTCCATTACCGACGCGGCCATGATCACTGCCAGGATGATCAACATCACGTCGATCGGTGGCGAGGTCGGCGTCACGCCGAAGCCGACGATCAGGATCAGAAGGCCGACTGCACCCCAGAGGCCGAGCCCGACCCCGCTGTAGCGGGCGCCCATCCAGATCGCCGCGAGAACGACCACGAACTGCAGAATGATGGTCAACGTCATGTGGGCTTCTCCAGTCTACGATCAGCCGTCCTGGTCGAATTTCGGGCTGATCAGGTTCTCGAAGCAGAACACCTCGTCCCACTTCTCCTGCGTCAGCAGCTTGCGCTCCTTGACCACGATGTCGTGCAGCGACTTGCCGGTCTCGTAACCTTCGCGTGCGATCTCGGCACACTGCTTGTAACCCAGTGAAGGCTTGAGAACGGTGATGATGCCGAGCGAGTTGAGCACCATTTCGCGTGCGTGCTCAACATTGGCGGTGATCCCCTGAACACAGTTCACGCGCAGGCTGTTGACCGCGTTCTCCATCGTGAAAATGGACGTAAAGAGCGCAAAGGTGATCACCGGCTCCATCACATTGAGCTGCAACTGTCCGGCGGAAGCGGCCAGCGTCACGGTCAGGTCGAGCCCGATGACCAGGAAGCTGGTCTGGTTCACGACCTCGGGAATCACCGGATTCACTTTGCCCGGCATGATCGACGAGCCCGGCTGCATTTGCGGCAGATTGATCTCGTGGAAACCGCAGCGCGGGCCCGAGGCGAGTAAACGGATGTCATTGCAGATCTTGGTCAGCTTGGCCGAAGTCCGTTTGAGCACGCCGGACAACTGCACGTAGGCGCCGGTGTCGGAGGTCGCCTCGACGAGGTCGCCGGCCAGGATCATCTTGATGTTCGTCAGATCGGACAGGTAGCGGGTGACCAGTTCGGGGTAGCCCGGCGCCGCCGTGACCGAGGTGCCGATCGCCGTGGCGCCAAGATTCATCTCGTGCAGCAACTGGCGGACTTCGGCGATGCGGTGCACCTCCTCGCCGATGGTCGTTCCCCAACCGTGGAACTCCTGTCCCAGAGACATCGGAACGGCGTCCTGCAGGTGCGTGCGGCCCATCTTCAAGACGCGGCTGAATTCCTTGCCTTTGGCGTAGAAAGCGTCCTGCAGTCGCCGCAGCGCGTCCATGTAGCTTGCCAGCCGCAAGATCAGCGCCAGTCGGAAAGCCGTCGGATAGATGTCATTGGTCGATTGCCCGAAGTTGACATGGTCGTTCGGGTTCACGAACTGGTATTCGCCCTTCTGGTGACCCAGGCTCTCCAGCGCCAGGTTGGCGATCACTTCGTTGGCATTCATGTTGGTCGACGTACCGGCGCCACCCTGGATGAAATCAGTGACGAACTGATCAAGCATCTCGCCGGCAATCAGCCGATCACAGGCACCAACGATCGCGTCTGCCACCCTGGCATCGAGCACGCCGAGATCGCGGTTGGCCAGCGCTGCCGCCTTCTTCACATACCCGAAGGCCTTGACGAAGTAAGGCTCGGCCGACATCGGGATGCCGGTGATGTGGAAATTTTCCTTGCCACGCAGCGTCTGCACGCCGTAATACGCGCTGTCAGGCAGTTCCTTCTCGCCCAGGAAATCCTTCTCGATTCGTGCCATAGCCATGTCCTTTCGGTTGCTTGCGCGTTGAACCGCCGCACCCGTCGCGAGCTGGCGGCCATGTTTCGGTAGTTGTCTCCCTCACCCATCGTGCATTCTAGTCCACGGCAGCAAGAGTGCGCGCAAAACCCGCGCTTCTTGGCTGTGGCGGAAACCAGCGCACCGGCTTGCACGATTTCTGGTGTTGGTCACTGAGGCGTCGACAAAACGGCAGGCAGGCGGTAGCGGGGCCTGTTCTGCATCCAACGCCGGTCGCGGCGCGTATCAGTAGACTCGCACTGACGCTGCGGACGCGCAACTCAGGTCGACGCCTCCCATGTCAGCCACTGGCCAGGAGCAAGCGAACCTCCCAGAAAAGAACCACCATGAAGGACATCGATGACCGATTGCAGAGCCAGTGAGGGGTCGCCAGGAACCGCTGCTGAGCCGCCGGCCGGGATCCTGGCTGCACGCGATTTGCGCATGGGCTTCGTCGGCACACTCGGCACGCCCGTCCGGAGACCGAAAATGGATGGCCTGGGCAGGCCATTTGGCGACTGGCCGATGATCGGGCAAAATGCGCCCATGGGAGCCGATCAGAACCAGCAGCCGGGCAAGACAAGCGATCAGCCGGCCGACGCTGCGGCTGACGAGGTAGTCCCCCCAGACGGCCCGGGAGACATCCAACGCCAGCGGGCGCTCGCCGACGACGCGCGCCTGCAGTCCTGGATCGCCCGCGTCGTGCACCAGGATCAGCAGGCTCTGGCCGAACTCTACGAGGCAATGGCCGGGAGGACTTACGGTCTGGCCCTGCGCATCACCCGTCATGTGCAGACCGCCGAGGAAGTTACCGAGGATGTCTTCTGGCAGGTCTGGCGGCAGGCACCGCGCTTTGACGCGGCACGCGGCAGTGTCGTGACCTGGATCCTGACCATTGCCCGCAGCCGTGCACTTGACGCACTGCGTCGCCGCGATCGGGCCGAGCCGCTTGATGAGGAAGGCCTGGCCAAGCTGCATGGCGATGGCGACCCCGAGGACTTGCTGGCGGCAGTTCAACGAGAACACCGCTTGCATGCTGCCCTGCGCGACATCGATCCTCTGCCCAGACAACTGGTCGCGCTGGCCTTTTTCCGCGGTCTTTCGCATGAGGAGATCGCCAGCCAGATGAGCCTGCCCTTGGGCACCGTCAAGTCGCACATTCGTCGCACCCTCCTGCGCCTGCGCCAACTGCTCGGCGCCGATGCGCCCCGTTCGCCAATGGTGACCCCATGAACAGCAAGCCCGTGCAACAGACCGACTCTGCCGATGACAGCGGCGAAGAAAGCGCCGCCCTGAACAGTCTCCTCTGCGCTGGACTGGCACCGCTCGATCTTCTTCCGGAGCAGCGTGCCGAGCTGCGGCACAGCGTCCTGCGCCGGGTTGGCGAGAGTGCTCGCCGTCTTGCCGGGCTGATCACCGTGCGCGCCGGCGATGGCGCCTGGCGCGCAGTCAAGACGGGCATCCATGCCAAGCTCCTCTGGCAGCGACCGCACGACGCGTCGATCCTGATCGAGTTCGCACCCGGAGCTACGCTCCCGGTACATCGCCATCACCAGCTTGAGGAAGGCATCGTGCTCAGCGGTGGCCTCCGCTTGGGTGACCTGGAGCTGGGGCCGGGGGACTACCACGTCTCGCCGGCCGGTAGCCGGCATGGCCGCATTTCCTCACCAGAGGGCAGCCTGGCGTACCTGCGGGGTACGTCGCTGGGAGACACCAGGGCGACCATCGGCGAGTTGCTCGGTGGTCTGGTACCGGGCAACGGACCGGCTATCCACACCGTCTTCGCCGGCGAGGGCGTTTGGCACAGCGTGGCTACGGGCGTGGAGCAGAAGATCCTCTGGCGCGATGGCGAGGTGATCTCGCGTTTCATTCGCCTGGCACCGGACAGCCGCTTGCCGGCGCACGCTCACGCAGGCGAGGAGGAATGCATGATGCTTGCCGGCGACGCTTTCTTCGGCGACCTGTTGCTGCAGGCCGGTGAGTTCCACCTGGCGCCGGCCGGCAGCGAGCACGGTGAGGTGAGCAGCGACGCTGGCGCGCTGCTTTTCGTTCGCGGATGCGCGCCTCTGCCTCTGCCGCCACCAAGGTGAGCACACCTATCGTGAACAGCGTTGCTTGCTGACGGCATCGTGCTTCGCTGACCGCCAGCTTTGTCGACTCGACCAGCGGTGAACGGCGTATGCTATGCAATCGAAGGCGCCGCAACCTTCCGCCTGCTGCACGCCGCTGGAAGTGTTTCTGCGCTGGCTGGTGCTTCTGCTCGGCGGCGATCGCCGAGCGCGAGCATGGACGATTCTGTGAAACTTTGTTCTAGGAGTAGGCGCATGAAATACGTCAGGATTCTCGGCTTGGTGTGCTGTACCCTGGCGCCCCTGGCCTCATTCGCACAGGCTGAGAGAGTGCTCAAGGCCGATGAAATCAATGAGCGGGCCCTGGTGGACATACTGTCGGCAGAACCGGCGATTACGCCGGCACGGCGGAAGACCCGCTCGATCAATGTCGTTCGCGACGAAAGCTCGCTACCGGGAGCCAAGCCCCCTTCGGCTTCTTTGCTGATCGTTTTTGAAACCAGTTCGGCGGGCCTGACGCCGGCTGGCAAGCAATCACTGGATGTCGTCGGTCGGGCCTTGAACTCGGACAAGCTGACCCCCTTCCGCTTCGCCATCGAGGGCCATACCGATCCTCGCGGTGGCGAGGACTACAACCTGCGTCTGTCTCAGGCACGTGCAGAGAGCGTCGTGGGTTACCTGTCGGAGAACTACCACATTGATCGCGGTCGCCTCAAACCGGTCGGCAAAGGCCCGTCCGAGCTACTCAATCCGGCGCGCCCCGAGGCACCGGAAAACCGGCGCGTGACGATCAAGCGCCTCGACAATTAGACCTTCAGCAAGCGTCGCCGCCCATCGGTAATCAGCGCCTCACAGGGCCTCATTCAATCTCTTCGATCGAAAAGATGGCCGCACCGTAACGCGAAGAGCACTTGCCGCTGGAAGGGCAGACCGCTTTGCCAGCGAAAGGAATGGGCACTCCTTTTGCCAAGTGCTGGGCGATCTTCTCCACCGCCGGACGCGGAAACTCGTCAAAGGTCGTCCCTTTTTTCAGGCCGGCGGCTTTGAAGTCGCGGCGATTTTCCGAAACGATGACCACGAAGTGATCGGTACCGGGCGGCCCTCCGGCCGTCATCGCCCATCCGGGTCGAGGCAGGCGCAGTTCACCGTCACCGCCGATGCCGTTGTCTGCGTCGATGGCGTTTGGAAACAGCATGTTGATATTGCCATCGGGGCCCACCATCAGCAGGTACACATAGCCGGGGTAGAGGGAGTTGACGCGGAAGCTGAGCCTGTCGCGGTTGATTTTTACCTTCGCCTTCTCGGCTATCGCCGTCACCTGGTGATCTGGGTCGCGCTGCTGGTAGATCTGCTGCAGCATGTCCACCGGGTCAAAGGGCTTGACTACCTTCTGTCCTCCGCCTATCGCACCGTCCTTGCCGAGCAGGGTTTCCACCAACTGATCCTCAGCCAAGGATTTTCCGTCCACCGTCTTGACCTGCGCTGCCGGGGTGGCCGGCGAATCGGCTCCGGCTGCTGACGGTTGGGCAGCCGTGACCGGCGGCACCACCGGTGGCACCACCGGCGCTATGGCAGGCGCTGCGACCGTGACCGCTGGTGACGGGGGCTCAACGGTTTTGGTCCTGAGAGCATACCATGCCCCCCCAGCGACGACCATGATGGCGCCTGCCGCGCCGACCAGCAGTGCTGTCTTGCTCGCTGGCTTGCTTCCTTCAGGAGTCATGGGTGTTGCCGTCGCCTTGGCCACTGCCGTTGCCTTGGCGCTCTCGGCGGCCGGCTTCGTGCTCGGCACTTCCTCAAGCGCCAGCAAGGCGCGGAATTCGGCAATGGTCTGCGGGCGATCTTCCGGTTTTACCGCCAGGGCTCGGTCCAGCGCAGACAGGAAGGAGTGACGGTAGCGGCCAGCCGCCACTTTGGTCAGCGGTACCAGGGTATCGTTGATCGAGCGACCGACCGACGGCGTCGGGGGCCGGCCGGTAATGGCGTTATAAACGACCGCAGCGAGGGCATAGATATCGGTCCACGCGCCCTGTTTGACGTGCGGCACTTCAGCATATTGCTCCAGCGGGGCGTAGCCCGGCTTGAGAATCACCGTCAGGGCTTGCGTCCGGTCGCTGATGACGCGACGGGCCGCGCCAAAGTCGAGCAGCAAGGGGCGCCCATCGGTCAACAGCAGAATGTTGTCGGGAGCGATGTCACGGTGGAAACAGTTCTCGCGGTGAAGAACCTCCAGCGCGTCGAGCAAAGGGTCTATGACGCGGCGCAACCAGGCCTCGTCGGGCGGCCCCGGCATTCTCTGCAAGGTCTGCTTGAGCGTGATCCCTTCGTAGAACGGCATCACCATGTAGGCCGTGCCATTGCCTTCCCAGAAGCGAAAGACCTTGACCAAGGCCGGATGGTCGAACAGAGCCAGCATCCGGGCTTCATTGACGAAGCTGCGCAGGCCAATGGCAAAGGTCTGGGCCAGGCGTGCCGACTTGACGGCCACGGTCAGACCCTCGATCCTCGCCGCCAGCGACGCGGGCATGTACTCCTTGAGCGCGACCAGCCGGCCGAGTGAGTGATCATGGGCGAGGTATACGATCCCGAAACCACCTATGCCGATCAGGCCGATGACCTCGAATTCATCAATCTTGGTGCCCTCCGGCAACGCATTGCTGTCCGGGTCTTCGCCTGCCTGGCGATCTCCAGGTGGAGGCGATGACCCCGTCAGCGGACGCTGGAGCCAAGTCCTGTCGTAGTCTTCTGAGTCCGACATTGAGTTCCCTGTATTTTTATAACGACGAAGGCAAGCACGTCATTCTGACGCACTTTGCCAGTGTGGCAAAGCGTCGTTCAAACACTGCAGCTTTGCCACCGACTGGCAATGCTATACCATTGGTCGGTGGTCAATCAGAAAATGAAGGAGTGATAAACGTGAACAAGCTTGCGTCAGCAGCAGAGACCGAGGAGACGCTGCGGTCTGCGTCGCTGGAACACTACATGTCTGCCGGACAAGTGGCGTTCTTTCGCCGGCGGCTGCTCGCAGAAGAGCAGTCGCTGCTCTCGGCTGTGAAAGCCACTGCCGGCCACCTGCAGGAGAGCGAAACGAGCTCCGACTGGAACGATCGCGCCAGCGCCGAAGAGGAGCATACGCTGGAGCTGCGCGTCCGCGACCGCGAAAGAAAGCTGCTCCAGAAAATCCGCGAAGCGCTCAAGCGGATCGACGACGGCAGTTATGGCTGGTGCGAGGAAACCGGCGAGCCGATCGGCATTGCCCGTCTGCTGGCCCGCCCCACGGCTGCGCTTTGCCTCGAAGCTCAGGAGCGCCGCGAGCAGAACAAGCGCCGCTTTGGCTGATCGGTTCAAGGCCCGCGCACCGCTTTGCCGGTGAGCGCTATCCCGCCCCTGCCTTGAGCATCTCCCGGATTACGGCTTCCGCCGTCTTGATCCCATCGACGCCCGCCGAGAGGATGCCGCCGGCGTAACCGGCGCCCTCGCCGGCGGGATACAAGCCCTTGACGTTGACGCTTTGGCCATCCGCAGCGCGGGTGATGCGCAGCGGTGACGAAGTCCGCGTCTCGACGCCGGTGAGGATGGCATCGGGCATGGCAAAACCCCTGATCTGGCGTTCGAAGGCCGGCAGCGCTTCGCGAATCGCTTCGATCGCGTAGTTCGGCAGGGCGGTGGCGAGATCGGTCAGCCTGACACCCGGCTGATACGAGGGGATTACCGATCCGAGGTGCGTCGATGGCCGGCCGGCGAGGAAGTCGCCGACGCGTTGTGCCGGCGCCTCGTAGGTGCCGCCACCGAGTTCGAAGGCGCGCGTCTCGAGATCGCGTTGTAGCGCGATGCCGGCCAGCGGCCCACCAGGGTAGTCGAGCGGCGTGATGCCGACGACGATGCCCGCGTTGGCATTGCGTTCGTTGCGCGAATACTGGCTCATGCCGTTGGTCACCACCCGGTTCGGCTCCGAAGTGGCGGCGACGACTGTCCCGCCGGGACACATGCAGAAGCTGTAGACGGACCGCCCATTGCGGCAGTGATGGACCAGCTTGTAGTCGGCGGCACCGAGCAGCGCGTTGCCGGCGTTGGGCCCGAACCTGGCTCGGTCGATCAGCGATTGCGGGTGTTCGATGCGCAAGCCGATCGAGAACGCTTTCGCTTCCATGAACACAGCCGAGCGGTACAGCATTTCGAAAGTGTCGCGGGCGCTGTGGCCGACTGCCAGGACGACGTGCTCGCCGCACAGTTCCTCACCGGAGGCTAGCGTCACCCCGCGCACGCGGCCCTGGTCGATCTGCAGACCCGTTACTCGCTGCTGAAAACGGACCTCGCCGCCGAGTTGCTCGATCTCGCGGCGCATCTGTTCGACCATACCGACCAGCCGGAAGGTGCCGATGTGCGGCTTGGCGACGTAGAGAATCTCCGCGGGCGCGCCGGCCTTGACGAATTCGACCAGCACCTTGCGCCCGTAGTGCTGCGGGTCCTTGATCTGGCTGTACAGCTTGCCGTCCGAGAAGGTGCCGGCACCGCCCTCGCCGAACTGCACGTTCGACTCGGGATCGAGCACCTTCTTTCGCCACAGGCCCCAGGTATCCTGCGTGCGCTCGCGCACCGCCTTGCCGCGCTCGAGGACGATCGGCCGAAAACCGGCCTGCGCCAGAACCAGCGCGGCAAAGATGCCGGCCGGGCCAAAGCCGACGACGATCGGCCTGGCAAGCAGTTTTTCCGGCGCCCGCCCGACGAAGTGGTAGCTCATGTCCGGCGTCGGCTGCAGCCGATGGTCGCCGGCGAACTTCGCGAGCAAGCCAGCTTCATTCGGAACCACGACGTCGACGCTGTAGATGAACATCAGCGCACTGGCCTTGCGCGCGTCATGACTGCGCCGGAAAACGCTGAGCTGCAGAACGTCCGCTGGCGCAATGGCGAGGCGGTCGGCAACGGCCGCGGCCAGCGCTTCGGGGGAATGTTCGAGTGGGAGGCGAATTTCGCTGATACGCAACATGGCCAATTCCGGTGGGTGGACAAGCCCTCGCGGGTCTTCAGCCTTGCTGGCCATAGTCGGCAAACTTCGCCAGAACGGTCGCCATCTCAAGCGCATCGAGCAGCACGGGTGGACCGAGCTGGCAGGCGCGCCAATACTGCTCGCAGAGGGCTTCGAGTTCGACGCCGAGGGCGAGTGCCTGCGCCAGATCGTCGCCGAGCACCAGCATGCCGTGGTTGGCGAGCAGGCAGGCGCGACGCTGGGCCATGGCCAGCAGCACCGCGTCGGACAAGGCCTGCGTGCCGAAAGTCGCGTAACCGGCGCAGCGCACGGTAGCGCCGCCAAAACGCGCGATCATGTAGTGGAACGCTGGCACGTCGAGGCGCAGGCAGGCCAGGCTGGTGGCGAACGGCGAATGGGCGTGCACGATGGCACCGGCGTCCGCGCGAGCGGCGTAGAGGTCACGGTGGAAGCGCCATTCGGACGACGGTTTGCGGCGCCCTTCGCAGCGGCCATCGAGATGCATGAAAACCATGTCCTCGTTGACCAGCGTCTCGTAGGGCATGCCGGTAGGGGTGATCAGGAAGCCGCCTGCCCTGCCCTGCCCGGCGCGCACGCTGACGTTGCCGGCGGTGCCTTTGTTGAGACCCGCAGCGTCCATGCGCTGCGCGGTAATGATCAGTTGCCGGCGAAGTTCATCCATGGCGCTCTTCCGGGTAGAGCGAGAGCAAGCCTGCGCCGCTTGCCGGACACGAGCCACGTTCGCTGATCAGCGCGCTGACCAGTCTCGCCGGGGTCAGGTCGAAGGCAGGATTGGCGACCGCTTCATCGGCCGGGAGCTGACGGAGATCCCCGGGCCGGCCGGCCGCATCGTGGCCACGCACGATGCACAGTTCATCGGCGGGGCGCTCCTCGATCGGAATCAGCTCACCGTTCGGACAGGCAAAGTCGATCGTCGAACGGGGTGCGGCGACGTAGAACGGCACGCCGGCTTCGCGCGCGGCCAGTGCCTTCAGCCAGGTGCCAACCTTGTTGGCGACATCGCCATTGGCGGCGATACGATCGGCGCCGACGACCACCGCGTCGATCCCGCCGCGGGCCAGCAGAACACCCGCTGCGTTATCGGCGATCACCGTATGCGGCACACCCTGCTGCCTCAGTTCCCAGGCCGTCAGCAGACCCTGGTTGCGCGGGCGTGTTTCGGAAACCCAGACATGCACGTCAATTCCCGCTGCGCTTGCGGCATAGATCGGCGCCAGCGCCGTGCCGTAGTCGACGGTGGCCAGCCAGCCGGCGTTGCAATGCGTCATCAGGTCGAGCCGGCCGCGCGCGCCGGCACGCGAGCGCAGTAACAGCAGGCCGTTCTCGCCGATCCGGCGGCATTGTTCGACATCCTCGTCAGCAATCCTGGCCGCTTCCAGCCACGCCGCCTCGGCGCGCAGCGCGGGTGCCAGTGGTGTCAGGCAGGCCTGCAGGCGCGCCAGCGCCCAGTGCAGATTGACCGCCGTCGGGCGTGTCGCGGCCAGCGTCGCAATGGCGGCCAGCAGGGTGTCGTCGTCGGCCCGCGGTACGAGCGCCAGCGCCACGCCGTAGGCGGCCGTTACGCCGATCAGTGGCGCACCTCGTACCTGCATGCTGCAGATCGCGTGCCGCACGTCTTCCAGGCTGGCCAGTCGCCGCACGCGGTACTCGTAAGGCAAGGCGGTCTGGTCGATGACGTCCACGGCACGTGGATCGGCTAGCGGCCAGATTGTTCGCGTGAGCTTGCCATTCACTTTCATGACTGCCATTATCCACTGGTCTTTGCCCTGAGAGGAACGATCATGAAGTCCCTTGCCATCGCCGCCGCCCGCACTCCTTGTTCCGTGTGGCTTCTCGCGCTGGCCGCTGCAGGCCTCGCGGGAGGCCTGCAGGCTGCCGAAATGCCCAAACGCAAACCGGGTCTATGGGAAATCAATAGCCGCATGGAAGGCATGCCGGCGATGGGCGCGATGCAGCAGTGCATCGACCAGACCACCGACGACCTGATGCAACAGCAGGCCAAGAAGCAACAGGCGAACTGCAGTGTCCTCGAGGTCAAGCCGCTGGCCAACAAGGTCAGCGTTCATTCGGTGTGCAAGATTCAGGGCAGCACGGCGACCACCGATGCCGTCTTCATCGGCGCCTTCGACTCGGCCTACAAGGGCGACATGCTGACCCGCTTCAGTCCACCGATGCACGGGACCAGCGAGTCGAAAATGTCGATAGAAGCCCGCTGGGTCGGCCCCTGCAAGCCCGGCCAGAAACCCGGCGACGTGATCATGCCCAACGTCGGCGGGATGAATCTCAAGGAAATGATGAAGGATCCTACCGTTCAGGAGATGATGAAGCGGCAGAAGTGAGCTAGGGAATGAACGACCACTCGATCTGGTCGCTGCGCGCGATGCCTGCGGTCATCGCGCGACACAGGGCGAGGAACTCGCGCATCCCGGCCGTCTGAAATTTCCGCCGCTGCCAGAGGAAGTGAAAATGGCGTCGCAAATCGAGTTCAGGCGTCTTGATGGCCACCAGGCTGCCCCGTCGGAAGGCCTCGCGTAGCGCCAGGCGAGAGATGCACCCGATGCCGAGGCCAAACTCGACGGCGCGCTTGATGGCCTCGGTATGCTCCAGTTCCAGTCTGACTCTCAGCGGCCAATGATCGTGGCGCAGCGCCTGATCGAGTGTCTCGCGCGTCCCCGAGCCGGGTTCACGAACGATCCACGACTCGGCAGCGAGTTCCGCGAGCGTCGCCGATCCCTGCCTCGCCAGCGCATGTCCCGGTGAGCAGAAGACGACCAGTTCATCGGCCACCCACGGTTCGACCACTAGCTCGGGGTGCCGGCAACTGCCCTCGATGAGCCCCAGATCCAGCTCGTGGCGCGCCACCTGATCGACGATCGTCGACGTGTTATGCACCGTCAGTTGGACCGTGCTCTCCGGGTGGCGCTTGAGGAAGTCGGCTACTATCAGGGTTGCCAGGTAGTTGCCGATGGTCAACGTCGCGCCGATGCGCAGCCGGCCGTAGCCGGCACGACCTTCGAGAACGCTCTCCATCGCCGCCGCGCGCTCGATCAGTTCGATGGCCTGCGGCAGCAGCGCCTGTCCGAGTTCGTTCAGGCGCAGCGTTTTGCCCAAGCGATCAAAAAGCTGGGTTTCGTAGTGTCGTTCGAGTTCGGCGAGTGCCGTGCTGGTCGCTGACTGCGACAAGGAAAGCTCTTCGGCGGCACGCGAAACACTCTCGTGGCGAGCGACGGCGACAAAGACGCCGATCTGTCGCAAGGTGAAGCGCATATCTACTTCCTGGATATGTTCTATTCAAAAAATCCGTTTTACAAATATAGCACAACAAACTACGATGCTTCGGGTCAACAGCACACCATGGTGAAAACAATGAGCAACTTTTCTGCCCAACGCGTCCTTTCAGTTCATCACTGGAGCGAAACGCTGTTCAGTTTTCGCACCACGCGCGACCCTGGCCTGCGCTTCATCAATGGGCAGTTCGTGATGGTCGGCCTGCCGCAGGAGGGGCGACCACTGACTCGCGCCTACAGCATCGCCAGCGCCAACCACGACGATCATCTCGAATTCTTCAGCATCAAGGTACCCAATGGCCCCCTGACCTCGAAGCTGCAGCACCTGTCTGTCGGCGACGAAGTCGTTGTCAGCCGCAAGCCGACGGGAACGCTGGTGCTACGCGACCTGCGACCAGGCGCCAACCTCTACCTGTTGGCCACCGGTACCGGACTGGCGCCGTTCATCAGCCTGATCCAGGATCCGGAAACCTACGAGCGTTTCGATAAGGTAGTGCTGATCCACGGCGTTCGCTGGATCAAGGATCTGGCCTACAGCGACTTCATCAGCGAGGAGTTGCCGCGGCACGAATTTTTCGCCGATCTGGTGCGCGACAAGCTGATCTATTACCCAACGGTGACTCGCGAACCGTTCCGCCATCAGGGCCGAATTACCCAACTGGTCGACAGTGGCCAACTGTTTGCCGACATCGGACTGCCGCCACTCGACCCCGCCCGTGATCGCGCGATGGTCTGTGGCAGTTCGGCGATGATCAAGGATTGCTGCGGCCTGCTCGATCGTCGCGGCTTCCAGGTTTCCCCGTACATCGGCGCGCAGGGCGATTACGTCATCGAACGGGCGTTTGTCGACAAATAGGCGCGGCCGTGGAACGAGCTGTAGGTTGGGGTGAGGTACGAACCCCAACGGATATGGGCCGGGGCGTTGGGGTTCCTTCGTCACCCCAACCTACGCCACGAGCGCGCAGTCTCAGGTAGACTGGCGCTTTTTGGCAGCGCGTCCGCCAGCCACTTTTTCACCTTCTGATCGACCGCCATGGCTCAATACGTATTCACGATGCACCGCGTGGGCAAGATCGTCCCGCCCAAGCGCCAGATCCTCAAGGACATCTCGCTGTCGTTTTTCCCCGGTGCGAAGATCGGCCTGCTCGGCCTCAATGGCTCGGGCAAGTCGACCGTTCTGCGCATCATGGCGGGTATCGACCGGGACATCATCGGTGAAGCGACGCCGATGCCCAACCTCAAGATCGGTTACCTGCCGCAGGAACCCGCGCTCGACCCGGCAAAGAGCGTCCGCCAGGAAGTCGAGTCGGGTCTCGGCGAAGCGTTTCAGGCGCAGGCGATGCTCGAACAGGTCTACGCCGCCTACGCCGAACCCGACGCTGATTTCGACCAACTGGCCGAGGAACAGGCGCGTCTCGAAGCGATCATCGCCAGCGCCGGGTCGGACCTCAGCAGCCAGCTCGAACTGGCCGCCGACGCATTGCGCCTCCCCGCCTGGGACGCCGAGATCGGCAAGCTCTCGGGCGGCGAGAAGCGCCGCGTCGCGCTGTGCAAACTACTGCTCTCGAAGCCCGACATGTTGCTGCTCGACGAACCGACCAATCACCTCGACGCCGAATCTGTCGAGTGGCTCGAACAGTTCCTCGTGCGCTTCCCCGGAACGGTGGTCGCCGTCACGCACGATCGCTACTTCCTCGACAACGCCGCCGAGTGGATTCTTGAACTAGACCGCGGCCAGGGAATCCCGTGGAAGGGAAACTACTCGAGCTGGCTGGAGCAGAAGGAGGCGCGCCTGGAAACAGAAGGCAAGCAGGAAGCCGGGCGCATCAAGACGATGAAACAGGAACTGGAATGGGTGCGCCAGAACCCGAAGGCGCGCCAGGCCAAGAGCAAGGCACGCCTGTCACGCTTCGAGGAACTGTCCAGCTTCGAATACCAGAAGCGCAACGAGACGCAGGAGATCTTCATTCCGGTCGGCGAGCGTCTGGGCGGCAAGGTCATCGAATTCAGAAACGTCAGCAAATCCTTCGGCGACCGCCTGCTGATCGACAAGCTCAATTTCAACGTCCCGCCCGGCGCTATCGTCGGCATCATCGGCCCGAACGGCGCCGGCAAATCGACGCTCTTCCGGATGCTGATCGGCCAGGAGCAGCCCGATTCCGGCGAAGTCGAGATCGGCAGCACGGTCAAGCTCGCCTACGTCGACCAGAGCCGCGACTGTCTCGACGGCGACAAGACGGTCTTCGAGGAAATCTCCGGCGGCGCCGACATCCTCACCGTCGGCAAGTACGAAACGCCGGCGCGGGCCTACATCGGCCGCTTCAACTTCAAGGGTGGCGACCAGCAGAAGCACGTTGGCCAGCTCTCGGGCGGCGAGCGTGGTCGTCTGCACATGGCCAAGACGCTGATCGCCGGCGGCAACGTCCTGCTGCTCGACGAACCGTCGAACGATCTCGACGTCGAAACGCTGCGCGCGCTCGAAGACGCGCTGCTTGAGTTTGCCGGCAGCGTGCTGGTCATTTCCCACGACCGCTGGTTCCTCGACCGCATCTGCACGCACATTCTCGCCTGCGAGGGCGATTCACAGTGGACCTTCTTCAGCGGCAACTACCACGAGTACGAGGAAGACAAGAAACGCCGCCTCGGCGAGGAAGCGGCGAAACCGCGGCGAATTCGCTACAAGCCGATCACGCGGTAGTCACAGGCGTTCGCCAGCGGCAGAAGCCAGGACCACATGTTCTTCTGGCGAGAGCGAAGCGCGCCGGTTGATGTACTTTGCGGCCCTCGTCGGGTCGCACAGTGATCGCCGCGCGACTCGATCTACACGAAACGTTGAATGAACTCGTAGTATCCCCGTGCACCGAACGCGGAGTGCCTCCTGACGGAACGTTTGATCTTGTCGATTCGCGCAAGGTATTCAGCAAGGGTTAGATGGTTCACTTTGCCAATTCGAGCCATGCCTATGGCTACGCAAGCGGCGATGATTCCCTGCGCAAGGGGGTGGTCTGGGATCTTCTCATTCTTCGCAAATCCACATTGCTTCCGGACCGCAGTCTTCGCGCTCTCCAGCGCAAAGATGCAAATCGCGTCGGTCAGATCGGCGTGGACTTCATATTGCCTCTTGAGCTCGATTTCAATGTCCTCGCACACATCAATGTGTTCGTCGTCTTCAAGGCCCATCGTCGTTGCATCCTTTTCAAAAAGTTGAGAGTGAAGCGAGTCGGCTGAAATGTCGAACCAGCTAACTTAACTCTGGCCGATACCCTCGAGAAAAGCAGCGCGCTCCTGCTTCGAGTCGATATGTTCGGCGAGCTTGCGGTAGAGCTCCTTCACGTCGCCAGAATCGTTCGCTGCGCGCTTGATGAGCACCTTGGCGAGCGGCCCGACATACTGGGCAAAGCGCTTCTCGGCCGCAGCAAGCGTGGCCGGATCGAAGCCCGCGGCCGGCTTGTGGGCAGTCTTCTCGGGCGGACGGGCCGGTGCCGCTGGGCTGGTTCCCGATCCGGCCTTGTCGAGTTGCTCGATACGCTTCAGAAAATCGGCGCGCTCGCTGCCCTGGGGGACGTTTTCGGCAAGCAGCGAGTAGAACTCCTCGACGTTTCTGGCCTGCGTCGCACCCTTGCGCACCAGGATCCTGGCCAGCGGCCCGATCGACCTGATCAGAGACGACTCGATCTCGGCCAGCGTTTCCGGCGGCAGCGCCGGCATCGACCCCGGCGTCCCGGCGCGCTTTTCGGCGGATCGCGCCGCCGACGGCGGTGCGCTGCCCGCCGGCCTGGTTCCCGGCTTGGCCTGAATGAACGCCGCGACCAGCGCGTTGGCAAAGTCGCGACCACTCTGGAACCTGTTGTCCGGCTCCTTCGCCAGCGCGCGCGCGACCAGCGCGTCGAATACGCGCGGCAGGAAAGGTACGATTGACGAGGGCGGCGCCGGGTCGGCGTACATGACGTTGTGCATCACCGCAGCCGGCGTCTCGGCGAGAAAAGGCCCATGGCCGGTGAGCAGTTCGTAGAGAATCACCCCGGCTGCCCAGAGGTCGGCCCGACTGTCAGCAGCCTCACCCTGCAGTTGTTCGGGGGCGATGTGCGTCGGCGTGCCGATCAGCGTTCCGACCTGCGTCAGCGACGATGTCTGGATCCTGGCGATGCCGAAGTCCATGATCTTGATCTTCATCCCGGCAAGGACCATGATATTGGACGGTTTGATGTCGCGGTGCACGACGCCGTGCTTGTGCGAATAATCGAGCGCGGCGAGGAGTTGCTTCATCACCTCGAAGACGTCGATCAACTCGAAGCCGCCGCGTTGCTGCATTACCTTGCGCAGTTCCTGCCCCTGCACGTACTCCATGACGATGAACGCCATCTCCTCGTCCTCGCCGTACTCGTATACGGCGACGATGGCGGGATGCTGCAATTTGCCGCAGGCCTGTGCTTCGCGCTTGAAGCGCATCACCGCTGCCGCCGATTCGACGGATGCCAGGTATTCAGCAAGGATCGTCTTGATCGCCACCGGGCGCTCGATCACCGGGTCGAAACCCTCGTACACGGTGCCCATCGCGCCCTTGCCGATCTTGCGACGGATCTCGTATTTGCCGATGTGTTCCGGGAGAGTCATGGCGTCGTCACTCCCCGTTCAGCCTTCGATCAGCTTGATCGCCTTTTGCAGGCTGCGGCGCATGCGGTTGAACGAGTTGGCCAGCACGCCAATCTCGTCGCCGCCGCGCGCCGGGAACTCGGGCACGTCGAAGTCGCCGGTTGAAATCTTGTCGGCAGCCGCGGACATTTGCGAGATCGGCTGGATGATGAGGAACGACAACATGATATTCAGTACGATAAAAGTGGCCAGGAAGATGCCGCCGAGCGAGAGCATGAAAGTATTGAAGGTGCGCTGCGCGTTAGCCAGCGGCACGGACATCGGCACCGAGACCACCTGCGCGCCGATCGTCTCCATGTGCTTCCAGCCGAAGCCGTTGTTTTCGCCGTAGATCCGGATCATCGAGGCCGGCGCCGCTGAGGGAACGCTGTGGCAGGCAAGGCAGGCAGGATCCTTGATCGTGATCGGGCGCGCGATGTAGAGCATGCGGCCGGTCGCCGTCTCGCGCTCGCCGGTCAGTTCCCTTGCACTTTCGTCGCCGCGGAATTTCTGCACGATGTCGCTCTCCCAGTCGACCGCCCGGTTGCGTGGGTTGGTCGGATTGAGCGTCGCTTCCTTGTAGGTGAAGTCCGGGTACTTCACGTGCAGGTTGTTGAACGTTTCGGTGGCCGCATAGGCAGGCACCGTCTGCGGCAGGAAGTTCTCGGCCAGTTGCGACTCGAGCAGCGGCTTCACCTGCTTGACCGTGTAGCCGCGTACCGAGAGCGCCGACTCCATCATCAGGCCGGCGCTACGTAGCGTCTCCTGCTTGGCGTTGTCGTCGAGCAGGCGGTGCGACACGTACGCCGACACGCCCATCCCGGCACCAAAGACGAGCACCAGCACCAGATTGAATTTCAGTCGCAGACCCATGATCACTCCCCCTTGCCAGGATAAGGACAGAAAACTCGGCGGCGAACGAAACGAGTTCGCCGCAAGGCAGTGTGAGACAAGCTGGCGGGACTCGTTGGCGGCGGAACCAACTTGATCCCTTTCGCTTGAAGTTCAGCTTCGTCGCGTTTGATCTCCTCGAAAAGAGCGCGGAGATCGTAATTGAATTTCGCGCCGATGGCGTCCTTGATGGCGCGCACTTCGGCAATGATTTCGTCATTCATCCTCTTGACCTCCCAGCAGTTCCTCTGGTGTGCAGATAATCGGCAAGAACAACCCCCACTGTTCGAGATATTCAGCGATACCTTCCTGAATCACGAGATTCGCGATGTGGCGACAATTCCATGTGAGCAGAAAATCCATGTGATGCAAAGTGGCAACGGCGATATGGAGGGCATCTTCAATCGCTTTGGTGGGAATGAGGTGCTGCGCGATCAAAGCCTCGGCAAGAGCAATCATCTCTTCCGTCACCGCGAGTACATCCAATCCCTCAAGCGCAGCCAGCCTCCTACCCGCTGCATCAGGATCGCCAGCCGCGCATTCTTTCCAGACGGATGGGGAAACCAGGAGTTCATATTCAAAACGCCCTTCCCACCATGACTGCGTAAGCTGCTGGTGGGCTGCCCCGATAATCGTCTTGCTCGGACCAGCAGTCAGATACCTGATGATAGAAGTTTCAATATAAACTTTACGTTTCATATCAATTGTAAGATCGGTGTTCGCTACTCGACTTCGCTGTAATTAGGCAATTCTTAACCGGATCCAACACCTTATCTACTGATGCTCACCTATATTCAACGCTGCGAACGTCACGGAGAACTGCGAGAATTTCTTCCTTGTTAGAAGCCGGCAAATCTTCCTCGTTCTTCAGCCCAAGACGGAAAAGAATGCAGGTGCGGATAATCAATCTACCTGCCCCGGAAGCATTTTGGAACAGCGTCGCCGTGAAATCTATATCGGCTGCCGCTCGAAGTCTTTCCCGAAAAAATTCTACACTAAATGTCTTTGAAGCCAAGCCTTCTTTCGACAGTTCGACGAGGGTGTCAAAAAGCGCCTGCACTCCAACCGTCTTGCAAATGAATGAAGCGGGCTGACATTTATTCCAGAACATGTCGTTAGCAGCAATCATAAAATTCTTTACGGCTGCATAAACCACCTTGTCGTTTGCTGCCAAATACAGCGACCGCAGCGGAGACCTGTCCGCGGGGACCTCAGATGTGAGGATTTCCCGTCGACGGTCGTTGGGATGGCGCTTAAGCAAAGCGGTTCTATCGCGCTTGGGGTTTTGCGAAACCAGCCTGGAAATACCTTCTACAACCGTGGCCATCGATACCATCCAGGTACCTTGCTGACGGGCTTCGATGCGAGTCATAGCGAAGTCGTTTTCCGCAGCGATTAGAATGCGGCCTTTTAACGGTGAGTCGTCTTCGGCGTTGAGCTTTCGCGCCAAAAACACTGCGAGCTTGTCCGGGCTCCACGAGTCCGGAAGCTCTTTTTCAATGTTGTAACCAAACGCCTCGTAGGTCTGGCTCTTATTGACGGGCCTTTGATTAGAGTTGATTGTTGCGAACAGAAACGCTTGAAACGGCTTAGGCAAATCGAGGAAAATAGAACAAACCAAGCCCATATCCATGCGATCCGGCTTGTCGCAGAAGTTAAACCCGAACAACCGATGTTGTCCGTCAATAATTGGCGCCAATGCCTCATCTGTCGGTATCGTGAGGCTATAAGATACATCTCCGGGAACACATGTACATTCCTTCTCGACCACGCGCCAACGAATATCTGAGTTGTCCACAGGCAAGCCCGACTCCAAATCAAAATTCGGTGCCAAAATGATCGAATTCGGGAACGTGGATTCCTCGGTTGACAAATAAGTACCGATTTCTCGAAGTCGATCCCTATGAAGTTCTCGCTGCGATCCTTCAAGCTCATACGAGCTACCATCCGCAGATCTTCTAGCTCTGAGTCGATCGCTGTAGGCTGTGTCCAACAGGACTCTCGCGGGCAGAGAAACGACATAAAATATTCCCAGCGGCTGAGTGACTCTGATCGCTGGAACAGTGATCGGATAGTTATTCAAGTCTCACTTTCAGACAGTAAAATTACTGGTGTCGCCAGCCGGTTCCGAAGTAGGTGTAGCACCCAACGTGTCTTCGGGAGACGAATCTAGGTAGCTTGGATTAGCTCCATTGGCGACCCACCACATGAGAAAGGCCATGACACTGCCAACAACTCCAAGACGCAGAGCATCGTCAGGCTGAACCAAACCCACAGAGTAAGGGATGACCAATACTAATGAGAATACAACCCATACCATGGTGAAAGAAGCAACAGGCTTTGGTGGTCGATCCATAATTAACTGGACGGCTGCGCCAACCGCAATAGCTGGGAAATAAGTGTATATCGCAGTTAGAATCCCTTCAAATTCACTTGCATTTGCTTTAAGCAATAATCGTACAAGCTCCACCCATATACCTGCAGCTCCGAATAGGACAATTGCAAGAATAATATAAGCCCAAAAGGAGACGTGGCCAAGTGGCGTGCATAATCGACTCGAAATAAAACTGCCGAGTACTTTAAAGGAATTGGTGTGGGGAGTCATTTTAGAAAGCTTTTACCCTGATTGGCCGCCCGTCTTTTATCGTCATGCAAACACCCGTACCCAAGCCGGAAAAACTAATTTTTCCTCGGAACATATTTTGCAGAACTGTTGTGGATGCGGCATTTGTCTTAAAGCAGACAGGCAGGCCAATATTTTCCAGATAGTCATCGCCCGCACCGTCGTAATCGTCGGGAGACTGCGAAGCCAGGCAAACGACTAGACCCTTCGAACGGTGAAGGCGTATATTGTCGGAGAGAGCTTTGTGCCGCGAAGCCAGCAAATGCCGGGCCTCGTCAACCGACAAGACCATTCGGATAGCACGGTGGCCGTGCTGGTCCTGCGGAGCTTCATCGAGACGCTTCATGTAGCCATTCAAAGAGTCTAAAAGCATGTAGGCCGCCAAGTTCTTGACCGTGTCTCGCGCGTGAGCAAAGATGATAATCCAGGACTTTGAGAAGAATGCAGCCGGAGACAACTCCGGGGAAAAAATCATACGTTCGGTGAGGTCGTTGATCGCCGAGATGACAGAATCGACCCGAACGCCGCCATCTTCGTAATGATCTTTGAGCGTGTGCCTCACGTCCTCCAGCGATATCCTTTCATTTCTTGCGAATAACGGTTTGAGAGCTTCCCTTATGTGCTCAAGCTGTACCGCGCCCGGCCGACTTTGCATGACTTTGGACAATGAGTCACGAAAACCAAGAACCACGTCGGACGCTTCTGTCTCGGAGCGGGACGATCCATGGAACATGTCCAACGGAAGAGGGTCGCGCGGAACCTGAAGAACGCGGGCGTCAAGTGCTCTGACCAGATCAGCGTTTTCCGCCAGGTCTCCCTTGCCCATGTCCAGCAGAAGAACTGGGGCTCCTGTCTGCGCGTGTACCTGTTTTATAGCATCAATCATCGTGCGCGTCTTCCCGGAACCCGCCTGACCCATGACTGCGATGTGCGGGGAGTATCCGACACCGTTGACCGTCCATACAAAGGATGTATCAGTATTCTCTTCTTTCCCCAGATCAACACGCACGGCTTTGGCGACCGCTTCCGGACCTGCCCAGCCCTCGCCGGAGCCTCGCTCCGGTGCTCCCTCGAAGTCTGGAATGTCTTCTGACAAAGTCGCCCTGCGAGTGATCAGGATCTCGACGAACTTCGAATAGCCGCCTGCCTCCTCCCAGTCCGATATTAGAAGGCCAACGCCGCGATGCCAGTGCCTTGCGACCATGTCCTGAAGATTTGGGAGAGTAATCGGAAGTTTCGGAAACAGGTCGCGGAAATTTGCGACGATCAGGGCCATCCAAAGTGAGTGCTCGTCCACACCAAATAGCGTGTCGCCCTTTATGGGCTTGCCCTGCATGTCAGGAGTCTTTGGTGGCATCGTGGTTTCACCAAGTGACCGGCCGATCGCCATGCGAGCGATAGGCGCGCGTGCTGCGAAACCGAGCTTTATCCGCAATTCGTCAGTCTGTCGATACGCTTCCGATGACGACGCAAAGTTGGCTAGCAAGGCCTTCTCAATGGTCCATTCTGCCACTTAACGCCCCTTGAAGTATTGATTTTCAATGCCCTTCGCCCGCCCTACTCCACGGCCCAAATCGCTATGCTCAAGCAGGTAGCTCTTGCAAACTGCGCCTCCAATGACTCTGAACATTTCGCCGTCAATTTCTTCATCTTGGGCAAGTAATATGACTTGTCTGCACTTTTGGTTGATCCAGAAATTGAGGATATTCTTCCGATGCGCACTATCGAGTCTAGCAAGAGGGGTATCGACGACAAGGGGCGCATCAATGCCAGAGACCTGAGCAAGCCCAGCCAGCAGCGCCGTCGCGAACAACTGGTTTTCGCCCGCCGAACGGTCAAAAACTATCTCAGTACCATCCTTCGCCAGCAAACGGCTAGCGCCAGTTTCGTCGATTTTTATCCGATCCACCTGTGACTTATGAGCCAACAGTTTGTAGGCTTTCGTCATCGCCTCGCCCAACTGCCGAGTTTTTAAAGCATACAAGCGAGGGGTCAATTCATCGACCAATTCCCTCACGCGCTGGGCTTTCGAAATATTGGACTTGGCCGGACTGGCTTTGACGATCTGCTCGTGCATCCTCGAATAAACCGCCCGGTCCTGGTCTATTGTCGCACCGAGCGAGTTAATCTGGCGATCGAGATCACCTCGAAAACGCTCCTTCTGATCGATAGTGACGCTTACTCCGGCCAGCTCTTCATTGATCCGCGAAAGTGTCCCGTCCCTATCCACCCCGTCTATCTTCGCCCATCGTTTTTCTAGGTCGCGCAACTCGCGCTCAAGGCTTTCTCTCCTTAAAACTAAGCCGCGAATTTCCTGCGCACCGATGCGCAGTCTTTCCATCATCGCCAAAACACTTTCACGCTTATCGTCTGACAGATAATCATGAATAATCACTCGAGCGCAGGCGGTCGGCGGCGGGTAGAACAAACTCTCCCAAGCAACGTTAAGTCGGCCCAAGACGGCATCTATTTGAGCATCACTTAATGCGGGATTAATAGTGGGTTCTGCAGCCTGGAAAAAGGAAGTAATGAAGCGCTCCTTCTCGGGCTCCATACTGTCTCTTCGCGCGTCCCACTTGCGTCGCTTGATTTCCTGGAGGAGTTGCTCCTTTAATAGATCACTACAATCCTTGTGAATTAAGTGGAATGGCAACTTCGCAGACAATGCATCTTCCATTTGCCGCTCGCACTCGACTAGCTGGCCTTTCACCAAACCCTGTTGGCGGACGATATCGCCAGCGGTTGCGATATCTCCACTGCCTCCACCTAGGGCCATGATCCGGCCCATCAGATCGTCTCGTTTTCCCTTGGCAGCTTCCAATTCGCGGTCCAGCTCTTGCCGCTGGCCGTTGAGCCCGTCGAGTTGCCGCTCATCACGATCAAGCTTCTCGGCCAACTCCTTATATTTCTGCTCGTCTACCGAGGAACAGCCATTTCTATATCGATTACTAGCTTGGTACTGTTCCAGGCGCTTCTGAACTCCGCGCAATAGAACGACGCCCAAGAGTCCCTCCATTCCTGCCTTGATCTGCTCAATGCGGTTACGATTAGCAAGTGTCTTGACTTCTTCTCCATCAAAAAAGAAGAATGGTGCCAGATGCGCGGGCACAAAGCGCTGGTCAAGCAGCAATGGCAAATGCGCGGAATCTATCGGCCTGGAGATTCCTCCGGAAATTTCTTGTAGAAGAATCTCCGTTTCGCCATTCCAATCGCCACGCTTTGTGAAAAACCAGCGACGGGTGATTTCAAAACCTTCCGATGGGAGGGAGAGCGCCTCTATTTTCACGCTCATACTGTCGCGCCCTAAGCCGATCGCCTGACCGTTCAGCGCCCGTTCCAGAAAGGTAGGGTACCCCTTGCGCTCTTCGGTGGGCTTGAGACCGGCGCGGGCGAGATGCGGCATTGCGTCCGGTCCGTACAAGCAAAGGTAAAGAGCTTCCAGAAGTGTTGTCTTACCAAAACCATTCATGCCTCCGATAAGGATCAGGTTTGCGGCATTTTCTGGCCGTGGGAAGGTAAAGGTTTGAAAGGTAAAGCTCTTGAAATTCGTCAGTTCGAGTTTGGATATCCACATGGCATACTTTATTCCATCTGATCCAGGGCTTCCGTTATGGCCTGATAGACGCCATCAGCTCGCTCTTGGCTTTGTCGCTCGCGTTGGATCGAAACCAAATCTTCTAGAACCTGCATGGGCACCCTGTGCTTTTCGCAAAGCTCGGCGAGAATTGTTTTTGCCTCTGGGTCAGACCAGAGAGGCAAATCGCTCAGATAACTATCCATTATTGTCCTTGTTTATTGCGATTTCTTGGAGAGATCTTGAGCCCAGATGGCCTTTATGAGGTCAATCTCATCGTTGCTAATAAGTGGGTCGCCGCCGTATGCCTCTTGGGTTTCAAGAAGTTTTTCAAGAATCATTCTCCTCGCCTGTATCGTAAAGGGACCGGGGATGTGCTTGCCCAGAGCATCAAATTGGATCTTCCCGTTCCGTCGCTCAACGCTGCGATAGTTTGGGTTATTCCGTATTTCCTTGAGCCAATCTCGAAAGTCGATCAATGGCTTGTACTCGCGGTTACCCGAATCGACGAAACCTTGCAGGCTTCTGTCTTTTTCCACCACAGTGCACGTCCAGCAACCAAAGCGGCTAGATGCCGTACCGCAACCGGGGGCTTCCGCTTTGCTCAGGACGACGGGGCATTCGCCGCCCTCGGCATCGCGATAGAGCTGGATCAGTCCGGTGTGGCTTCCGCCCCAAGGTGGCGGGAAGGTCGCGATGGCGTCCCAAACATCATCGGTGGTCATCTCGACGATAGGTCGATAGACAAAGGCTCCTGGCAATTCTGAATGAGGTGAGAGGTTCGATTGGTGGAGGTTTTTCCGCCTATTCACGTTGATGCGGCGAGTCTCACTCTCATCTCGTCGAACGCCGAGGACAATGATCGCGGCCCCTTTGGCGCACACTCTGTCGAGGATGTATTGGCTTGTCGGTTGGATCTTCAGCCGGTCGGTGCACCAGCGCATCGTCTGGTTCGGGCTAGGATATCCTTTTCCTATCAGTAGAGTCCAAAAGGTCTTCTCGATTGGCGGACGTGTGGTTGCTATGGTGACTGGAAGGCACCAGCTCTTGGCAGCGTTGCGTAATGCCGCCTGAGTTCGATGTAGGTGAGCAGCAACCAGTGGACTCTCGACCAGGGTGTCATTTGAGACAACGTGGACTTCGCGCGTGCGCCTTGACGGAGCAAGGGAGAGCAAGGCGTCGAAGACCGCATGGGCAACAACGGTTGAATCCTTACCACCCGAGAAACCCAGGATCCACGGATACGACTGGTCTTCGGAGAGATATTCCTGCTTGATGCTCTCAATAATCTCGCTCCACAGGCTGTGGATATGGTCTTGCATGAGGTCGTTAGCTGCGTTCATGCGGCCATTCTACCCGCACCGACCAACCCTCGCCATCCTCCTGTCCCTTGTTCAGCTACCCGGCGTGGTGCGCGACGACGCGAACTGCCACTGGTTCCTCGACGAGGCCCCGAGCTTCAGCTCAGCAGCTCAACCCGATCGCGGAACAAATCCAGCGCCTCCGGGTTGGCCAGCGCTTCGACGTTTTTCACCACGCGGCCATGAACCACGTTGCGCACGGCGAGTTCGACGATCTTGCCACTCTTAGTACGCGGGATGTCGGCGACCTGCAGCACCCTGGCCGGAACATGGCGAGGCGTGGCGTTGTCGCGTACCTGCTGCTTGATGCGGCTGATCAGCAACTCGTCGAGGACCATGTCGTCTCGCAGTTTGACGAACAGGACGACGCGTACGTCGTTCTCCCACTCCTGACCGATGACCAGCGACTCGACGACTTCGGGCAATTGCTCGACCTGGCGGTAGATCTCGGCCGTTCCGATGCGCACGCCGCCGGGGTTGAGCACCGCGTCCGAGCGGCCGTGGATGATCATCCCGTCATGGGCGGTGAGTTCGACGAAATCGCCGTGGCACCAGACGCTGGCGAAGCGATCGAAATAGGCGGCGTGGTATTTGGCGCCGTCGGCATCGTTCCAGAAACCGATCGGCATCGCCGGGAAAGGTGCGGTGCATACCAGCTCACCGCGCTCGCCGCGGCCGGCCGGAATCGGCTGGCCTTCGTCGTCGAAGACATTGACCGCCATACCCAGACCACGGCATTGCAGTTCGCCGCGGTACACAGGCAGGATCGGATTGCCGAGGGCAAAGCACGACAGTATGTCGGTACCGCCGGAGATCGAGGCCAGCAACACGTCCACCTTGAGGTCGCGATAGACGTAGTCGAAGCTCTCCGGCGCCAGTGGGCTGCCGGTCGAAAACATCGTCCGCAGCGCTTCCAGTCGGTGCGTCTCGCGGGGCTTCAAGCCGGCCTTGGCGATGGCGTCGATGAACTTGGCCGAGGTCCCGAAGTGCGTCATGTGCTCGGCTTCGGCATAGTCGAAGAGGATCGTTCCAGCCTGGCCCGCGGGAGTCTGCACGAACGGGGAACCGTCGTAGAGCAGCAGCGTGGCTTGCGAAGCGAGACCCGAGACCAGCCAGTTCCACATCATCCAGCCACAGGTGGTGAAGTAGAAGAGGCGGTCGTTTGGCCTGACGTCGCCGTGCAACTGATGTTCCTTCAGGTGCTGCAGCAGGGCGCCGCCGTGACAGTGGACGATGCACTTGGGAACGCCGGTGGTACCCGACGAGAACATGATGAACAGCGGGTGATCGAAGGGCAAGGCCGCAAATTCGATTTCACCGGCAGCAAATGGCGCGATGAAGTCCGCCCAGCGCAGGCCATTTCGGATGGCCGACACATCGGGCACCTCGTCGAGGTACGAGACGACGACCGTGCGTGCCAGCGAGGGCATTCGCGCGGCGACTTCGGCGTTCCTGGCCAGGCAGTCGACCGGCCTGCCGTTGTACCAGTAGGCGTCAACGCAGACCAGGACCTTGGCTTCGATCTGCCCGAAACGGTCAAGGACACCCTGGACGCCGAAGTCCGGCGATGCTGACGACCAGATGGCGCCGAGCGAGGCCGTGGCGAGCATCGCGATCAGCGCCTCGGGCATGTTCGGCAGATAGGCGGCGACCCGATCTCCGGCAACGACACCCGCTCCCCGCAGCGCCTGCGCACAGCGCGAGACTTGCGCGTAAAGCTCACGGTTCGACAGGCGGCGTTTGACCTTCGCTTCGCCCCAGAAGACGAGCGCGTCGGCGTCATCGTCGCGGCGGAGCAGGTTCTGTGCGTAATTGATTCGGGCTTGCGGGAACCAGCGCGCGCCGGGCATCCGGTCACCGTTCTCGAGCACGCGATCGCCGCGCTCGCCAAGCACTGCGCATTGATCCCATACCGAGGTCCAGAAGGCCTCAGGCTGGGCAACCGACCAGCGCCAGAGAGCAGTGTAATCAGAGCAGTCGACGTGCCAGCGGCGGTTGACGGCAGTCATGAAGGCGCTCAGCCTGGCGGCAGCGATACGTTCGGCGCTCGGGCGCCAGAGTGGCTCCATCCCCCTCGTCCCTGGTCAGTTCGTCAACTCGACGCGCAGGGTGTCGGGAATCGGCACCGACTTGCCGCTGTCCACGTCCATCCAGACGATTTTCGCATCGCCGGTCGCATAGAGGGTATCGTCGTCGTGCAGGCGAAGCTCGAAATGCGTCTGGACGCTGCTGCGGCCAGGGTGCCCGCAGAACATCCTGACCTCGACGACGCCGGGATAGTTGAGCGGCACCAGGAAGGTGCAGGCGGCATTGATGATCACCGGCGCCGTGCCGTGCGGCATGACCTTGAAGCCCAGTGCTTCGAGGTATTCGACGCGGCACTGCTCCATGTAACGGAAATAGATCGTGTTGTTGACGTGTCCGTAGGCGTCCATGTCACCCCAGCGGATGGGGATCAGGCTGGTCTGGACGAGTTTGCGTGGGCTGTGCATGGGCGCTTCCTGTTCTTGTTACCATGAAAGTCGCACGAGCGACTCACAAATCTCCCCTCGCCCGCCTGCGCGGGAGAGGGGTCGGGGGTGAGGGAAACGGTCATGACTTTCACTATCGGGGGAGTCTTGAAAAGTCATGACCGTTGGGGCTGATGCTGATCCAGCGCGTGACCTTGCCCGTAGGCACGGCGCAGAGGCCGGTGGTCGAGCCACAACTCGGCCACCGGCGCTGCCGGCTGCCGCGCTCAGAACATTTCGTCAGGCAGCGCCATCACGCCTTCGGCGCCATCGGTCACGCTGCTCGCCAAAGCGGCGGCTTCGCAGAGCACGTGATCGGCGTAGAAGCGGGTAGTGATGATCTTCGCTGTAAAGAACGGATCATGGTCACCGCCATCGATCTTCGCTTGCGCGATGAGCGCGGCGCGCGCCATCTGCCAGCCACCGGCGACTATGCCGAGGAGCTTCAGGAAGGGGACGGCACCAGCCGAGGCGGCACGCACGTCGCTGCGATAGGTGGCGACCAGCCAGTCGCCGGCGGCGGCCAGCGCATCGACTGCGGCCGCCAAGCGGCGGCGAATGGCAGCAAAATGACCGCCGCCCTGGCTGGCCAGTTCAGCGTCAAGGGCGCGCATCATGTCGATCACCGAATTCAGCGTTGTGCCGCCTTCGCGCGCGATCTTGCGACCGATCAGATCATTGGCCTGTATGCCGGTGGTGCCCTCGTAGATCGTCGAGATCTGCGCGTCACGCAGGTGCTGCGCGGCGCCGGTTTCCTCGACGTAACCCATGCCGCCATGCACCTGAACGCCGAGCGAGGCCATGGTGACGCCGGATTCGGTGCTCCAGCCCTTGACCACCGGGATCATCAGATCGACGAAGGCCTGATTGCGCTGGCGCACCGCGGCATCCGCATGGCGCATGGCGGCATCGTGCGCGGCCGCCACCACGTAGGCCAGCGCGCGTGTCGCTTCGGCGTAGGAGCGCATGGTCATCAGCATGCGGCGCACATCGGGATGGTGAATGATCGCCACTTTCGGCCCCCCACGGACGCCGATGTCGGTGCACTGAATGCGATCGCGCGCGTAGTCACGCGCCCGCTGATAGGCCCGCTCGCAAACGGCAACCCCCTCCAGTCCGACACCGAAGCGGGCCGCGTTCATCATGATGAACATGTACTCGATGCCGCGATTCTCTTCGCCTACCAGGTAGCCGACCGCGCCGCTGTGGTCGCCAAAGGCCATGATCGCGGTCGGGCTGGCGTGGATGCCGAGCTTGTGCTCGATCGACACGCACCAGGCATCATTACGGGCACCGAGGCTGCCGTCGTCGTTGACCATGAACTTCGGCACGACGAACAGCGAAATGCCCTTGACGCCCTCGGGCGCGGTCGGCGTTCGGGCCAGCACCAGGTGGATGATGTTCTCCGCCATGTCATGGTCACCGTAGGTGATGAATATCTTTTGCCCGAAAACGAGATAGCTGCCGTCGGCCTGTGGCTCGGCACGGGTGCGCACGGCGGCCAGGTCGGAGCCAGCGCTCGGCTCGGTGAGGTTCATCGTCCCGGTCCATTCCCCGCTGACCATTTTTTCGAGGTAGGTCGCCTTCAATTCGTCGGAGCCGGTGAGAACCAGCGCCTCGATGGCGCCGGCGGTCAGCAGGGGACAGAGCGAAAACGAGTGATTGGCCGATTTCCACATCTCGGCGACGGCGGCCGCCACCACCTTGGGCAGTCCCTGCCCACCCCATTCCGGCTCGGCGGCCAGTGCCGTCCAGCCACTGTCGGCGAACAGCTTGTACGCTTCCTTGAAACCCGCCGGCATGGTCACCGCCTTGTCATGCCAGCGCGCGCCTTCCTGGTCGCCCGGCCAGTTGAGCGGTGACAGGACGCCACCCGCGAACTTTGCCGCTTCTTCGAGAACGGCATCGACGAGATCGGCGCTCGCGTCTTCGTAACCCGGCAGTTCCGCCACCTGTTCCAGCCCGGCGAGTTCCTTGATGACAAAATGCATGTCGCGCACGGGGGCAAAATATTCACTCATCTTCATCTCTCCTGTTTTGGCTACTCGTTAGCCTGTTATTCGGCTTCGCAGGCCGTTATGAGGTCGATCAGGAACAGCAGTTCCTCGACGACCGGCAAGGTAAATCCGCTGCGCTGACCTTGACGATTGTCGCGCAGCAACTGCTCCAGATAATCACGACACTCCGGCTTGCCCCAGAGCGAGACGATTCTCTCGCGCAAGTGAGGAAGCTGTTCGAGTGTCACCACTTTTTCCGTTGCCTGTCCAAGCGGCAGCAGTTCGAGTTCATCGCGGCGCTGCTCACCATCCCAACGCATGATCTCGACGTTGAAATTCTGGTTCAACTTCGCAGCCAGCGCCTCGAATTCCTCGCGCAGGCCGTTGCCCTGGTAGATCTGGAGCAAGCGTATCCACGGCGGCAAGGCCTCTTTAGGGTTCGCGTCGATGTATTCCTGCAAGGTTTTCGCCGCGCCGCCGACACGGCCGAAGGAGAGCATGACCTCTGCCAACTCGAGCGCGGGACCTGCCCCCCCTTGCTCAACGTCCGCTCGAATGTCGGCTGAAGTCTGCGACAGGAACTCCGTTCGGTCCGGAGCCTGCTGCGGCTCCCGCACACGTGCTTGCCCCGCAAGTTTTACGGGCACGGCCACAGCCTCTGCGTGCGTGCGCGAGAGGTCGTTTTCGCTGACCGCAGGCGCCACCGGTTCAGCCCCCCGCCGGGAAACGCGAGCTGGTCGCGCAACAAGCCGCCGACGAAAGACGGGGAGCGCGCGCAGCAACGCCATTACGCCGAGGCCAGCGAGGCCAGCGAGGCCAGCGTATACGTAGAGCATCCGGTCGGTGAACGCGTTTTCGGACGCTGTCGCAGTCTGCCGTGGCGCGATCTCCGGTGTCGTCCCGCCGGCTGGCCGCGGGCTGGCCAGCGGAGCGGTCGGCACGAGCACTGTCGATGCAGGGACCGCCCTGGTGTTCGCCGACAGCTTCGCCGGTGTGGCTGGAGCGGCCGGTGAAGGCGTCGGCACCGCTGCCGCTACCCCGCCGAGGCGATCGCCGGCCCTTTTCAGTTCGGCCAGATCCGCTTCCAGCCAGGCGAGCTTGTCACCCAGCACCTGCTGGTCGTCCTTGCGACCAACGAGCATCTGCAGGGTCCGATACTCGAGACGTCGCAGGTCGCGGCCGAGGTCGCTGTCCGGCGCGACGACCGACAATTCAGTGCTCAGGCGCAACGGCAGCCCGGCGTCGTTGGGCAGGCGAACGTTCGCTTCCCGCCCCGGCCGCGAGTCGCTGTGCCTCTCGCCAAGGCCAACGGCGGCTGCCTCCGGCAGGGCCAGCAGCAAGGTCAGCGCGGCCAGCAACCGGCAACAGCGGAAGGTCGCGGTGATCACTCAAGCGCCCCCGGTCGGGACCCACACGCCGGCGAAGGTGTCATTTTCTGCCGAAAAACTGCGCATCCTCGAAATCCGCCAGCAAGTCTGGTCGATAGACGGCAAACAGCGTCGTCAGCATGCCCGACAACCAGGCCTCGGCAAAGCCGAGAAGAATGAAATACGGCAGGTACTCAGCGATCAGATACTCGCTCTCATAGACTCCGGCCAAGGCCAACAGGACGCTGGCCGACACACCGACGGCCATCACCGCCAGCGCCGAGGCAAAGAAACCGTGGCCAAAGAGGTAGACAAACAGATGCCGCGGCAGCACCCGGTCGACCACTTGATGAAGCGCGTGACTGACTGCCACGCCGACCCCGGCCATGAGCAGAGCATTGGCCGCAAAAGCCTGCCAGCCGGCAGAACCGTTGAGGCTGACTCCGGCGAGCACCAGGCACAGGCCGACGAAGGCCAGCGCCCAGCCGAAGCACAGGGTGAACACGGTCGCACCAAGGAGGTGAAAGGCCAGGCCGGGCTTTACCCCGGCCTGCAGGTGCCAGAGCAGGATCAGTGCGACGATCATTCCCAGGAACGCATTCTGGCGTGCGCTATCGCTCAGCACACGCCACGGTGCCCGCCGCACCGCAAAGAGCGCGACGACGACGAACAGGAGCCAAGCGATCAGGGTCCAGTCACCGTCCACCAGGCCGTCCGGCAGGTTCATGCGGCCCGCATCCCGGTGCTGATCAGCCGAGCTCAGCAACCAGCGCTGGCAGCACTTCGAAGAGATCGCCGACAAGTCCATAATCGGCCACCTGGAAGATCGGTGCCTCGGCGTCTTTGTTGATCGCCACGATCACCTTGCTGTCCTTCATCCCGGCCAGATGCTGTATGGCGCCCGAGATGCCGACCGCGATGTAGAGTTGCGGCGCAACGATCTTGCCTGTCTGACCGACCTGATAGTCGTTTGGCGCAAAACCGGCATCGACCGCCGCGCGCGAGGCACCCACCGCCGCCCCCAGCTTGTCAGCAAGTGGTTCGAGCAGTTTGTGGAAATTGTCGCCGCTGCCCATGCCACGTCCGCCCGAGACGATGACCTTGGCGGCGGTGAGTTCAGGGCGCTCGGACTTGGTCAGCTCCTGCCCGAGTAGTTTGCACAGGCCGAGATCGGTGCCCGCAGCCAGAGTTTCAATGACGGCGCTGCCACCCTCGCCGGCGGCTTCGAAAGCGGTTGCCCGGACGGTAATCACCTTGACGGGGTCGATCGACTGGACGGTAGACAGAACGTTGCCCGCGTAGATCGGACGAACAAAGGTGTCAGCCGACTCAACGGCAACGATTTCGGAGATCTGCGCCACGTCGAGCAGCGCGGCCACTCGCGGCATGAAGTTCTTGCCGCTGGTCGTCGCCGGAGCCAGGATGTGGCCATAGTTGGCGGCATTGGCTACTACCAGCGCGGCGAGGTTTTCCGGAGAGTGATCGGCATACGGGGCGGCGTCTGCGACCAGCACCTTGCTCACCCCGGCGACCCTCGCTGCCGCCTCGCCGGCTGCAGCGCAAGCGCTGCCGGCAATCAGCAGATGAATGTCGCCACCGATCTTGGTCGCCGCGGTGACCGCATTGAGCGTCGCCGCCTTGATCGAGGTATTGTCGTGTTCAGCAATAACGAGAATGGCCATGGTCAGATCACCTTCGCTTCAGTCTTGAGTTTCATCACCAGATCGGCGGCATCAGCCACCTTGACACCCGCCGTCCGCTTGGCCGGTTCGGCAACCTTCAGCGTCTTCAGACGCGGCGTGACATCGACGCCAAGCGCTGCCGGGTTGGTGGTCTCGAGGGGCTTCTTCTTGGCTTTCATGATGTTCGGCAAGGTCGCGTAGCGCGGTTCGTTGAGCCGCAGGTCGGCGGTCAGCACGGCCGGCAATGGCACTTCAATGGTCTCCAGACCGCCGTCGATCTCGCGCGTCACCGTTGCCTGCTGGCCGGCGACAACCACCTTGGAGGCAAAGGTCGCCTGCGGCCAGTTCATCAGACCGGCCAGCATCTGCCCGGTCTGGTTAGCGTCGTCGTCGATGGCCTGCTTGCCGCAAAGGACGATCTGCGGCTGCTCCTTGGCGCACACGGCCTTGAGCAGCTTGGCGACGGCCAGCGGCTGCAATTCAGCATCGGTCTGGATCAGGATGCCACGGTCGGCGCCAAGTGCCATCGCCGTACGCAAGGTTTCCTGACAATTGGCCACACCCGCGGAAACGACGACCACTTCAGTGGCGATGCCGGCTTCCTTGAGACGGACGGCCTCCTCTACGGCGATTTCATCGAAAGGGTTCATCGACATCTTGACGTTGGCCAGATCCACACCGCTCGCATCCGCCTTGACGCGGACCTTGACGTTGTAATCGACCACCCGTTTGACTGGAACGAGGATTTTCAATTTGCTCTCCTTGATGACTACACGGTAATCGACATCAATTGCGATCAAGGCAATCGACGTTTGACATTGCTGTATTCTGGCCGGACAATGAACCATACCTCATCGTATGGATGACGTACGGTACCGTATGGTACGACGACTGTCAACACTGTCGGCCAACGCGGCGACACATGAACTTGATATATTGCCTGAGGCGCGTGATTCACGAAAGGACCAGATGACGATGAGGCTGGAAAAGCGCAGGCCGCGTGCTCAACTCGACCGCAGCGAGTGGGTCGAGGCGGCAATCGACGTGTTGGCCGAGCAGGGCGTCCAGGGAATGCGAGTTGAAGTTCTGGCCAAGAATTTCGGCGTCACCAAGGGCAGCTTCTACTGGCACTTCAAGGACCGGCAGGACCTGTTCACGGCCGTCCTGCAGACCTGGCGGGACGGCCGCATCCGGGATATCGACAAGCAGACCGTCGCCACTCCCGGTAGCGAGCGAGAGCAACTGCTGCACCTGATCGACGTCTACGGCGCCACGCGCAACCGGCGAGGGATCTCGATCGAGCTGGCGGTGCGTGAATGGGCGCGGCGGGACACCGAAGCGGCCAGTATCGTCGAGGAGGTGGACAACTGGCGTCTCGACTGCACGCGCAAGCTGTTCGTCGCCCGCGGCGTTTCTGACGACGAGGCGAAAAGCCGCAGCCTGTTGCTCTACGCCTACGTCTTCGGGCGGAGCCTGATGGCCTGCAAGAACGACGATCGTGAAATCAGCGACGGCAAGCGCTGGATCGCCGAGTTGATCGTCACGCAGTAGTCTCGCCGGCTGCCAGGGCGACCACCCTGGCGGTCATCTTTTTCTGAGCGACCTTTCTCTCGCGCGGGATTGCCCGATGAAACCTACCGCCAGCCAACAATTCATTCTCGCCCTCGACCAGGGTACGACCAGTTCGCGTGCCATCGTCTTCGCGCGCGACGGCAGCGTTGTTGGCACCGCGCAGCAGGAGTATGCCCAGCACTACCCGCAACCGGGATGGGTGGAGCACGACGCCATCGACATCTGGCAAACCCAGCTTGCCGTCGCGCGCGCGGCGCTGCGCGAGAACGGAATCGCGGCCAGCCGGGTTGCCGCTGTCGGCATCACCAACCAGCGCGAGACCACGCTTCTCTGGGATCGCGCCAGTGGCGAACCGCTGCACCGGGCGATCGTTTGGCAGGACCGGCGGACGGCGGGTCTGTGCGCTGCCCTGGAGCGAGCGGGTCACGTCGAACTGTTCCGCCAGCGCACCGGCCTGGTTCTCGACGCGTACTTCTCGGGAACCAAATTGAAATGGCTGCTCGACCATATCCCCGGCGCCCGCGCCCGCGCCGAGCGTGGCGAACTGGCTTTCGGCACCATAGACACCTGGCTGGCGTGGAAGCTGTCCGGCGGCCGCGTCCATGTCACCGATCCTTCGAACGCCTCGCGCACGCTGCTCTTCGACATCAGGCGCCGGTGCTGGGATGACCAACTGCTGGCCCTGCTCGACATTCCGCCGGCCGTGCTGCCGCAAGTCGTCGACAGTAGCGGGCTGATCGCGACGCTCGACGGCGACCTGCTCGGCGCGCCGATCGCGCTCGCCGGCATGGCCGGCGACCAGCAGGCGGCGACCTATGGCCAGGCCTGCCTCGAACCGGGAATGGCCAAGAATACCTATGGCACGGGCTGCTTCCTGCTGATGAACACCGGCTCGCAGGCCATGAACTCGACGCACCGCATGCTGACGACGATCGGCTGGCGGCGTCAGGGGCAGACCACTTACCTGCTCGAAGGCAGCGTCTTCATGGGCGGCGCAGTGGTGCAATGGTTGCGCGACGGGCTGGGGATGATCTCCAGAACCGACGAGATCGAAACGCTGGCCGCTTCAGTACCCGATAGCGGTGGTGTCTATCTGGTGCCGGCACACACCGGCCTCGGCGCTCCGTACTGGGACCCCTACGCCCGTGGCGCCCTGCTCGGTCTGACGCGCGGAACGAACCGCGCGCACATCGCGCGCGCCGCGCTTGAAGCAATAGCTTTTCAGAGCGCCGAGGTGCTGATCGCCATGGAAGAGGATTCTCGGGATTCCTCAGATTCCGCAGATTCTGCAGACTCCGGAAAATCCGGCGCGCGCCTGCGCGAATTGCGCGTCGACGGTGGCGCCGCCGCGAACAATCTGTTGCTGCAGTTTCAGGCTGATCTGCTGGGTGTGCCCGTCGTGCGCCCGCGCATCATCGAGACCACTGCGCTCGGTGCTGCCTACCTGGCGGGACTGGCAGTCGGCTTCTGGCAGGACGAAGCCGAGCTGACCTCGTTGTGGCGAGCCGAGCGGCGCTTTGAACCGGCGATGTCCGATGCGCAGCGGACCGCCCTGCTCGGCGACTGGCGTCGCGCCGTGGAGCGTTGCCGGCACTGGGCGAAAGCTGACTAGCATCGGCGCCGGTCGGCGGTGCCGGCAGTCTTCAGGAGAGCAAAGCTGCCAGCTTGGCCTCGAGTTCGTCAAGACGCTTTCGTCCATCGCCACTGAGCGCGATCGCGTCGTGCCACTCACTGAACAGGTGACGCAATTCCTCGATGCTTGGGCTGCCTTCGACGCGCGCGATCAAGCTCGATGCGGCCATGCCGACGAAGGCGTCGAGCGTGTTGAGCATGAAATTCCGCGCCATTCCCAGGCGTTCGTCGTCGTCGGCCGGGGCAGGAGTTGCGGTCGGCACGCCCGCTGCCGGCTTCGCCGCGGCCGATGCGCCCACCGGGGCAGCGGCGGGGACGTTCCACGCCAGCAGGAAGCACTCGTCGATGACGGAAAGTTTGCTTTCCAGGTCGGCCAGTTGCTTGCGACCATCAGAAGACAGGGAGATGGCCGCGCGCCAGGGCATGGCCAGCTCATGCAGGTCCTCGAGTCGCGCGGCCACGTCGATGTGGTTGATGAGGCTCGAGGCGGAATTTCCAACGAAGGTGCGCAGCGTGTTGGTCATGAAGTTTCGCGCCATTTTCAGACGCTGCTCGTCGATGGCCGACAGCGGCGCCGCGTCGGCGGACACTGTCACCGACCGGACAGGCGTCGGCGGCAGCGTCGGCACAGGTTCGTTCCCTCGCAGCGGGACGATGAAGCCCTCGTCGAGCAGTTGCCGGCAGACTGCCGGCAGGGTGTCGGCGGAAAACATGGTCAGCAGCGCGTCGTAGTCGCGCTTGCCGTCGATCACGATGAGCACCTGGCGAGCACGCGGCGCCAGGCGGCAGGTCCGCTTCTCGACCTCCTCGATGCCCTTTGGCGTCTTGACGCAAATCGGTATCACGGCCATCTACCTCCACTCACTGAGAGGGGTACGCAGCCTGCCGCCGAGCGAGCGATCCTGCCAGCAGCCATCACGTCGCCTGACTTCGTGAAGAGTTCGAGACGGAGGTTTCATCACCGAGTAGCGAAACAAAACGGTGGAACCGCGAAAGCCACGATTGATGCTGGAGGCGGGATGGATCGGACGCCATGACAGCGAGGAAACGCACATGCAAACAGATTGCATCAGCGAGAGTATATGTGGCGCTCATGACCGCGGTCAATCGCTGATCGTGGCAAGCCCGTTTCCCGAAGTTCTAGCTCCCTCAGGGAGCCTTGGCAGCTCCGGCAGGTGAGCCAGGTCGTTAGGTATCGTTCAGTGACAGGCGTAATTTCATTCGGGAGTCTTGCAAGAGGCTCGATTCAATGCTGAATCTGCGCGTGCGCCAGACGCAACTCAAGCGCTATGGCGTGCAGCCGCTTGTTGCGCGTCCACAATCAGCGGGCAGAAACGAGCAAATGAACATCAACGTGGCCCATGTCGCGGCCCATCAACGCCTATTGGTCAATCAAAAGCAGATCACGTCCATTCCTGGTTTCAGCCCGAGCCCTTGCGTTCATCCGCCTGGAGAAGTCAGACAGAGGCATCCCGAAACGCGCGCAGCACGGTGTTGATGCGAGTTTGATAACCCGGCCCTTGTGCCTTGAACCACTCCAGGACATCTTGATCAATCCGCAGAGAGATCAAAGCCTTGGCGGGCAATGGCTGAAGCCCACGCCTGACGATACCGCGAACGATGCGACGAACATCCGCTTCGGGATGGTCTGCGGACACTTTGGACGTAGCCGTCTTTGACTCGAGACGAGGCCAATCAGTTTGCGACTCCATCGTAGTACATTTGCGTTTCGCGGCGGATTGCTTTGCGGAACGAGATGATGCGGATTTCATGTTCGTTCTCCGTGTGCACAATTGAAGCAGGAATGCCGGCCAGGAGACCCAATGTCACGAAGCGCTACTCTCCGTAGGGAAACGATCATCTGCGAAGGTGAACGTGATGGCCTCGAAGACTCTTGGGGCGTCGAGGAAATCCAGCCCGTGGCTCTTCAAATTCAGGTTGCGCTTGACTTCAGACCAAGTGAACTCCATGCGTTCAGTGTATATACACAGCGTATCTGCGTCAATGTAGTAGCGGCAGCATCGACTGTTTCTTCGGTCAATTCGTATTCGAGGTCGTGGCTGGACGAACCCCAATGCGTGCGTCCCGTCTGGCGCGAGACGAAAGCGGAGTTCTGAAATGGGGCTGCGGGCAAGCGTGCCACCTGTGTATTCATGGTGTGCTCCCCGATCATTCAAGATTCATCCGCGCGACGGCGCGCAATTCCTGCGCCGTCTCGGGCAGCCCGGTCAGCGCCTTGTCGGGGACGACGATCAGATGGCTGGCCGGGTTGGCCACCGTCAGCAGGTCGGCGACCGGGCCGAGGAGATCGGCGTACAGCGCATGCGCCGCCTGCACGTCGAAGGGGCACGCGAGCTGCGCCTCGACATTGGCGGCGGACAGGTCGAGTTGCACGCGCAGCTTGCGTATCCGCTCGCTCAGCGCCTTGGCCGAGACGCCAAGCCGCGCCATGCGCGCCTGATCGCGGCGCAGCGCCCAGACGTAGCCTTCATCGCCGCTGAACAGAAAGGCGAGCAGCGCTTCGTTCGGCCCGAGCAGCTTCTGCGCGCCGGCCAGTGTCAGCGGCCGCGGCGTGGTCAGTTCGCGGTAGCGCGGGAAGTCACGTTCGAGCGCGGCGTCGAGCGCCTCGGCCGCCTTGGGCTCGCGCGCGCTCGCCTCGGCAAGCAGCGCGATGTTGAACTCGAAGTAGAGGGCGAATCTGCGCTGCTCGGAGACGCTGCCTTCGCCTTCGCTGCGCGCGCCCTCGCCGAAGCGATGCGCCAGGATCGCGCTGCTGCGCCGGCTCGCCGTCAGTGCGTCGGTAGCGCCGCCCTGCGCCTTGTACAGCCCCGCCAGGTTGTTCAGCGTCGTGGCCACGGACGGGTGCTCGGCGCCGAGCGCCTTCTCCCTGATCGCCAGCGCGCGGTGGCTTTGGCAACGAAAAAATGTGCTATCGTTTGCTGCGCATTTTCAGGATCTAAGCCGTGCACACCTTTTCTATCCGTGACCTTCGGGAACGCAGCGACGACCTTATTCGAAACGCCGAGGCCGGCCATTTGTCGCTTGTCGCCGAGCAGGGCCATCCAGTTTTCGTCGCTGTTCCCTTTGACGACACGACGCTCTCCAAGGGCGTCACCGCTTCACTCGCAGTTAAGCTTTTTGAGGAAAATGTGCTGAGCCTCGGTAGAGCCGCGCAGTTCGCCGGGATGTCCACGGAGACCTTCATGGATGTGCTCGGCGCACTTGGCATCGCGGTCATCGATTACCCGGCGGCTGATCTGGCAGATGAGGTGGCCGGCTTCTCGAAATGAACCTCGTTGTGGCCGACAGCGGCCCGTTGATCGTATTTGCGCGTACTCACTCGTTGGACGTACTTTTAGCGGTCGCCAAGAGGATCCTGGTGGCGCCTGCGGTAAGAGAAGAGTGCCTGTTCGATCGAACGAGACCAGGTGCCAAGGCCATCGAGCAGGCATTCGAGCGAGGGGAGCTCACCCTGTCGGGGGACCCCGAGATGGGTCATCTGTTCGATAACATTCCCAACCTCAACGCTGGCGAGAAGTCCGCCTTGGCCCTGGCCTTGTCGATCAACGAAGCGGTACTGATCGACGAGAAACTCGGGCGTGTGATTGCACGGCAGCGCAACATCAAGGTCATCGGCAGTGTTGGTATCCTGTTGCTGGCGAAGAAAATTGGCAAGCTCGCCGCAGTGAAGCCCATCCTCGATACCTGGAAACGCGCCGGCTACCACTTGAGCGAAGACCTCATCATTGCCGCGCTTGATCAGGCAGGAGAGATCACGCCCGCGATGCATCGTCGCTGATCGTAGTGCGCAATGTAAGCCATAGGATACGAAAGGTACGAAACGCATCGATCGCGAGCGGCGATGCGCTTCTCTTGGCTCAGCACCTCCTACGCCCTGCGCCTTACCGAGCAAGCCGCCTCACGGTCTTCGAGGTCGTGGCTGGACGAACCCCCATGCGTGCGTCCCGTCTGGCACGAGACCAAAGCGGAGTTCTCAAATGGGGCGGCGGCGCTGACCCACTCGAAGGCAGAGAGGAGATCGTCGTAACCGATTCGGGTACGAGATTCCGGATCGACCTTCGACGATTCATTCATGACCGGTCAGCGCCTTTCTCTCGCCGCCATCTGCTCGTGCAAGGTCCGCTTTGCCGGCTTCAGCGGCGTGCGGCTGACCGTCCAGCCGGACTGCATCGGCGGCGTCAGCGCGCGGAAGCGCGTCGCCAGCCAGCCGAAAGCGCGGTACAGCGCCGGACGCGTGTACAGCGCTGCCCAGCCCGACCAGATGGCATCAACCAGGGCACTCTTGGCCGCACCCTGGCCGAGCATCGGCGCATGACCCGGACGGGCGTCGTGCTGCGCTTCGCCGCGTAGACGAATGAGCAGGTCGGGAATCGGGATCTTGACCGGGCAGACTTCGCCACAGGCGCCGCAGAGGCTCGAAGCGGTCGGCAGGACGTGCGTCGCCGCCAGCCCGAGCATGTGCGGCGAGATGATTTCACCGATCGGACCGGGATAGGTGGTGCCGTAAGCGTGGCCGCCGATGCGCGTATAGACCGGGCAGTGGTTCATGCACGCGCCGCAGCGGATGCACTGCAGCGTCGAACGCAGTTGCTCGTCGCTGTAGGCCTGCGTGCGGCCATTGTCGACCAGCACCAGATGCATTTCTCGTGGGCCGTCCTTCTCGCCAGGCTTGCGTGGGCCGCTGATCATGTTGAGATAGGTGGTGATCGCCTGGCCGGTCGCCGAACGCGTCAACAGGGCAAAGAGCGGTGGCACGTGTTCGAGTTTCTCGACCACTTTCTCGATGCCGGTAATCGCGATATGCACGCCGGGAACGGTGGTGCACATGCGGCCGTTGCCTTCATTCTCGACCAGGCACAGGGTGCCGGTTTCGGCGACGGCGAAGTTCACTCCGGACAAGCCGATCTCGGCGGTCATGAACTTCTCGCGCAAGACGGCGCGGCCAATGCCGATCAGTTCATCGACCGATTCGGTATACCCGGCACCGGGCACCTTGGCGGCAAACAGGCGGGCGATCTCGAGCTTGGTCTTGTGGATCGCCGGCATGATGATGTGCGAAGGTTTTTCGCCATCGAGCTGGACGATGTATTCGCCCATGTCGCTCTCAAGCGCTTCCATGCCGGCGTCGGCCATCGCGTGGTTGAGCTCGATCTCTTCACTGACCATCGACTTGCCCTTGACCATCAGCTTGGTCGAGTGACGCCGGGCAATGTTGATGATGATCGCGTTGGCCTGTTCGGGATTTTCGGCCCAGTGCACCTGAACGCCGTTGGCGGTCAGGTTACGCTCTAGCTGTTCGAGGAGGTCCGGCAGGCGGGCCAGGCTGTACTTGCGGATATGCTCGGCGAGCCCGCGCTGACTTTCGAGCGCCACCGGATCGGGAAACTGCGCCGCCCGCTTGGCAATCAGGAAGTCCATCGCGCCGCGGAAACTCTTGCGCAGATGCGCGTCGGCGACCGCTACGGCGGCACGTTCCTTGAATTCGCTGGCCGGGACGAATCTGAGCGCTTGGGTGTTCGCTTGTGCGTTGATTTGTGAGTTGTTCTGTGCGTTCATGCCAGTTCCTCCTCATTGACCAGCAGCAGGACGATCAACTCCTTCGGGCCGTGCGCGCCGTAGGCCAGCGTCACCTGGATATCGGCCGTCTTCGAGGGTCCCGAAACGAGCAGCGCGTTGGTCGGCAGGCCGCCGCTCCAACCCTGCTCGATCATCGCGTCGAACAGTGTTTCGTAGAGCTTGTCGGCGTCGAGCAGCGCGAAATGGATCGGCGGGACGAGCGACATCAAACGAGGCTCGTTGGCGTCCGGCCAGATGATCAGCGTCCCGGTCTCGGCGATGCCGCCGCGCGTCGAGGTGAAGCTGGCATCGGTGTTCTCGAAGAGTTCCTGCTTCCAGTCGTCCACCGGGCGATCGTAAGGCTTCAGTCCGCCGATGCCGGCGGCCAGCAACGCAGCCGTGTATTCGGTCTGCTCGCCGTAGAGTAACGAACGTACGCCCTTGGCCGCGCAAAGTTCGCGCAGCTTCTGCGACCAGTTGTCACGCGTCACCTTGACGACTTCAGCGTGCCAGAAAGCCATCTTGTCGCAGAATACTTCCATGCGCGTAGCACGGTTGCTGGCCGGCCGGGCGGCACTCACCGCGGCATGGAAACCCCGCACGTCGGGCGCCAGCGGCGCCGTTCCTTGCGGCGCGGCGCGCAGGCGTTGCAGGATGTTGTCACGCGCGCTCATCGCCGCCCTCCTTCAGGATTCGTCCGCTGCCACAGGAAGCTCGCCAGATGCTGGCCCTGAAAGGGGTCACCCCGCTTCTGCAGGGTGTGGTTCAGGCTGAGCATGCAGCCGCAGTCTGCCGACAGGAAGGTCTCGGCGCCGGTTTCCTTGAGCGCATCGACCTTGTCGCCGGCCATCGCCGACGAGATCGCCGGGTGCTTGAGCGAGAAGGTGCCACCAAAGCCGCAGCATTCGGATTCGTGTTCGTGCAGGCCGACATCGACGCCCGGCAATTGCGCCAGCAGCGCCCGCGCGTGGACCTGGGTGCCCATTTCGCGACGCGCGGCACACGAGGTGTGCAGAGCGACGCGGGCCGGCTGCCCGGAATCGCTGAGGCTGACCCTCGCCACATGCAGCAGGAACTCGGAAAGTTCAAAAATCCGATCGGCCAGTGCCGTCGCTTCGGCCAGCAGGCGCGGATCGTCGGCGAAAACCTTGGGATAGTGGTGGCGCATCATGCCCGCACACGAGCCGGAAGGAACGATCACCGGCCAGGGTTCCGGGAAGAGACGCATTTGCGCCAGGGCCACCGCGCGCGTCTGTTCGGGAAAGCCGCTGCTGTGCGCCGGTTGCCCGCAGCAGGTCTGGTCGGCTGGGAAATGCACTTCGATTCCCTCGCGCTCGAGCAGGCGGACGGTGTCCATGCCGGCCTCGGGACAGAACATGTCGATCAGGCAAGTCCCGAAAAGGTAGACCTTCGGCGGCTTGTCCGGGTAGTGGCGATTGCCTGTCTCGTCCATCTCTATCTCCTTTTTATTGAATATGAAAGCTAGACCTTCTCCCGCATCAAGCGCGCCTTCTCGCGGACCCAGTCGCGCTCTTTCTCGGTCTCGCGCTTGTCGTATTGCTTCTTGCCCTTGGCCAGGCCGATCTCGACCTTCAGGCGGCCACGCTGGAAATGCAGGTCCAGCGGCACCAGCGTGTAGCCGGCGCGTTCGACCTGGCCGATCAGTTTGCCGATCTGCCTGCTGTGCAGCAACAGCTTGCGCGTGCGAATCGGGTCCGGCTTGACATGCGACGACGCGGCCAGCAGCGGCGCGACATGCATGCCGAAGAGGAAGACTTCGCCGCTGCGGATGACGACATAGCCCTCCTTGATGCTCGCCCGGCCGGCACGGATCGCCTTCACCTCCCAGCCCTCGAGGACGATACCCGCCTCGATCTTCTCTTCGATGAAGAAGTCATGAAAAGCCTTCTTGTTGGCGACTATGCTCATGGTTCTGTTTCTCGGGCGATTAGCGTTCGTTAGGGTTGGGGAGTGCTAGAATTCTCGATTCTACAGGATTCACGAGGTGTGGCAGAGGATGGCCATGGTCAAGAAATCGGTGCTGATCGCGCGTTCGTCGCAACAGATGTTCGATCTGGTCGACCGTGTTGAGGACTACCCGCAGTTTTTGCCCTGGTGCAGCCAGACGCGCTGTGAATTTCGCGACGACCGGAAGACGGTGGCCACGCTGCACATCAGCTACCGCAGTGTGAAGTCCCACTTCACCACCGAGAACAACAAGGAATCCCCGCTATGGATGAAAATCACTCTGGTCGATGGTCCATTTCGCCGGCTTGATGGCTTGTGGCGTTTCAAGTCGCTCGCCGAGCACGCGTGCAAGATCGAGTTTCAACTCTCCTACGAGTTTTCCAGCAAGGTTTTCGAAAAGGTGATCGGTCCAGTGTTCGGCCAGATCGCCAATAGTTTCGTCGATGCCTTCGTGAAACGGGCCGACGAGGTGCATGGGGTGCCAAATGTCTGAGATGCTTGCCATAGAAGTGATCTACGCCTTGCCGACCAAGCAACCACTGATCAGCCTGAAGCTGCCGCCCGGCAGCACCGTAAGACAGGCGATTGACGCCTCCGGACTGCTGCCGAAGTATCCCGAAATCGATCTGGCGAAGAACAAGATCGGTGTCTTCGCCAGGCTCACCAAACTTGATGCGCCCCTACGCGACCATGACCGCGTGGAGATCTACCGGCCGCTGATTGCCGATCCGAAGGAAGTGCGCAAGCAGCGCGCCGCCGAAGGCAAGGTGATGAAAAAGGGATCTGGCGAAAGTGAGTAGGGACGAGCAGGCACGAGTAGGCACGCTTACCGGCAGGTGGCTTGCACGATCTGACGAGCTTTGTTGACCTCGCGTTCGCGCTGGGCGTCGTCCAGGAAGTAACGCTCACCCTTGCTGTCGCGCATGGACACGCGTTCGCCCGACTCCATGAGTTGCAGTGAGCTGCGCGCAGCGTCACAGTTTTCCTTTCGGTCTGCCGTCGCACGCTGCTCCTTTGCGGACTTCTCGGCACTCTCCCGGGCTTCCTTCTGACGCTTGCGGAACTCCATCTCGCGGTCGGCGAACGTCTTGCCGGTCTCGCTGCCGGCGGCCGGCGCTTCCGCGTCGATCTGCGTCTGCTGCCGGACCTTGCCGGCAGGTGGCCGGTCCGAGATCACGGTCTTGTTGTTTTCATCCTGCCACTTGTAGATCTGGGCTTCGGCCGCAAAAGCAGCGATCAGCGCAGTAGCAAGGAGAGCAAAGCGTCTCATGGTCATCCAGCCGTAACGGAGCACGCTGTATAATACGTTTTTGTGACCTCGGATCAAAGGCCATGCGTTTAATCCAAAGGGCGCTGACGTTCGACGACGTCCTCCTCGTTCCCGCCCATTCGACCATAGTGCCGCGCGATGTCACCCTCAAGACGCGTCTGACACGCCAAATCAGCCTCAACCTGCCTCTCGTTTCCGCGGCCATGGACACGGTGACCGAGAGTCGTCTGGCCATCGCCCTCGCTCAGGAAGGCGGTATCGGGATTGTGCACAAGAACTTCAGCCCGAAGGTGCAGGCGGCCGAGGCGGCCAAGGTCAAGCGCTTCGAATCCGGTATCCTGAAGGATCCGATCACCGTTCCGCCAAGCATGTCGGTGCGCGACGTCCTGACGCTGACCCGCTTGCACAAGATCTCCGGTGTGCCGGTACTCGACGGTCGACTGGTCGTCGGCATCGTGACCAACCGCGACCTGCGCTTCGAGACCAACCTCGACCAGCCGGTCAGAAACATCATGACTCCGCGTGATCGCCTGGTCACCGTTCATGAGGGCGCGACCGTCGAGGAAGGCAAGGCCCTGATCCACAAGCACCGACTTGAACGTGTTCTGGTGGTGAACAACGCTTTCGAGCTACGCGGCCTGATCACCGTCAAGGACATCATCAAGACCACTGAACACCCGCAGGCCAGCAAGGATGCCGCTGGTCGCCTGCGCGTCGGGGCCGCCATCGGCGTCGGTCCGGGAACCGAAGAGCGTGCCGAACTGCTCGCCGAAGCGGGCGTTGACGTCCTCGTGGTCGATACCGCCCATGGCCATTCTCAGGGCGTCCTCGACCGCGTCAACTGGGTCAAGAAGAACTTTCCGCTGGTCGAAGTGATCGGCGGCAACATCGCTACTGCCGAAGCGGCGCGGGCGATGATCGACCATGGCGCCGACGGCGTCAAGGTCGGCATCGGCCCCGGATCGATTTGCACCACGCGCATCGTGGCCGGTGTTGGCGTCCCGCAAATCACCGCCATCCAGATGGTTTTCGAAGCCCTCAAGGGCAGCGGCGTGCCGCTGATTGCCGACGGTGGCATACGCTACTCGGGCGACATCTCGAAGGCCATTGCCGCCGGTGGCGACCTGGTCATGCTCGGCGGCCTGTTTGCCGGTACCGAGGAAGCGCCGGGAGAAGTGGAGCTTTTTCAGGGACGTTCCTACAAGTCGTACCGTGGCATGGGATCGATTGGCGCCATGGCCGCGGGTGCGGCCGACCGCTATTTCCAGGACAGTACGGCCAACGTGGATAAACTGGTCCCGGAAGGGATCGAAGGCCGCGTACCGTACAAGGGCTCGGTGCTGGCCGTCATCCACCAACTGATGGGCGGCCTGCGTTCGTCGATGGGCTACCTCGGCTGCCGGACAATTGAAGAAATGCACGACCGGGCCACTTTCGTCGAAATCACTTCGGCCGGTGTCCGCGAGTCGCATGTCCATGACGTACAGATTACCAAGGAAGCACCCAACTACCACGTCGAGTAAGCACCCTGAGCGCCGCTCGATCATTGACCAGAGACATTCAGCGGGCGGCGGCGGGCCGCCCGCTTCATTTGAGGCGCTGCCATGTCCCATCAAAAAATCCTGATTCTCGACTTTGGCTCGCAGGTCGCTCAACTGATCGCTCGGCGAGTTCGCGAGCAGCAGGTCTATTGCGAGCTGCACCCCTACGACGTCGCGGACGAGTTCATTCGCGACTTCAATGCGCAGGGAATCATTCTCTCCGGCGGGCCGAACTCGGTCTACGAAGTTGAAGACTTCAAGGCTCCGCCGGTGGTGTTCACCCTCGGCGTCCCCGTCCTCGGCATCTGCTACGGAATGCAGACCATGGCCGAGCAGTTGGGAGGACGAGTGGAAAGCTCTCCACGGCGCGAATTCGGTTATGCCGAAATGCGCGCCCACGGCCACTCGGCCTTGTTCAAGGGAATCGAGGATCGCCGCAACGATCAGGGCCACGGACTGCTCGACGTCTGGATGAGCCATGGCGACAAGGTCACCGACCTGCCAGCCGGGTTCAAGGTGATTGGCAGCAACGAGTCGACGCCGATCGCGGCAATGGCCGATGAGACGCGCGGGTTCTACGCCGTGCAGTTCCATCCCGAGGTGACCCACACACTCAAGGGCCGCGACATCATCGGGCGCTTCGTGCGCGATATCTGCGGCTGCGGGCGCGACTGGACGATGCCTGATTACGTCGCCGAGGCCGTCGACCGGATTCGCTCCCAGGTCGGCAATGAAGAGGTGATTCTCGGTCTCTCTGGCGGGGTCGACTCCTCTGTCGCCGCCGCGCTGATCCACCGCGCGATCGGCGACCAGTTGACCTGCGTCTTCGTCGATAACGGCCTGCTGCGCCTGAACGAAGCCGAACAGGTGATGCACACCTTTGCCCGCAATCTCGGCGTCAAGGTAGTGCACGTCGATGCCTCTGCGCAGTTCATGGGCCACCTTCGCGGGGTCACCGATCCCGAGCAGAAACGCAAGATCATCGGACGCGAGTTCGTCGAGGTCTTCCAGGTCGAGGCGAACAGGCTCAACAACGCCAGGTGGCTGGCCCAGGGAACGATCTACCCGGATGTGATCGAATCCGCCGGTGCCCGGACGCGCAAGGCGCACACCATCAAGAGCCATCACAACGTCGGTGGCCTGCCGGAGACGCTGAATCTGAAGCTGCTCGAGCCGCTCCGTGAGCTTTTCAAGGATGAGGTACGTGAACTGGGCGTCGCCCTCGGTCTTCCGCACGACATGGTCTATCGCCACCCCTTCCCCGGCCCTGGCCTGGGAGTGCGGATTCTGGGCGAGGTAAAGCCCGAATTCGCCGACTTGCTGCGCCGCGCCGACGCCATTTTCATCGACGAGTTGCGTGCTGCTGGCTGGTACGACAAGACCAGTCAGGCCTTTGCCGTGTTCCTGCCGGTCAAATCGGTCGGCGTCATGGGTGACGGGCGGACCTACGAATACGTCGTTTCCCTGCGCGCCGTAGAAACCCAGGACTTCATGACTGCACACTGGGCCGAACTGCCGCACAGCCTGCTCGGTAGAGTGTCGAACCGCATCATCAACGAGGTTCGCGGCATCAACCGTGTGGTGTACGACATATCGAGCAAGCCGCCGGCAACGATCGAGTGGGAATGATTTGATGTCTGGCAACGGCCGGCATTGAGAAGCACAAAACACATGTAAGCCCGCGCCACTGCGGGCTTTTTTGCTTCTGGGTCTGGCATCGACTGGCAACACACAGCACCGCCAAGCACTGCTTTTTTATGGCATGGCGGATGGTACTATCTGCGCTGATACCATGAACATCGCTCGATACCATGCCATGATTTTCCAGTGTTGCATGGTATCGAGATTTTCTAAGCAATTGCTTTGTAACACACGTGAATATTTTGCGCTTGTTTTGAATATGGTAATTTTAGGCGTGAAAGATGCCGAGACATTCCTTTTCTTCATCCGGCGCAGCACGAAAGCTGCTTTACGTCCTTACTGAAGGTTTGCGCCGCGAGCTTAAGCCCCTCGACCATCGTCAGGTAGGGGAACAAACTGGTCAGCCAGTTCCTGCGCCGTCATGCGGTTACGTATGGCGAGCACCGCCGTCTGGATCAGTTCGCCCGCTTCCGAGGCGACCGCCTGCACGCCGATGAGTCGTCCGCTACCTTCTTCGACGACCAGCTTGATAAAGCCGCGTGTGTCGAAGTTGGCGAGCGCACGCGGCACGTTATCCAGGGTTAAGGTGCGGCTGTCAGTCTCGATGCCGTCGTGATGCGCTTTCGCTTCGCTGTAGCCAACAGTGGCGACCTGTGGGTCGGTGAACACCACCGCCGGCATCGCGGCCAGATTGATGGCCGCGTCCCCGCCCGTCATGTTGATGGCCGCACGGGTGCCGGCGGCGGCCGCCACGTAGACGAATTGCGGCTGGTCAGTGCAGTCGCCTGCCGCATAAATGTGTGGCGTACTGGTGTGCATACCTTTGTCGATGACGATGGCTCCCTGCGCATTGGCGACGACACCCGCCGCTTCCAACGATAAGTTGCGCGTGTTCGGCGTGCGGCCGGTAGCCACCAGCAGCTTGTCGGCGCGCACTTCACCGTGCTCTGTGGTCAGCACGAATTCGCCATCCACATGGGCAACCTGGCTGGCTTGCGTGTGTTCCAGCACCTTGATTCCTCCAGCACGGAAGGCGGCAGTAATGGACACTACGGCAGACTGCACGCCGGGCACTTTCTCCAAGGCGTCTTTGACGTGCGCCGCGCACGAATCGCAGGTCATGCCGGTGATTTTTAGGGTAGTCATGCTTGTTCCTTTTCTGTTGTTGTCGGCGACGGCCGTTGCCGTCAGCCACGTTGTGCTGGCAGTTCGCAGCCGTCTGGCCCGCAGTGGCGATGTGCCGGTGAGACGAAATCCCAGACCGACACCCCGACCATCAAGGCTAGGCCGATATACATCAGGTTCGCCGTCCACCAGTTCCCCAGGAAGCAGACCGTGGCTGCGAACACGATGGACGGCCCGATCATGCCGAGCAAGCTGCGGTGCCATTGCCGGTGGCTCAGCCAGCCCAGCGCGTTCGCCACGAAGGCGAGCACGGCGAACAGCGGCAGCAGCCGGCTGATGAACAAGCCCTCGTACTGGCTCAGGAAGCCCAGCCCGATGGCCGCGCTGAAACTGGCGATAGCTGGAAGGCAGGCCGCGCAGCCCATCGCTGACACGACGCTGCCGAGCGCCCCGGCCTTGTCGGCGATGCGTGTAATCAAGCCCATGATACCCGGCACCGCCAGCTTGACGGTTTGAGTGGCGGCCCACACGGGGGCAACGACGGCGATGAGAGCGAGGGAAGCAAACAGTTTTCTTATGGTGATCTCCAGTTAGTGAAAAAAAGGAAGGACATAGGGGAATCCGAGCGCAACCAGTACCAGCGCGGCCACAACCCAAAAAATGAGCTTGCAGGTGCCGCGCATTTGCGGAATCGCGCATACATCGCCCGGCTTGCAGGCTTGTGCCGGACGGTAAATGCGCCGCCAAGCGAAGAACAGCGCCACCAGCGCCGCACCGATGAAGAGAGGTCGATACGGCTCCAGCACTGTCAGATTGCCTATCCACGCACCGCTGAAATTGGACGATGGCACCTACTGCGACGAAGCCAGCCACCTGGCCGAGCACAGGCTCCAGGACGTGCGCGAAAAGATGGCCGACCTGGCGCGCATGGAAACCGCACTGTCTGAGCTGGTGTGCGCCTGTCATGCGCGGAAGGGGAATGTTTCCTGCCCGTTGATTGCGTCGCTACAGGGTGGCGCAAGCCCGGCTATGCCTTAGCGATTTTTCCGTTTCGTGAGCAGACCCTGACTTGCGTCCGAGTAGTCGCTGTTGGTAATGAAAACGTATATACTTTGTTAGTACATAACATGAGGATTGCGCCATGTCTAAAGAAGCCGTTTTCACGATGAAGCTAGAGCCGGAGTTGCGCGCCGATTTCATGGCCGAAGCGGAAGCCGCGCACCGGCCGGCTTCGCAAGTCCTGCGCGAACTGATGCGTGAGTTCGTCCAGCGTCAGCGGGCGACTAGGGAATATGATGAGTTCCTGGGGCGCAAGGTTGATGCCGCTCGTGCCTCGATGCGTGCCGGTGTCGGTCACTCCAATGATGAGGTTGAAGCCACGTTCGCCGCTCGGCGTGCGGTCGTGGCGAGCCAGGCGTGAGGGCTATTTGGACGCCTGAGGCGCTGCAGGATCGCGCTGACGTTTGGGACTACATCGCGGGCGATAACCCGCGAGCGGCTGCTCGCATGGATGAGCTTTTTAGCGATGCGGCCGCTAGGCTGGCCGATCACCCGAAGCTGGGGCGGCCAGGAAAAATTCAAGGAACCCGCGAGCTGATCCCACATGAAAGCTATCGCTTGGTGTACGAAATCAGCGGCGAAACCGTGTGGATGCTGGCCTTGGTTCACACTGCGCGCCAGTGGCCATTGGTCCGTAATTGAGCGAGGTGAACGGGCGCCTAGGATCGAGAGGTTGACCGCATTCGATGCGGCCGAATGTTGGTTGCAAATTCTTACTAACTAATGAACATGGTATTTTTTATGGCATCAAATCGTACAGGCTACGCCAACGCAATGATTTCATTTGTATTTTTTGTCTTGTTAACATCTGAGTGGGAATAGTCACTTGATGCCTATGACCATCGAGTCCGGGCCGATAAGATGTTCGACTCGCGTCGAGGTGAAGCCGGCGTCCTTCATCCACGAGGCGCAGTCGCTCCCGGTGTAATCGAAACCTCCTGGTGTCTCGATGAGCATATTCAGGCTCATCATCAGGCCAAACGCGTTCTTCGACCGATCGTCATCAATAATCGCTTCGTACACGATGAGCGCGCCAGCCACCGGCAGAGCGTCAAAAGCCTTCTTGATGAGCATCTTCTTGCTGGGCAGGTCCCAGTCGTGCAGGATATGCCCCATCAGCACCACGTCCGCATTGGGCATGCCCTGTTTGAAGAAATCACCGGGCTGAAAGGTCAGCCGATCTGTGACACCCGCAGTAAATGCGTATTCTTCGAAGATGGGCGCCACTTCCGGCAAGTCAAATCCGATGCCCTGAAGGTGCGGATTGCGCAGTGCAATCTGCACCGCCAGATCGCCCTGTGCAGTGCCGACATCGACGAAGGTTTGATACTCCTGCCACGGGAAAGCGCTGGCGATGGCCATGTTGGCGCCGTGACTGATGCCGGTCATGGCGCCCAGGAATTCCTTCAAGCGCGCCGGGTCGGCATAGAGCGTCTCGAACAGTCCGCCAGAACCGGACTTGATTTCGTTTTGCGGCAATCCGGTGCGCAATGCTTCGGTGAGGTGACCCCAGAAAGGGTAGAGGCGGTGATTTGCCATCTCAAGAATGCCGCCTATATATCCAGGCTTCCTCCGATCGAGGAAGGCATCGGTTTCTGGAGTGTTCGCGTAAACATCCGTCTTTCGTTCCAGAAATCCCAGTGCCACAAGTGTGTCGAGAAAGTCGCGCGCGGAACGAGGATGCAGGCCAAGTCGGCCGCTGAGCGAATCGAATGCTTCAGGGCGGCGCGCCAGTTCGGTGAAGACACCCATTTCGATGGCACTCAACAGCGTCTTGGAGGCCCAGAAAGCCATGCCGGTCTGCAGAATCTTCTCGGGGTTCAGTGGGTCGTTCATGGATTCGTCCTTTGCTGTTATGGAAGCGCCGTCAGGTCTTGAGCCGATATCCGGTCTTGAAGATCCAGGCCACGATGGCCAGGAATATCGCCAGGAACAGCAGCGTCATGGCCAGGCTGATGCCGACGCTGACGTCGGCGATATTGTAGAAGCTCCAGCGGAAACCGCTGACCAGATAGACCACCGGGTTGAACAAGGTGATCGTCTGCCAGATCGGCGGCAGCATGTTGATCGAGTAGAAGCTGCCACCTAGGAAGGTCAAGGGCGTGATGATCAGCAGCGGGACAAGTTGCAGTTTCTCGAAGTTATCGGCCCAGATGCCGATGATAAAACCGAACAGACTGAAGGTCACCGCCGTGAGGACCAGAAAAAGAAGCATCCACAAGGGGTGCGCGACCTGAATCGGCACAAACAGGCCCGCAGTCGCGAGGATGATCAGGCCGAGGATCATCGACTTCGTCGCCGCAGCGCCGACATAACTTGCGGCGATTTCGAGATAGGAAACAGGTGCCGAGAGAAGCTCGTAGATCGTTCCGGTGAATTTCGGGAAGTAGATGCCGAAGGAAGCGTTGGAGACGCTCTGCGTCAGGAGCGACAACATGATCAGCCCGGGAACGATGAACGCGCCATAACTGATACCGTCGATCTCGGCGATACGCGAGCCTATCGCTGCACCAAAGACGACAAAATACAGGGAAGTCGAAATCACCGGCGAGACGATGCTCTGCAGCAGCGTGCGGCGGGTGCGCGCCATCTCGAAGCTGTAAATTGCACGCATGGCAGGCACGTTCATTTGGCGTCCTTCACCAGACTGACGAAGATTTCTTCCAGGGAACTCTGGGTGGTGTGCAGATCCTTGAAAACGATGGCCGCCTCATTGAGGTCCTTGAGCAGCGCCACGATGCCGCTTCGCTCGCCTTGCGCGTCGTAGGTATAGGTCAGCTCGCTGCCATCACTCGACAGGTCCAGCCGGTAGGCGCCTAGCGTGGACGGAATTCGCTCCAGGGGGGTCTGCAAATGAAGGGTCAGTTGCTTCTTGCCCAGTTGACGCATCAGTTCTCTCTTCTCCTCGACCAGAATGATCTCGCCCTTGCTGATCACGCCGATCCGGTCGGCCATCTCTTCGGCCTCGTCGATGTAATGGGTAGTCAGCAAGATGGTCACCCCGGTGGCTTTGAGCGCGCGCACCAGTTGCCACATGTCACGCCGCAGGTTGACGTCGACGCCCGCGGTCGGTTCGTCAAGAAAGAGGATTTCCGGCTCGTGCGACAGTGCTTTGGCGATCAGCAGCCGACGCTTCATGCCGCCCGAGAGCGTGATGATCTTGTTGTCTTTCTTGTCCCACAGGGATAGATCGCGGAGTATCTTTTCAATGTAGTCCGGATTCGCGCGCTTGCCGAACAGGCCACGGCTGAAGGACACCGTCGCCCACACCGATTCGAAGGCGTCGGTGGTCAGTTCCTGCGGCACCAGACCGATCAGCGAACGGGCAGCGCGGTAGTCGGCGATGATATCGTGACCGTCTACCCGAACGGTCCCGGCACTCGCTTTGACGATCCCGCAGATGATCCCGATCAGCGTTGTCTTTCCGGCGCCGTTGGGGCCTAGCAAGGCGAATATCTCGCCCCGGCGAATGTCCAGATTGATGCCCTTTAGCGCCTGGAAGCCGGAGGGATAGGTCTTGGAGAGTTCGGATACGGAGATGATTGTCTGCATCGGCGCGATCATAGCTGAAACAGGCATCAGGAAGGATTCCGCCTGCGCTCGACGACGTGGCGAATATGCGCGACGATGGCCGAGACGCCGGCGATCCGGTCCGGGGCGATCTGCTCACGCACGAAGCGATCGAGCAGCCATCCCGATAGGGTATCAAGCTCTTCCTCGAGGCCCGCGGTCTCATCTTGCCCAGCGGGCATCGGCGCGCCGGCCCGTATGCGCCGATGCAGCCAACCCTGCCCTACCCTTCCCTGCCTTGGCATGGCAACATGGCAAGCGGAAAATGCCCAAGGTGTATCGTGCGCCGCCGCAGACGTGATTACTCGCTCAGCCTCGTAATCTTGTTGCCCTGCAGACCAAGACCGGCCATCAGGCCCTTCTGACTGAAAATGAAGGCGTAGATGTCGTCCTTCGCGGTCGTTGAGGTCAGAGACTTGCCCATGCCTTGGTCCACCACGACGATGCTGGGGCCCACACCGACCTCGAATCCGTCGTTCGCGGTCAAGGCATTCAACGATTTTTCATTCATGAAGAACATCGCGTAACCGTATTGTTGTGCACCGGCTTGAAGTCCGTACGAAGCGCCAGAGGTGTTGTAGAAGCCCACTGCCTTGCCGCCTTTGAAAAGTACGCCGTCGCCGTACTGCCCGCCAATGACCAGACCGGCTTTGGTGATCTTCGGAAACACCAGCACAGCCACAGCATCCCTGGACAAGGCCTTCGCCCCTGACACTCTGGCGATCAGCTTCTGATAGGTGTTTTGCGCATCTCGTTCGAGCGCTGTACGGTCGGCTGCGAGGGCAGCGACCGAACCCACGAGCGCCGCAAGGACAGCAATCAGGAACATCCTGGATGTTCTAGCCAGTTGCGAAACAAACGTCTTGTGCATGTAGTCCTCCTGTTAATGACGATGGCGATTGATTCTGTGTCGGTTCGTTGTCAGCAGACTTCCGGGATGTACTTGAGCGGCAGCTTGCTCTCCTGGTAATCGCCGGGCTTCTGCCGTTTGGGCAGAGTGATTTTCGGCTGCTTGACGGCCTCGTACGGGACGCTGCTCAGGATGTGCCTGATGATGTTGATGCGAACGCGCTTCTTGTCGTTGGAATTGGCGACGGACCAGGGTGCCCACGCGGTATCCGTTTCCTTGAACATTTCGTCGCGCGCTCGCGAGTAGTCGTACCAGCGGCTGTAGGACTTCAGGTCCATCGGCGAGAGCTTCCACTGCTTGCGCGGATCGGTGATGCGCGCTTCGAGACGGCGCGTCTGCTCGTCCATGTCGACTTCGAGCCAGTACTTGAGCAGGATGATGTTGTTGCTTTTCCCGACCAGAAGTTTTTCGAACAGTGGCGCGATCCTGAGGAAACCCTGTACCTCCTCTTCGCTGGCAAAACCCATGACGCGTTCGACGCCGGCGCGGTTGTACCAGCTACGGTCGAAGATCACCACCTCACCGGCCGCCGGCATGTGCGCCAGGTAACGCTGGGCATACATTTGGGTTTTCTCGCGCTCGGTCGGTGCGGGCAGCGCGACGACTCGGAAGACGCGCGGGTTGAGGCGTCCCGTGATGGCCTTGATCGTCCCGCCCTTGCCGGCACCGTCACGCCCTTCGAAGAGGATAACGATCTTGAGGCCTTTCTCGACGACCCAGGATTGCAGATGAACCAGTTCGGCCTCGAGCTTCTCGAGTTCCTTGAGGTAGCCGCGGTTGGACAGCTTCTTCGCCGTGGCGGCCTCGGCCGTCGCCGGCGCCTCGCCCGCCGACGGTTCTGACGGCAGGTCCGGATTGATGTTACCCAGGACTTTAGCTTTCTTTCGTGCTTTCTCTTTCTTGCCCATCGTGCAAACCACTCCAAATGATGTTGCCACTGCAACCCCGGTCCATGCCGCCGCCGCGCAAGCACGCCGGCGGCATGATCCTGCGCCTGGCTCCCTGCTTAATAGACTTCCGGAACGCGCTTGAGCGTCAGCTTGGGCTCCTTGTAGTCTCCCCGCTTCTGCCTCGGCGGCAGCGTGATCTTGGGATCCTTGGGCACTTCGTAGGGGATACTGTTCAGAATGTGCTGGATGATGTTCAGGCGAACGCGCTTCTTGTCGTTGGAATTGGCGACAAACCAGGGTGCCCAATGAGTATCGGTTTCCTTGAACATTCTGTCGCGGGCGCGCGAATAATCGTACCAGCGACTGTAGGACTTGAGGTCCATCGGCGAGAGCTTCCACTGCTTGCGCGGGTCGGTGATGCGTGCCTCGAGGCGCCGCGCCTGCTCGTCCATGTCCACTTCGAGCCAGTACTTGAGCAGGATGATGCCGTTCTCTTTCACCGCTGCCTTCTCGAACATCGGCGTCATCCTGAGGAAATGCTGCACCTGATCCTCGGTGGCGAAGCCCATCACCGTTTCGACGCCTATCCGGTTGTACCAACTGCGGTCGAAGATAGCCACTTCGCCGGCTGCCGGGAAGTGCGAGATGTAGCGCTGCACATACATCTGGCTCTTCTGGCGGTCGGTCGGCGCGGGCAGCGCGACCACGCGGAAAACGCGCGGGCTGACGCGCGCGGTGATCGCCTTGATCGTTCCGCCCTTGCCTGCTGCATCGCGGCCTTCGAAGACCAGGATGACCTTGAGGCCCTTTCTAATCACCCAGGACTGGAGATGAACGAGTTCCGCCTCCAGCTTCTCGAGTGCCTTGAGATAGGCCCGGTTGGACATCTTCTTGGTCGACTTCTTGCGCTTCGCGGCCTTTCCAGTTTCTTCTGCGCTATCGACGACCTCGGGTACCTCTTCGATTTCCGGTTCTGGCGGCATGTCCGGATTGATGTTTCCCTCGACCGAAGCTTCCGTGTTCTGCTTCTGCTTCTCGCTCATTGTCTCCTCCTTTGGAGTGGTCTGTGGACACTTCCCTGCTGGTACCACCGCCGGTCATAACTCCGGCGAAAAGCTGCGGCGCCGTTCAGGGCACCGCAGATCGCCAGTGACGAGGCCGTCGGCAGGCTGCCGGATGCTCAACGGCGATCACTGCACATTGCTCACACTGGCCATTTTCTCGGCTTCGCTGACCCAGCCCCCGCCCATGGCCAGGTAAAGATTGATCATCGACTGGAATTCCACCTGCTGGGTCTGTGTGTATTGTAGTTGAACGTTGAACAGGCTGCGCTCGGCGTCGAGGACTTCGATGTAGCTGGTGTAGCCGTTATCGTAGCGCAGGCGAGCGGTGGCCGCGTACTGCTGCAGCGCCTCGACCTGGCGCCGCTGCGCCTTGAGCTGTTCGCGCGTCCGGTCCTGGCTGACCAGCGCGTCGTTGACTTCGCGGAAAGCTTCCTGGATCGCTTTCTGGTAGCCAAACAGCGCCTGCTGCTGCGTGGCTTCTGCGGCCTGTACCTGACCGGCAATCGCGCCGGCGGTAAAGAGGGGCATGGTGATGGGGGCGCCGTAGCTCCACACCTTGTTCGGGCCGTCGAAGAGATTGCTCAGGCTGGTGCTGGCGTAACCGAAGAGGCCGGTCAGCGAGATGGTCGGGAAGTAGGCCGCCCTGGCGGCGCCGATCAGCGCATTGGCCGCGATCAGGTTCTGCTCGGTGCGCCGGAGGTCGGGCCGGCGTTCAAGCAGATCCGACGGCAGGCCGGCCGGGATGACCGGTAGCGTCAGATGGTCGATGTCCTTGCCGCGCGGTATCGGTCCGGGGTTGCGGCCGAGCAGCACGCTGAGCCCGTTTTCCTGCTGGGCGATGGCTTTCTCCAGCGGTGGGATGCTCGCCAGCGCTTCTTCGTATTGCGACTTGTTCTGGCTCAGTTCGAGCACCGAAATGATGCCCCCCTCGAAGCGCAGCTTGAAGATGTCGTACGACTCGCCGCGGCTCTTCGCCGTCGCCCGGGCAATCTCCAGTTGGCGATCGAGGTCGCGCAGGTTGATGTAGGCGCCGGCCACGCTGCCGACGAGCGACAGGATGACCCCGCGCCGGCCTTCCTCGCTGGCCAGGAGCTGGGCGCGTGCGGCTTCCGTCTGGCGACGGATGCGGCCCCAGATGTCGATCTCCCAACTGGCGTTCAACACCGCGTTGTAGCTGTTGTAGATCTCGTTGCCACCGGCGCCGATCACCACCGCGCTGATGTCTCTCTGCCGACGGGCGTCGGCGCTGGCGCTGAGCTGCGGGAAGAGGCCTGAGCGAACGATGCCGTAGTTGCCGGCAAACTGATCCACTCGCGCGGCAGCGATCATCAGATCCTTGTTTTCACGCAGCGCGGTGGTCACCAGATCGTTAAGCACCGGGTCACCCAACTGTTCCCACCAGAGGGTGTTGGCGAGGTCGCGAGCGTCCTTTTCGCTCAGGCGCCAGGCCGTCGGCGTGTCGACCGGCGGGCGGACGTAGTCGGGTCCGACCATGCAAGCGCTGACCAGCAGCGCCAGCAAGGTGACGAGCGGTGGCTTACGCATGGCGATCCTCCTCGTTGCCGGCCGGCTCCAGCGCGAGTTGGCCGGCATCCTGCTTGCCCGCCTCGTGATGGCGCACGCCGGTCTCTCCCTTGTGACTGATCTTCTCGACGACGTAAAAAGTCACCGGGATGATGAAGATGGCCAGGCAGGTGGCGGCGAGCATGCCGCCGATCACCGCGCTGCCCATGACTTGCCGCGACAGGGCGCCGGCGCCGCTGGCGATGGCCAGCGGCACGCAGCCGAGGATGAAGGCGAACGAGGTCATCAGGATCGGCCGCAGGCGCAGTTGCGCACCCTTGAGCGTCGCCTCGGCGAGCGATAACTCGCCCTTCTCGTACTCCATCTTGGCGAACTCGACGATCAGGATCGCGTTCTTGGCCGCCAG
>NZ_FLQX01000118.1 GCF_900089955.1 Candidatus Accumulibacter aalborgensis | reverse complement strand
TCCTCGTGCGCCAACCTACGCCAGCAGCCGCCTTGCGTGGGTTTGAAATGAGAACTGCTGCCGGAACGTCCGTCATCCTCCAATCAGCTTGGTACAATGGCGGATTGACCGTCCTCAGGCTCCCGACCATGAAACGCAACCGATTCTCCTCCCGCAAGCGCATCTCGGCCGACGCCACCGAGTTAAGCCGTCTGGCCATCGGTCTGGCCGAGTCCGGCAGCAAGCTCGAGGATACCTTCTGGCAGAGTCGCCTCGCCGAACTCGTCAATCGCCTGTTCCACGATGGCGCCGAGGATGACTTCACCGCGTCGCTAGACCGCCTGTTCGACACCCATCCGATGGCCCATGACGACCTCGCCGACCTCATCGAGGCGCACGCCGAATCGTGCGTTATCTCGCATCAGGGAGAGGACTTCGACCTCCTGCTCTTTGCCGCGCCGGTGCTGGCCTGGTCGCGCTTTTCGATTCCGGCGGCGGCGATCCCCAAGGGAACCCTGCAGACACTGAAGGTGCATCTCGGTGCACACGTCTTCGCCAGCGGCGCACGGATTGCGCTCGCCGACTATCTTTACAGTCCCGATCAACTGCCGCACAGTTTTGTCGATACCTGGCAAATGATGCACGAACTCGGAGCCGCCGCACTCGCCCAGACGGACCTCAACATCGATTCGTCGGCGATGCCCGAAACCAACCGCTTCCTGTCCGATACGCGCTACCTGGTCGGCGCGCTGACCGTTCCCCGCGGCATGCCGATCTTCCGCTGGAACGAGGCCGACAAGAGCACGCGCGAAACGGCACTCAAGGAATGGTTGAAGCAGGGCGCACCCTGCCTCGAACCCCTGCTCACCGGCTGCGCCTATCAGGCCTTGCTGGCCGATGCCTATCACGCTGCGTGCCGGGCGTCGGACAGCGCCTCGCGCCCGTACTCGCTGAATGCCTCTGTCGCCTTCCTGCAGGCCGCCCTCGGCCAACCCGACGAGAACCTGCGCGCCGTGATTGGTGGCTTCCACGACAAGCGACTCGAGGAATACCGGATCGGCTTCGGCCCAGCCGACAGCGACGTGGTGTACCACGGTGTCGTCTGGCCACTGCTGGGCATTGAAGACGAAACCACCGAAATCGCCGGCGAGATCGAAGCCGTCCTGCGCAAGGTGGGCCTGAAGGAAGTCGTCGTGCTCGACCAGCAGTTCCCCTACGAGTTCTGTGACGACTGCGGCGCGCCCCTCTATCCGAACATCGAAGGCGATACGGTCCATGCCGAGATGCCGGAACAGGACGACGCACCGTCGCAGACCCTGCACTGAAGCGATCATCCCGATGAGCAACAGCGATCTGCTGCAACGTAGCCTGGCTGCCGTCTGGCATCCGTGCACCCAGATGAAACAGCACGCCGACGCGGTCGCCGCCTTGCCCATGGTCCCCATCGCCAGGGGCCAGGGAGTCTGGCTGTACGACTTCGATGGCCACCGCTACCTCGACGGGATCAGCTCGTGGTGGGTCAACCTGTTCGGCCACTGCAACCCGCGCATCAATGCGGCGCTGCGCCAACAGCTCGACGAACTGGAACATGTCATCCTCGCCGGCTTCACCCATCGGCCGGTGATCGAGCTTTCCGAAAGGCTGGCAGCGCTGACCGGCCACACACTCGGCCATTGCTTCTATGCTTCCGACGGCGCGTCGGCGACCGAAATCGCTCTCAAGATGTCGTTCCACTCGTGGCACAACCGGGGTCGCCACGAGAAACAGGAGTTCCTCTGCCTGGCCGGCGGTTATCACGGCGAAACCGTCGGCGCGCTGGCGGTCACCGACGTTGCTCTGTTCAAGGACGCCTACGGTCCGCTGATTCGCCCCGCCGCGACAGTACCGACGCCCGATGCCCGCCTGGCGACCGATGGCGAAACACCCATCGACGTCGCTCGCCGTGCCGCCGCCGGTCTCGAAACTCATCTCGAAGAGCACCATGCCCGGATCGCGGCACTGATCGTCGAGCCCCTGATTCAGTGTGCCAGCGGCATGGCGATGTACGATCCGGAATACCTGCGCCTGGCCCGCGGCCTCTGCGACCGCTACGAAGTCCATCTGATCTGTGACGAGATCGCCGTCGGCTGCGGCCGCAGCGGAACTTTCTTTGCCCATCAGCAGGCGGGAATCAAACCGGACTTCCTCTGCCTGTCGAAAGGCATCTCCGGCGGCTATCTGCCGCTGTCGATCGTCCTGACGACCGACGCTGTCTATGATTCTTTTTACGACGACCGCCTCAGCCGCGGCTTTCTGCATTCGCACTCCTACACCGGCAACGCGCTGGCGTGCCGGGCTGCGCTGGCGACGCTCGACATCTTCGCCGACGATCGCGTGATCGACGCCAATCGCCTACTCGCCGCGCAGCTCGCCGATTGCCTCAGCCCGCTGGCCGACCACCCACAGGTTCGTCATCTACGCCAACGCGGAATGATCGCCGCTTTCGACGTGGTCAGCGACGATCCGCAGTTTTCGCAGCGCTTCTACCGCCAGGCACTGGCCAACGAAATCCTGCTGCGGCCGATCGGCAATACCGTCTACTTCATGCCGCCCTACGTGATCAGCGCCGAGGAATGCGCGTTCCTCGCCGCGCGCGCCATCGCCGCACTGGACGCCGCCCTCTCCGAATGATCTGGAACGAACTGCAAGGCGAACTCGAAGCACTACAGCGCGATGGCCTCTGGCGTCAGCGCCGCACCCTGGAACTGCCCTGCGGACCGCAGGCGCGGGTTGACGGCCGCGAGCTGATCAGCTTCTGCAGCAACGACTACCTCGGGCTGGCCAACGACCCGGCGCTGATCGAGGCGGCGTGTGCCGGCGCAAACGCCTGGGGAGTTGGCAGCGGCGCCTCGCATCTGGTCAGCGGCCATCTCGCCCCGCACGCGGTGCTCGAAGAGAAGCTCGCCGCTTTCACCGGCTTCCCGCGCGCGCTCCTCTTCTCCACCGGCTACCTGGCCAACCTGGCGATCGTTCCGGCGCTCGTCGGGCGTCGCGATGCGGTCTTCGCCGACCGCCTCAACCATGCCTCGCTAATCGACGCCGTCCAGCTCTCGCGCGCCGACAGCCAGCGCTACCCGCACGGCGATCTGGCCGCGCTCGAGCGCTTGCTGACCGCGAGTCCGGCGCGCCGCAAACTGATTCTCACCGACGCCGTCTTCAGCATGGACGGTGACCTGGCTCCCCTGCCTGGCCTGCTCGCACTCGCCGAGCGCTTCGACGCCTGGCTGGTGGTCGATGACGCCCATGGTTTCGGCGTCCTCGGCGAGCACGGGCGCGGCAGCCTCGCGCACTTCGGGCTGCCGGCGGCCAGGCGCCTGGTCCTCATGGGCACCCTCGGCAAAGCGGCTGGCGCTGCCGGCGCTTTCGTCGCCGGCGACACGACGGTCATCGAATGGCTGGAACAACGCGCCCGCACGTATATCTTCACCACCGCCAGCAGCCCGATCGTCGCCTGCGCGCTGGCCGCGAGCCTCGACCTGATCTCCGGCGGCGATGCCCGTCGCGATCACCTGTGGCGACTCACCGCCCAATTGCGCGACGGAGTGTCTGGATTAGCTGAACTGGCTGGCGGACTGGCCAACACGCGCTGGCGTCTGCTGCCCTCGCCGACGGCGATCCAGCCGCTGATCATCGGCGACAACCACGAAACCCTGCGTATCGCCGGCGCACTCTACGAGCGCGGCCTGTGGGTGCCGGCGATTCGTCCGCCGACGGTGCCCGCGAGCAGCGCACGCCTGCGCATCTCGCTGACCGCGGCGCACAGCGCACAGCAGGTCGGCCGCCTGGTCGACGCCTTGCGCGAGCTGGCATGAGCGCGGTCATCGGCCAAGGGCCCGACCTGGCGCTGATCCACGGCTGGGGGCTGGACAGCGCGGTCTGGCAGCCGCTGCTGGCGGCGCTGGCGCAGCGCTTTCGCGTGCATCTCGTCGACCTGCCCGGCTACGGCGCGGCGCCAGACGACAGCGCCGACTTCACCAATACGGCACAGGCGGTCATCGACGCGCTGCCACATCCGGTGACGCTCTGTGGCTGGTCGCTCGGTGCCATGCTGGCGCTGCGCGCCGCGCGGCTGTCGCCGGAAAAGGTCAAACGGCTGATCCTCGTCGGCGCTACCGCCAGTTTCACCCAGCGCGCTGACTGGCCTGCTGGGCAGGCGCCCGAAGTGGTCGACAGCTTTGCCGCCAGCGTCAGGCTGCAGGCGCAACCGACGCTGCAGCGTTTCATCGCCTTGTTGAGCCAGGGCGACATCCGGGCGCGCGCGATCAGCCGCACGCTCACCGCCGGCCTGCGGCAGGCGCCGACGCCTGACGTCGAAACGCTCAGCCGCGGCCTGAACTGGCTGCGCGAGGTCGACCTGCGTCCGCTGCTGCCGACAGTGACTGCCCGCTGCCTGCTGATCCATGGCGAGAACGACTCATTGATCCCGCTGGCGGCAGCACAGTGCTTGGCCAAGACGCTCCCGAACGCCAGACTGGAGGTCTTCGCCGCTGCCGGGCACGCACCCTTCCTCAACGACCCCGAGCGCTTTGTCCGCCTGCTCGACGATTTCCATCATGCCCCAGCCAGCCCCTAAACAGCGCGTACGCGAGTCCTTCGAGCGCGCGGCCGCGTCCTACGACGACGCAGCCGTACTGCAGCGACAGGTCTGCGACCATCTGCTGGCCGCCCTCGATCCCTTGCCGGAGCCAGCGAGCATCATCGACGCCGGTTGCGGCACCGGCTATGGCGCCCGGCTGTTGCGCTCGCGCTGGCCGGAGGCATACCTCACGGCGGTCGATTTCGCCCCGGCGATGCTCGCCTTCGCGCGTCGTGACGCCGACGTCTGCCTGGCTGCCGACATCGAGGCACTGCCGTGCAGCGACGAAAGTTTTGCCGCCTGGTGGTCAAGCCTGACCGTCCAGTGGTGCGATACCGACAAGGTTTTCGCCGAGGCGCGCCGCGTCCTTCGCCCCGGCGGTCGACTGGCGCTCAGTACGCTCGGCCCCGAGACCTTCCACGAGCTGCGTGACGCTTTCACCACCATCGACTGCTACCGCCACACGCTGACCTTCAGCGAACCGGCCGCCATCCGGGGTGCCCTGACCCGTGCCGGTTTCACGGACATCGAGCTGCATCGGCGGACAATCAGGCAGCACTACCCTGATCTCAAATCGCTGCTGCGCGCGATCAAGGACATCGGCGCCAACTCGGTCGGCGATGGCGCGCGTAGCGGTCTCTTCGGACGTCGTGCCTGGCAGCAGGTACAGGCGGCCTACGAACAGCATCGCACGTCCGACGGCCTGCCCGCCCGTTACGACGTGATTCTTGCCTACGCCAGAAAATGACCAACCAACGCGGCTGGTTCATCACCGGCACCGACACGGAAATCGGCAAGACCTTCGTCACCTGCGCGCTGCTGCACGCTTTCCGTCATACGGGCGTGACCGCGGTGGCGATGAAGCCGATCGCCGCCGGCTTCGACGAGTCTGGACTCAACGAGGACGTCGAGCGCCTGCTCGCGGCGTCGTCGTTCGCGGCACCGCGGGCGCTGGTCAACCCCTACGGCTTCCGGGCCGCGATTGCGCCGCACATCGCCGCCGAAGAGGAAGGTCGGAGCATCGAACTGCCGACCATCGCCGCCTCGCTAAGCCAGTTGCAGACGATGGCCGACGTGATCCTGGTCGAGGGCGTCGGTGGCTTCTGCGTGCCTCTCGGCAGCGCCGGCGACACCGCCGATCTGGCGTCGATTCTCGGCCTGCCGCTGATCCTGGTCGTCGGCATGCGACTGGGCTGCATCAACCATGCGCTACTCACCCAGCAGGCGATCGCTGCCCGCGGACTGCCGCTGGCTGGCTGGGTAGCCAACCGAATCGATCCGGCGATGTCACGCTTCGCCGAAAACCTGGCGGCCTTGCAGGAGCGGCTGCCGGCGCCGCTGCTCGGCGTCGTCGCGCATGGCACGACTCCCGAACAGGCGGCGCTGACGCTGCGACTTCCCAATCCTACTGGCCCTTGCAAGGCAGCAACTCCTGGAGTACCGGCACGACCTTGAACTCGAGGTCCTTGTGGACCAAAACGGCCCCCTGTTCAATCGCACATGCAGCAATCCAGGCGTCGGCTACCGACAGCGGGTAATGGGCCTTGATCGCCGCAGCTCTCTTCAGTAACTCCGGCGTTTCATGCAGCCATACGATGGGAAGTGCCAGACACTGTTCATAAGCTAAGCGGCCGGCAGCCTCACCTTCGTCGCGCCAGACGCGATACAACACCTCCATCAGTGACATGAACGAGCCAAAACACCGCACCGTCCCCAGCTCGGCCTGTTCGAGCAGTTCCGCTACCCGTTCCGCACCTGGCTCGTCGTCTCGCAGGGTCAGGAGCGCGGAGGTGTCCAGCAAATAGCCGGTCACTCTCTGCCCAGTTCTTCGCTTCGATCCTGGAGCAAGCGCTGCGTGCTCCCGCCCTTCCCCTGTCCGCGAAAAGCTGCGATGGGGTTTGCCCGCACGGGCACTACTCGAATTCCCCTGTCTGCTGAGTCAACAGGCCGGGCGACGACTCCAGGGACAACTACCCGCCACCGTCGGCGATCCGCTTGGGCATCGCCTCGCGCCTACCCGTGCCGCAAGGCGTTCCCCTGTACAGAGACGCAGGTTTGGGGTGAAAATGGCCAGCATTGACTTGCCGGGAAAGAAGAACCATGAGCTACACCGCCTTCGCTTCGCTGGTCACCCTGGCCTTGTTCGTCGGCATGGTCCTGCTGCTCGAAGTTGGTCGACGGATTGGTGTTCGCCGGATGGCCAATGATCCCAAAGGCGCACAGTCCGGCACCGGCGCGGTCGACGGCGCGGTGTTCGCCCTGCTCGGCTTGCTCATCGCCTTCACTTTCTCGGGTGCAGCGGTGCGCTTCGACCAGCGTCGGAGCCTGATCGTCCAGGAAACCAACGACATCGGCACCGCCTACCTGCGGCTCGACCTGCTGCCACCCAGCGCGCAACCGGCGCTGCGGGACCTGTTCCGGCGCTATCTGGATTCCCGGCTGGAGGTCTACCGGAGGCTGCCCGACATCGAAGCAGCCAGGGCGGAGTTGGCACGTTCAAACGAGTTGCAGGGAGAGATCTGGAGCCGGGCAGTGGCCGCCAGCCGAATGAACGAGGCGCCGCCGGCCGCCAACATGCTGCTCCGTAATCGTTTAGCCCCCCGCTCGCCGGCACCGCCCCTCAATCAGGCGGCAGCCGGTAGCGG
>NZ_FLQX01000117.1 GCF_900089955.1 Candidatus Accumulibacter aalborgensis | reverse complement strand
TTCCCGACCGTACGCGGGATATTTGGAGCCCTTAGACCTTGGCCAGGGGAGGACGTAACACCGGTCGACCAGCCACTCGTTCAATAGGCTGAGCAAGACGCCAATGGCTGCCGGTGAGGCCGGGTGTTCGATCCGGAAGACGGCCGCTGCCAGATTCTTGAGCGAGGCCAATTCGCTGTCGGTGTAGGCGTTCTCATCGATCAGCAGGTATTTCAGCCGGGGTTTGAACTGCTCGACCAGTCCCGGCACCGGCGGGATCAGGTCACAGACATCGCTCGCCGCCAACCTTCACCCGCCAGACGATGTCGTCAACCCGGTGGCGAAAATCTTCGCTGACAAAGGTCCCGGGGACTTTCTCCAGGGTGCTGTCGTCAAGGCCATGCAGCCATTCATCGGGCACGAACCCGATGATCAGGTCACGCACCAGTTCCGGAGTGGAGAAGAGGGATTTGTAGCCGCTGTCGTGATCGTTTGCCATCGTCGAATTCCCTGATACGGAGGATCCCTCAGACAGGATCCGTGAGTCTTGACAATAGTTGTCACAGTATCCGTCATTTCTCCATGAGCCGACACACCATCAGTTTTGCCCGCCCGGAAGCGATGCGCACGACGAAGTCATTCCTCCGGCGAGCGACGTCGTCCGGCAAGCCGGTGCCGGTAGCGGTCCGTCGACCAGCGCCAGGCGCTGCTGCCGATTTCTCATGCCGCCTCCCGCCGCAAGGGGTATTCCTGAATCAACACGGAGGCAGGTAGCTTCAGGCCAGCGGCGAGGCGTCGAATCATCTCCAGGGTCAGTGGCCGTACCCGGTTCAAGATGTCTGACACTCGCCCGCGCGGCCCGATGTAGGGCTCCAGGTCTTTGCGGGTCAGGCCGCGTGTCTCCATGACGTAGCCAAGGAAGTCAACCGGATCGGGGGGCTGGATCGAAAATGCGGTTTTCTCGTAGGCTTCCACCAGCATCGAGAGAACTTCCAGTTGATCAGCCTCGGCGCTGCCTTCCGGGGCATCCCATAGCGATTCGATTGCCGCCAGCGCGGACTGGTAGTCGGCTTCGGTATGGATCGGCTTGATCATCATGGCGTCGGTCCTAGACAGTGGAGGCGTCGATACGGTCGTACTCGGCATGCGTGCCGACGAAGCGAACAAACATCAGCCCTTGTGTATAGCGCACAGCAACGACCAGACGGAAGTGGTTACCCTTGAAATTGAAGACTGCCCGATTGTTCGCCAGGAAACTGGCGTCGCGTTGGGCAGCCTTGATGTGGGCAGGCGTTTTCCAATCGGCATTGCTGACTTCAGCGTACCAAGCCCGTAACGAAACCTCCGCTTGCGGGTGTCGCTGCCAAAACTCTCGCAGGGTTCTGATGGCGATGATTCGCATGATCCAATCTAGCACGATACCATCGCGGTAGCAACGGCCATCGGCCTCGACCAATACGACGGTCTCCAATGCAAGTGGGCGAACAACTACGGTCAACAGGATCCTCGCCGGGGCTCTATGCATCTCTACCAGGCGAAGCTGCTCGACGGGCTTCAGTGTTCTGATCTGCCGGTAGATCACTGCAAAGGAACGCCTCAAGACGGCAGCCGATGCCGATTGGGTACTCCTCGGCGGAGCGGCGGCAACCTCCGCCAGGTCTGTCGAAACAAGCCGTGGCGAGCCCGGCGGGCCAGTCCCTACCGGCAGTCGGCGAACCCGCGTCCGACACGCTGCGCCAGGCAACTGTCGCGCTGGCTCCCTTGCCGGGGCTCACGGACGCGGGAACTCGCCCCGGTGCGGCAGGGGGCGATCGACCCGGCGATCGGCTCGACGATGACCTGGTCACCGCAGGTCAAGGAACTCGATTCGTATGCGATGCCTTTCCTGACGCAGTATCACGCCGGCCTCGACGCGTCGACCTCGGGCGAAGTTGCGAAGGAGGTCTTCGCGCTGAACCGGTGTCGAGGCTTCGTTGGGATGACGCAGGAACCCGAACACAATCGCCACGCTGGGGTGTTGGGGTTCGGTCCTCACCCCAACCTGCGACGACTCGCCCGGCCGAGTGCGCCAGGGCAGGGCAAGCGTCCTGGCGCCTTGAAGCAGGTTCTTGTCGGGCACGAAACCAAGTAAAATGGCGTCCTTTGCTTCCCTCCGACACTCTCCCATGCCAACCTTTCAGGAAGTGATCCTGCGTCTCCAGGAGTTCTGGGACAAGCAGGGCTGCGCCTTGCTGCAGCCCTACGACATCGAAGTGGGCGCCGGCACCTTTCACACGGCGACTTTCCTGCGCGCCATCGGCCCCGAACCGTGGAACGCTGCCTACGTGCAGCCTTCCCGCCGGCCGAAAGACGGTCGCTACGGGGAGAACCCGAACCGCCTGCAGCACTATTACCAGTATCAGGTGGTGCTCAAGCCTTCGCCGGACAACATCCAGGAACTCTATCTCGATTCGCTGCGCGCGCTGGGCATCGATACCGGCAGACACGACATCCGCTTTGTCGAGGATGACTGGGAAAGCCCGACCCTGGGCGCCTGGGGACTCGGCTGGGAAGTCTGGCTGGACGGCATGGAAGTGACGCAGTTCACCTATTTCCAGGAGGTCGGCTCGCTGCCCTGCAAACCTGTCCTGGGCGAGATCACCTACGGCATCGAGCGCCTGGCGATGTACCTGCAAGGGGCGGAGAACGTTTTCGACCTGGTCTGGGCACAGGGGCCGGGCTACCGGGTGACCTATGGCGACGTCTATCACCAGAACGAAGTCGAACAGTCGAAGTACAATTTCGAGTTGGCCAACGTCGAGATGCTGTTCCGCCATTTCAGCGAGTACGAATCCGAGGCCCGGCGGCTGATCGCTGCCGGCCTGGCGCTACCCGGCTACGAAATGGTCATGAAGTGTTCGCACACCTTCAACCTGCTTGACGCCCGCGGCGCCATTTCGGTCACTGAAAGAGCGGCCTACATCGGTCGCGTGCGTGCCCTGGCGCGTGAAGTCGCGCAGGCTTACCACGATTCCCGCCAGGCGCTCGGCTTCCCGATGTGCAAGGCAAGCGCCGGCGGCGAGGGGCTCCGGCCATGAACGACACGCTCCTGATCGAGTTGCGCAGCGAAGAGCTGCCGCCAAAATCACTCAAGCTGCTGTCGGAAGCATTTGCGGATGCGGTTTTTTCGGCCCTCAAGGCGCAGCAGTTCGCTGCCGACGACAGCGTGTGCACCTCGTACGCTACCCCGCGCCGCCTGGCGATGACGATCACCGGCATGGCCGGGAGACAGCCCGACCGCGTGCTGGAGAAGAAAGGTCCGTCGGTAGCGAGCGCGATCGCCGCCGACGGCAAGCCTACCAGGGCGCTGGAAGGTTTCATGCGCGCCGCCGGGGTCACTTTCGACGAGTTGCAGAAGACGACCGACGGCAAGGCGGAATACTTCGTTGCCCGGCGCGCGAAAGCGGGCGAGGAACTCGTCGCGCATCTGGCCGACATCGTCGCGCAGGCGCTGAAAAAACTGCCGATTCCGAAAGTCATGCGCTGGGGCGATTCCGAGCACCAGTTCGTCCGCCCCGTGCACGGCCTGATTCTGTTGCATGGCGCGCGCATCGTTCCCGGCGAGGTGCTCGGCCTGCAGAGCGGCCGGCGCACGCTGGGTCACCGCTTCCTGTCCACCGGCGAAATCGTCGTGGACCACCCTGCCGACTATGTAGCCAAGCTGGCGGCCAGCAAGGTCATCGCTTCGTTCGCTGACCGACGGGCGTCGATCGCTGCCCAGCTCGACGCCGCGGCCAGCAAACTCGATGCGCGCCTCAACCCGGCCGACGGCCTGCTCGACGAGGTGACCGCACTGGTCGAGTGGCCGGTCGTCTATGTCGGCGAGTTCGAGGCCGAGTACCTCGAAGTGCCGCAGGAGTGCCTGATCCTGACCATGCAGCAGAACCAGAAGTACTTTCCGCTGCTCGACGCGGCAGCCAGGCTGCTGAACAAGTTCCTGATCGTCGCCAACATGGCGGTCGACGATGCCAGCCAGATCATCCGCGGCAACGAACGCGTCGTTCGTCCGCGCCTGGCCGACGCACGCTTCTTCTACCAGCAGGACCGCAAGAACGGCTTTGCCAATCGTGCCCTGCGCCTCTCGGCGGTGGTTTATCACCACAAGCTCGGCTCGCTCGGCGAGCGCGCGCAGCGCCTTGGCCGCATCGCGCGCAGCGTCGCCGAAAAGCTCGGCGCCGACGCCAACCTTGCCGAACGAGCAGCGCTGTTCGCGAAGATCGACCTGCTCACCGACATGGTCGGCGAGTTCCCGGAACTGCAGGGAATCATGGGCCGCTACTACCTGCTGCACGAAGGAGGATTGCCGGTGGTCGCCGACGCCATCGAACAGCACTATCGCCCGCGCTTTGCCGGCGACGCGCTGCCCGAGGGAAACATTGCCTGCGCCACGGCGCTGGCCGACAAGCTCGACGCTCTGGTCGGCTTCTTCGGCATAGGGCAACCGCCGACCGGCGACAAGGACCCCTTCGGCCTGCGCCGCGCCGCACTCGGGGTGCTGCGCATCCTGATGGAGACGCCGCTGCCGCTCGATCTGTCCGGGCTGATCAGTGACGCGCAGAACGCGCTACTCCTGCAGGGGATTGAGATCGACGCGGTCGACGAAACGCTGCTCACCTTCATGCTCGACCGGCTGCGCGGCATGCTCAGAGACGCCGGCCATGCAGTCGACGTCGTCGAGGCCGTACTCGCCCAGCGGCCGACGCGCATCGACCTGGTTCCCGCCAGGCTGGCGGCAGTACGCGAGTTCCTGGCTCTGCCCGAAGCGCTGGCGCTGGCTGCCGCCAACAAGCGCATCGGCAACATCCTGAAGAAGGCCGAGCAGAGCCTGCCCGAGCCTGACATCGCCCTGCTCGAGGAAGACGCCGAGAAGGCGCTGTTCCAGCGAGTGCTGTTGATGGCGCCGGTGGTCAGGTCGCACGTGGCCAACGAGGACTACGCCGACGCGCTGAAAGTGCTCGCCTCGGTGCGCGCCGAAGTCGATCGCTTCTTCGACGAGGTAATGGTCAACGTCAGCGAACCGCTGCTGCGCGGCAACCGGTTGGGCCTCCTGAAAGCGCTCTTCGACCAACTCAATGCGGTCGCCGACATCGCCAAGCTGGCCGTATGAAACTCGTCATCCTCGACCGCGACGGGGTCATCAACTACGACTCGAAGCAGTTCATCAAGTCGCCGGCCGAGTGGCGGCCGATTCCCGGCAGCATCGAGGCCATCGCCAAGCTCAGTCAGGCGGGCTACCGCGTCGTGCTGGCCACGAACCAGTCCGGCATTGGTCGCGGCCTGTTCGACATGGATACCCTCAATGCCATCCACGACAAGATGCACCGCGCTGTCCAGGCGGCCGGCGGACGCATCGACGCCATCTTTTATTGCCCACACCCGATCGACGCCGGCTGCCGTTGCCGGAAGCCAATGCCCGGCATGTTTGAACGCATTGCCAGTTGCTTCAACGTCGATCTGACCGGCACACCGGCGGTCGGCGATTCGCTGCGCGACCTGCACGTGGCCGCCGCGATGCGCGCCAGGCCGCTGCTGGTGTTGACCGGCAAGGGAACGCAGACCATGGCGGAAGGCGGCTTGCCGGAGGGTACGCTGGTCTTCGCCGATCTCGCTGCGGCCACCGACCATATCCTTTCCTGATGGTCGCCATTCGCTCGGCACTTTTCCTGTTCCTGGCCAGCGTGCTGACCATTCCTTTCGGGGTCCTCGTTTCGCTGGCGGTGATCTTGCCAATGCCCGCGCGTTACCGCATCATCGCGCTCTGGCGCGTCGGTTTCATGGCCCTCTGCCGCTATGTGCTCGGCATCCGTTACCGCGTGCTCGGACGCGAGAACATCCCGACCGAGCCTTCGGTGGTGCTCGCCAAACACCAGTCGGCATGGGAAACGGTCGGCCTGCAGGAAATCTTCCCGCCGCTGGTCTTCGTCATGAAGCAGGAACTGCTGCGCGTTCCCTTCTTTGGCTGGGGCCTGGCTGCACTGAAGATGATCTCGATCAATCGTGCGGCGGCAAAAGATGCCCTCAAGCAGGTTTTCGATCAGGGGCGCGATCGACTGTCGGCAGGCTACTGGGTGGTGATCTTCCCCGAGGGAACCCGCGTCGCTCCCGGAGAAAGCGCCCGCTTCAAGCCTGGTGGTGCGCACCTCGCCGTGCGCGCTGCCGTCCGCGTCGTGCCGGTGGCGCACAATGCCGGCGAGGTCTGGGGAAGAGGCGCCTTCAAGTTGGCGCCTGGTCTGATCACCGTCAGCATCGGACCGCCGATCGACCCGGCCGGCAAGACGGCAGCGAAGATCAACGCCCTGGCCGCGGCCTGGATCGAAGCGGAAATGCAGCGCATTTCGCCGCACCGCTACGCGGCACCTGCCGATGCCGTGGCTGCCTGAGTCACTGCCGTTCAGCGCCCGGCCTGCCGGCGAAACGTCGCGGACCATCGACCTGGGCGAGCGTACCGTCGCCTACCTCTTGCGGCGCGCCAAACGACGGACCATAGGACTGTCGATCGATCATCGCGGTCTACGCGTCGGTGCGCCTCAGCGTGCCTCGCTGAGTGAAGTCGAAACGGCGATCCTCAACCATGGCGAGTGGATCAGAAAGAAGCTCGACGAATGGCGGACGCGCAGCGCACCTGAGGTGCTGCGCATCGTCGATGGGCTGCGCCTGCCGGTGCTGGGCAGCTCGCTCGAAATCCGCCTGGCGCTCGGCGCCAATCGCTGCCTGTGGAACCTGCAGGGCGTCGATCCGACGCTCACCCTGTGCCTGCGTTCGCCGGCCGATGCGCCGCGCGTCCTCGAAAAGGCCTTGCGCGACAGGGCGCGTGAGCTGTTCGTCGAGCGCATCGCCCATTACGCGCCGCTTCTCGGCGTCGACTTGCCACGCCTGTCGCTGTCGTCCGCTCGCACGCGCTGGGGAAGTTGCAGCCTGCGTACCGGAATTCACCTGAACTGGCGGCTGATCCACTTTCCACCGCCGGTGATCGACTACGTCGTGGCGCACGAACTGGCCCATCTCCTGGAGATGAACCACAGCCCGCGTTTCTGGGCTATCGTTGGCCGGCTGTACCCCGATCATCAGGCCGCACGAGCCGAGCTGAGGCTGCTCGCCGCCCAATGCCCACAGTGGTAAGGAGAAGAGATGAGAATCCTGCATACGATGCTGCGCGTTGGCGATCTCGACCGCGCGCTGGCTTTTTACACCGAGGTCCTCGGCATGCACCTGTTGCGCCGCCAGGACTACCCGAGCGGTCGCTTCACGCTGGCCTTTGTCGGTTACGGCCCGGAGTCTGACGGAGCGGTCCTTGAACTGACGCACAACTGGGATACGCCATCGTACGAACCGGGCACCGGCTTCGGTCATCTGGCGATCGCCGTCGCCGACGCCTACGCCGCCTGCGAGCAAATCAAGGCCCGCGGCGGCAAGGTAGTGCGCGAGGCCGGCCCGATGAAACACGGAACGACGGTGATCGCCTTTGTCGAAGATCCCGACGGCTACAAGATCGAACTGATCGAGAAGAAGGGCTGAGCGGATGACGCTTCGCCTGACGCTCGAGAACGCCGCAGGTCTGCCAGCGACCGTTGCGGCGAGCATCGACTTCGGCGACCGCGAGACGCTCAGCATCGGGCGCTCGGAGGGCCTGGACTGGACATTGCCCGATCCCAGCCGATTGATGTCGGGTAACCATTGCGAAATCCGCCGCTCGGCCAATGCTTATCTGCTCTACGACCAATCGACCAACGGCACTTTCCTGGCCGGTAGCAAGGCCCGCCTGGACAGCCCGCACACCCTGCGCGACGGCGACGGGCTGCTCATCGGCGCCTACCTCATCCGCGTTGAATTGACGGAAGAGACCGGGCAAGCCCCGGATGACCAGACCCGCCTCGTGGCGCGCCCGGTGACCGATCCGCGGCTGCAATTGACGATCAAGAACCCGCCCGCGCACGCCGACCAGCGCTCACTGACCGCCACACTGGGCGGCCAGGGCGTGCTGACCATCGGCCGCGACGCCAGCGCCGACTGGACCCTGCCCGACCCGACCGGCAGCGTGTCCCGCGAACATTGTTCGATTCGCTTCGCCAATGGCGCTTTCGTGCTCGACGACCACTCGTCCAACGGAACCTTCGTCAATCACAGCGCTGAGCGGCTCAGCGGCAGTTATCGGCTGCGCGATGGCGACCAACTGCTCATTGGCGTTTACCTGATCACCGTGCAGGTGAGCGGCGTGGCCGACGAGGCGCCGTCGGTCGCCGCCGGCCAGCGAGCGGAAAACCCGGCAGCCTCGCCGGCCCCGGCAGAAGCAAGCCCTGGCAGGCCCACGCCAGCCCGTCGAGCGAGCGGCGCGCGGCGCGGCGGCGACCCGGCGGCGATGCTCGCCGACGCGTCGGCAATCGCTCCGACGCCCGTCGCTCGTTCCGGTGACTCAGTGGCAGCGAGGGTTTCGCAGGCCGAAGACGGCGTGACCCGCATCGCCCGGGTGGACAAGACCCGGCCGGCACCGGCCGCCGCGACGCCGGCAGCCGGCATAAACGAAGCCGTGGACGCAGGTCATCAGGTCGCCGATCGGATCGCCAAACAGGCAGCCCCCCCTGACGGCGCCGGCCAGCCGCCGGCAGGCGACCCGGTGCTGGCTGGCATCGCGCGCGGTTTGGGGCTGTCGCCGGGCGACCTTGACGAAGCCGATGCCGCGGTTCTCGGCGAGCGGATGGGCGAACTGATCCTGCTGCTTACCGGTGAAATCCGGCAATTGCTGACCCTGCGCGACGCGGCCCTTGGCCAGCCCACCGGCCAACCACTCGGCGCGCGCGCCGGGTCGGGCGCCAGCAATCCCCTCACTCTGCTGCCGACCAGCGAGGAAGCCTTGCGTGTGCTGTTCGGCCCGCCCAGACGAGCCTACCTCGACGGCCGCCAGTCATTCCAGGCCTCGTTGACCGACTTGCGCCAATACTGCCGGCAAACCGATGCGGCCATCCGCGCCGCTACCGTAACCCTGAGCAAGGAACTGGCCCCGGCAGCCATCGACAAGGCGGCGGGGGCGGAAAACCGCCTCGGGCAACTGTTGATCTCACGCAAGGCCAGGTTATGGGATCTCTACGTCGAGCGCTGGAACAGCCGCCCGCCTTTACAGCCGGACCGACCCGTCGCTTCGTTCCTCCAGGCCTTCGGCGGGGTAACGGACCAGACTGACCGGAAGAAACCCGATTAGCGCTCAGAGGCTGTGAAAAGATTGCCGCAGCCCGATAGACCGCTATTCATTGATGTATTCACAAGCGCTCGGCGCCAGCACCCACGCGCCAGGAGGCACCATGGAGTTTTTCAGCTACACCGACCCTGACCGGCAGGTCAACGCGGAGTCCCGGAGCAAGCCCTTGCGGCCGGTTCTGCGCGAGTTCTCGGATGAGGATCTCGACACCCTCGACAGTTTCGTCGCCGAACTGCGCTTCGCCGCGGGCAGCCGGATCATCGCCGCCGGCGAGCGCAACGATGCCTTGTTCATCGTCGTCTCCGGCAGCATCCGCATCACCGTTGCCGAAACAGGCAAGACCGAACGGGAAGTCGATCGCCTGGTCGAGGGCGAAGTATTCGGCATCTCGTCGTTCCTCGACGGCGAAGCCAGCGCGATTTCCGCCAGCACACTCGAAAGCACCGAATTGCTGGCCCTGCGCCGGACCTCCTTCGACCAACTGGCCGCCTGGAAGCCTTCCCTGGCCATCGCCGTGCTGACCGACCTGGCGGCCTATACCAGCCGGCGTTTGCGCCAGCTCCAGATCGCCTGCTGAGCCTCTGCTTCCCGGAGCCACACCATGAGCCCCGAGCTATTCTTCGCCAATTACACCAAACGCACCTCAGCCCTGCCGAAGACGGTGTGGCAAGTCCTGCGCGTCCTCACGCTGCTCGTCACGCTGGGCTTCGCTGCCTTGCTGGCGCTCGCTCCCGGCGTCGGGCTGAAACTCTGGTGGGGGCTGGCGATTCCCGTGCTGCCGGCGGTGCTGGTGATTGCGCCGGGACTGTGGCGGCAGGTCTGCCCGATGGCCTTCCTCAACCAGATTCCGCGCATGACCGACACCAGCCGCAACCGACCCTTGCCCGGCAAGTGGAAGGATACGGCTTTCCTGATCGCCGTCGCCCTGTTCATCGGCTGCGTCGCCGCCCGTTCGCCGCTCCTCAATCATGAAGGGGGGGTGGTCGCCGCCGGCATCGTCGGCGTACTGGCCCTGGCCTTTGTCGGCGGGCTGATTTTTGCCGGGCGCAGCGGCTGGTGCGGCACCTTCTGCCCGCTGGGGCCGATCCAGCGCACGTATGGCCAGGCGCCGCTGGTCGTCGTGCCGAACGGCTATTGCCCGACCTGTGTCGGCTGCCAGAAGAATTGTTACGACTTCAATCCCCGCGGAGCGATTTTTGCCGACCTGGTCGATTCCGACCCGCGCTATGCCGGCCAGCGGAGGCTGTTCATCGGCCTGCTGCCCGGACTGATCGGCGCCTATTTCCTGCAGGGGCCGACGCAGACCTATGGCCTTGACCTCTATCTTGCCATCCTGCTCGGCTCGTGCTGCGCCTCGGCCGGCCTGTACGCCATCGCCACGAGCTATTTCCCGCTCTCGCCGCATCGCGTCGCGGCCGTTTTCGCCGCCGTCGCGCTGACCATCTTCTACTGGTTTGGCGGCCCGATCGTGCTCGGTACGCTCGGCTATTTCTTGTCCTTCTCGGCACCCGAGTGGGCCATCGCGGTGAGCCGCAGCGGCGGCGTGATCGGCGGGGGGGTCCTGCTGGTCTCCAGCCTCCACGCCGAAGGACTGTTCAAGAAAGCGTCGGCAAAACCCGCCGCGCCGACGGCAGAGCCAAACCGCAAGACGCAGATGCGCACGCGCTTCGGCGGCCAGCAGGGAGCCGAAGTGACCGACCGGGAGACCAGGGTCGCTTTCCCTGTCGCCAAGGGAGCGACCCTGCTCGATGCCATCGAGGGCGCCGGGCTGAAGATCAACTACGGTTGCCGCGCCGGTCTGTGCGGCGCCGATGCCGTCGTGGTGTGCGCCGGCAGTCAGCACCTGACCCCGGCTGGCGACGACGAAACCGCGACGCTGCGGCGACTCGGCCTCGAAGGCAAAGCCCGGCTGGCGTGCATGTGCCGGGTCAGCGGCCCGGTGGTCATCGACCGCGATCCGACTTCGGCCGGACCGGAGCAAGCCGTCGCGACCCCGGCCGCGCCCGCCGTGGACCACGCCCTGGGAACTGATGTTTCCCGCGTGGTGATCATCGGCAACGGTATCGCCGGCACCAGCGCCGCCGAACGACTGCGCGCCCTTAGCCCGTCGCTGCAGATCGACATGATCAGCAGCGAGCCCTTGCACTTCTACAATCGCATGGCCATCGGCCGGCTGATCTACGGCCGCACCGGAATGGATGGCCTGCAACTGATCCCCGACAACTGGTACGCGAAGAATCGGGTCGAAGTCTGGCGCAACTCGATCGCCCGCTCGCTGGACCGGCCCCACAAGACCGTGCTGCTGGCTACCGGCGAAAGCCTGCCCTACGACAAGCTGATTCTGGCCACCGGCGCGCACTGCACGACGCCCGACCCGGATTTTCTGTCGTTCGACAACGCCTTCGTCCTGCGCTCGGCCGAAGACGCGCAGGCGCTGCGCAATCACGTGCAACTGCGGCGCGCGCGGCGCGCGCTGGTGGTCGGCGGCGGCGTCCTCGGCGTCGAAGCGGCCGACGCGCTGCACCACCTGGGGCTGCACGTCACGCTCCTGCAGCGCTCCGACCGGCTGATGAACGCCCAACTCGACGACCAGGGTTCCGCCCGCCTCGCCGCCTACCTCGAAGGCATCGGCATCCAGGTCCTCACCGACACCAGTGTCACCCGCTGGGAAGGCCACGGCGAAACGCTACGCGCCGCCTGGCTGGCGCACGGGCCATGCGCCAGGGCCGATATTTTCGTCGCCTGCCTTGGCATCAGCGCCAACACGCAACTGGCACGCGCTGCCGGCCTCGAAGTCGGCCGCGGCATCAAGGTCGACTCGTGCATGCGGACCAGCGACCCGGACATCTACGCCGTCGGCGACGTCGCCGAACTGGCCGAAACACCCGGCGCCATCGCCGGCCTGTGGGCCGTCGGCGCCGCGCAGGCCGGAACGGCCGCCGGCGCACTCCTTGGCCAGGGCCAGCCCTACCAGGCGCCGCGCATCGTCCTGCAGCTCAAATGCGACGGCATCGACCTGCGCAGCTTTGGCGAAATCGTCGCCCAGCCCGGCGACGAGGAATACACCGCGGCGGCGCACGATGTGGCGTGGTGGCGGCTGATCCTCCGTCAGGGCGTGCTGGCCGGCGCCATCTACGTCGGCCCACCGCGGTCAGCGAACGACTTCACGCGGGTCGTACAGGACGGAGTGGACCTGACTACGATCCGGGCCGATTTGCGGCGGGGAGACCTGTCGGGTCTGGCGAAACTGGGAATGGATTGATTGGGCCGCGAGCGGTCGACATCGGGCTCGTCCCTCCTTATGCTATAGTTTTTTGCAGGCGATGCTCGCTGAGATATTCACGGAGTTGCCGATGGAACCAGGAGCCGATCGGCATTGACGCAATTGCCGGAAATTTTAGTGGACGTGTTCATGGTATACCTGATTGATTTGTATCTAAATTTTCCAATGGCTGTACAGATACAGAGCATAATGACGCAAAGTAAAGCGTCAACTGGGATTGCTACTTCACGCTGGGCTTCCAGAGCCTTCATCAGAGACACGAGGCAACGAATGTGAGTATTCGATCTAAAGCTCAGGCCGCAATTACCTCAGTAACTTTGGCGTCAGCGAGGTTTGCTAAAGACTCAGTGGACCGTATCGCTGGGGCCGCGCATGATATGGCTTCACAAAATGCGCCCATCAAGGCAGTCAAGGGGTGGGTGGTTTCACTGTTTGTACAAGCTATTTCTAGCTGTTCAATCGAACAAGATCGGATGGATGCAGTCGCATGGCTAGCGACAGCGAGAGAGTTTCTCGGAAATGACGGTTGGAGCACAGCGTCGAAGGCCAAGAAGATATACGCGTTGACGGATTCTAGACGGCTCGCCAAAGGCGTTTTCCGAAGTGTGAGCCAAGCGTATCGAAGTTATAAAAACGCCGACATGCCCCTTGCTGTAAAGATTGCAATTCCGGTGACCCTGAGTGCTGGTGCCATCCTCGGCGGGCCTTCAGTTGGTATAGCCGGCTTCGGATCAGCGATAGGAATGCCCATCTTACTGGTGATTTTTCTCGGCGCGGCCGGCATTACTTCAGTTCTTGAAGCCGTGTTGAGTAATTCCGAGGCTAGAAATTACGTATCAATCGTTGCGTACATGATCGCAAAAGACGAAATACTTCGTCGCTCAAGTCATGAAATGCGAAAGGCAATGTCAGAGGAGATCATGTCGCCACGCCGGCAGGAATGTAGATCAGGCGACTCCGAGGTTCAAACGATGCTTTTTAGGATGAATCCATACGACTTCGAAAAGCACGTAATGAGTTTTTTCCAAGACGCGGGTTTGCTTGCATGGGCTACCAAGAAAAGCAATGACGCTGGCGTTGATGGCTTTGCTCGCCATTCAAATGGACTAATCGTTGTGCAGTGCAAACGGAATGCCGAAGAGAACGGCGTTGGTCGCCCAACAATCCAGCAGTTCAAGGGCGTGGTTGAAGAGAATTCTGCGTGGCGCGGTTATATAGTTACTACGAGTTATTTTACGGACGAAGCGGTGAAGAGCGCATCCAAGAACGCTAGCGTAATACTAATCGACCGTGGCAAATTGCTTGAGTGGCATCGCAGCGGCATAGATGCTACTCAATATAACTGAGAAGCTAAGCGGTCATCAAAAAGTCTTCCGTGCTTCCGTTCCCGGTTTTCAACGGCCTGGGGCCTTCTGAAGATCGGAGAACTTATCCGAGAGCGCTTATGAAAATATACAAAAGAAGAAGGCGGGGTCAGCGAAAAGGCGGGGTCAGTGCTAAAGGAAAAGGCGGGGTCAGAGGAAAAGGCGGGGTCAGTTCTAACATTCCCAAGTAAAAAGGGGTCAGGGTCGATTAAATGCGTAACGCTTCATTCAACCCGGACTGCCGCAATAAAACCGCGCAGCACCGGTGAATTCAGACGTTAGACAGCAACAGAGAATCCCTATGAATCTGGGCTACCGCTTCTTCGTTGTGGGTGACGACAACTCGATCATTCAAGTATCGCAGCGATCATTTAACGATTTCTATATGAGGCATAAACCGTCGTTGCAACGGTTTTCTGGATGCACAATTAACGTCGCGACCGTCATCTACACTTTAGAAAACAGAAAGCCAAAGCAGATCGTTCGAATCGACTATATGCGCATAAAGGTCGATAACGATGGCGCACTCGATCAAGAGCAAACTCTCGATAGTTTTCGCCTCGTAGCCAATCGTATCGGGAAGGTTCTTGGAGAGGAACCGCCAGTCCATAATTCAGGCCAGGTAGTCAACGCAATCGAGAAATTTGACGAAAGACGTTGGTCTCAACTCCATCCGCAACTACCTGGGCCTGCACATAAGCGGATACTCGCAATTCTGTTTGGCACCAAGCATGCGGTCTAACCCATACCGTGAGGATTAAAGGGGCCAGGGTCGAATTAAATGCCTTACCTTGCCGTTACTGCCATCCACCTTAGGCAGTCTGTTTTATACAACTACGCGATGCCAAAAAAGACTGGAGCAGGGAAGGCGGGGTCAGTTCTAACAGGGAAGGCGGGGTCAGTTCTAACATTACAACACATAAAACGAACCAAGAAAATGCCGTCATGTTGGAACTGACTCCGCTCTCGACCTGCTGATTACCGAAATCCAGGGGCGCGCCATCCCACCTGTGCGCTCTGTGCCGCCGCACGACTCTTTGGCGCAACGCCGCATGAAGTGCCAAGCTGATACCAGGCCGATACCAATCTGGCGTTGTCGGCCCTGTCGCGGCGTGGCAAGCCCTATCGACATCTCTCCGCCGCCCGTCCGTATCGCAATGAAAGCGCGAGCTCAAGTCTTGCAATCATGCATCCATGCCAACCCTGCGCTGCAGGCGACCGGCCGCATAAGGCCGCGTCCGGCCCCTGAACGCGAACGTTGGGCGTCTCAGTCTCGGGCGTCATCTGGTGACAAAAGGCACACAGCGGTGTAGCATTCCCCGATGAAGCCATTCCGGTGGGGCACAGAGAAGAACGAAGCGCTCAAGGTTGATCGGGGCATTTCCTTCGAGAGCGTCGTGGTGGCAATCGAGTCCGGCGGGCTGCTCGACATCCTGGCCCATCCGAACCAAGCGAAGTACCCGCGGCAGCGCATCCTTGTCGTCGCTGCGGACAACTACGCTTACTTGGTGCCGTTCGTCGAGGAGGAAAACTACTTCTTCCTCAAGACAATCATCCCCAGTCGCAAGGCGACTCGGGACTATCTAAACGAAGGTGAGGCCGATGCCGAAGACTGATGCCTACGAAGAAGAAGTTGTTGCTGCGTTCGACGGGGGAAAGCTTAACTCGGTCGCGACCAAGGCAGAACTTGCCAAGTTCAAGGCGGCGGCGCGTGCCACTGCTATCAAAGACCGCCGTGTGAACATCCGTCTGTCGTCGGGAGATCTGTGTGACATTCAGGTCAGGGCACTCGAAGAGGGCGTTCCGTATCAGACGCTGATCGCCAGCGTTCTCCATAAGTACGTCACCGGCCGTCTCACCGAGCGCCCCGTGCCGAGCGCGAAGTCAGCGACAAGCCGCTCCCCGAAGCGGCGCAGCACATCTGCAAGCTGAGGGTGTAACTCTTTGGTACAGGCGCCCAACCCTGCGCTGCAGGCGACCGGCCGCATGAAGCCGCGGCCGTCGCCCGAGCTTTCACGTTCGGCCCCCTGGTGTCGTACTTTGGTGTTGGATTGATTGACAACGCCTTTCATGGACGAAGGCGGGGTCAGTTTTAACATTGAAACACATAAAACGAACCAAGAAAATGCTGTCATGTTGGAACTGACTCCGCTCTCGACCTGCTGATTATCGAAATCCAGGGACGCGCCATCCCACCTGTGCGCTCTGTGCCGCCGCACGCCTCTTCGGCGCAACGCAGCATGAAGTGCCAAGCTGATACCAGGCCGATACCAATCTGGCGTTGTCGGCCCTGTCGCGGCGTGGCAAGCCCTATCGACATCTCTCCGCCGCCCGTCCATATCGCAATGGAAGCGCGAGGTCAAGTCTGGCAATCATGCATCCATGCCCAACCCTGCGCTCCAGGCGACCGGCCGCATAAAGCCGCGGCCGGCCCCTGAACGTGAACGTTGGGCGTCTCAGTCTCGGGCGTCATCTGGTGACAAAAGGCACACAGCGGTGTAGCATGCCCCGATGAAACCATTCCGTTGGGGCACAGAGAAAAACGAAGCGCTCAAGGTTGATCGGGGCATTTCCTTCGAGAGCGTCGTGGTGGCAATCGAGTCCGGCGGGCTGCTCGACATCCTGGCCCATCCGAACCAAGCGAAGGAGGATTAAAGGGGCCAGGGTCGAATTAAATGCCTTACCTTGCCGTTACTGCCATCCACCTTAGGCAGTCTGTTTTATACAACTACGCGATGCCAAAAAAGATTAGAGAACTGATAAAAGACCTTGAACAAGCCGGTTTCGTCAACCGTGGCGGCAAAGGAAGTCACCGGAACTTCGTTCATCCAAAACTGACGAGGCCGCTTGTAATTTCAGGCCAGCTTGGTGCGGATGCTCGGCGTTATCAAGAGAGAGCAGTCAATATAGCCATAGAGGATTCAACTAAATGAGCGAAAGTGCCCGCTACGTGAAAATCGTGGAGTGGTCTAATGAAGATCAGTGCTTTGTCGGTAGTTGTCCTGGTCTGTTTTATGGAGGCTGTCATGGCAACGATGAAAAGCAGGTCTTCGCGGAACTCTGTGAAATCGTCGAGGAAACCCTAGATCTGTATGCACAAGACGGTAAAGCTTTGCCTCCTACAACAGCAGGCAAAGACTACGCTAATAAAATGCTCAGTTTCGCCTAACTTTGCGGTCTACTGGACGCTGCGCGACAAAGCCACGCAGCGTGAGTGACCTCCACGTTGGAATTAACGGCTACGGCCAAATTGGCATTTATTCTCCATTGGAGGTTATCAGTTATGACAACGATGATTCGTGAACCTGAATGCGTCGTGTTAAAACGGCGTGGTGCTGAACATGTTGCAAAACTAATAGCAGGCATCTCTATCCTTCTCGATTATACGGACCATGACACTCCACACCCAAACGCCTCTCGTCGAATCCCGCCCAATGAGCTTGTCATCTGGGCGCTCGATCTGGCTGAAGCTCGACGCGCTGCAGCCGCCTGGCTCGTTCAAGATTCGCGGCATTGGCCTGGCCTGCGAGACTCATAGAGAACGAGGGGCTCGCCGCTTCGTTTCGTCGTCCGGTGGCAACGCTGGCCTGGCAGTCGCCTATGCCGGTCGCGTGCTGGCGATCCCCGTCACGGTAGTCGTCCCGGAAACTACGTCCGAACGAGCGAAAGAACTCCTGCTGCGGGAAAATGCCGAGATCATCGTCCACGGCGTTTCCTGGCAAGAGGCAAACGACTTTGCGCTTTCGCTGCTGGGTGCATCCGATGCTTTTCTTCACCCCTTTGATGACCCCCTTCTCTGGCAGGGCCACGCGACGATAGTGGATGAAGTTTTTCGCTCTGGACTGAAACCCGACGCCATCGTGCTTTCAGTCGGCGGTGGCGGTCTTTTGTCGGGCGTCGCTGAGGGGCTTCGCCGAAACGGATGGGGCGACCTGCCAATTCTCGCCGTCGAAACCGAGGGCGCAGCATCATTCCACGCAGCCATCGAGGCCGGACACCCCGTCGAGTTGGCAGGAATCACCAGCATCGCAACCTCCCTTGGCGCCAAGCGTGTTTGCGAAAGGGCTGTGTACTGGTCGCAAGAACACCCAATCCTCAGCGTCGTGGTGTCCGACCAGAGTGCGCTTTCGGCATGCGAGGCCTTTCTCGCTGACCACCGAGTACTGGTCGAGCCCGCTTGCGGTGCGAGTCTTTCGCTGGCCTACGAGAAGGCACCAGAACTCGATCCGTTCGGCACCATCCTGATCGTTGCCTGCGGTGGTGCCACGGCAACGATCGACCAGATCAGGCAATGGTCGGCGCGCTACGCATGACCAATCCTCCCCTTGCGCACCCGTAGTGGCCGCATTTCGGAGCGCATCTGCGCCATACTGCGCGCCCTCGCGGTGCGCTTGCGGCTGCCATCCGCGCTGCTGCCGGCACGTCTGATGGCCCGCACCGCGATCGACGTCAGCGAGAAGGCCGGCGTACGCTACCTGCATTTCTCGTCCGCCTGGGTGCAGGGTGCCATGCGCATCCAGCGGCCGTACGCGCTTGAACTGCCCTACACGCGCGAGATGATGGCCGGCTTGCTGTTCCGCGACCCTCCGTGGCCGCGCGAGGCCTTGCTGGTCGGCCTCGGCGCCGGGTCGCTGGCCAAGTATATTTACCACTACCTGCCGGCAACGAAGATCACGGTCGTCGAGATCGACCCGCAGGTTGAAATCGTCGCCCGGCTGCATTTCCGGCTGCCGGACGATCCGCTGCGTCTGCGCATCGTCATTGCCGACGGCGCCGAGTACATGCTCCAGGGTGACCGCCAGTTTGACTATATTTTGGTTGACGGTTTCGACGCCAGCGCCCGTGCTGGACCACTCGAGACGCTGCCTTTCTACCAGGCCTGCCGGTCACGCCTGAGCGCAAGCGGGCTGCTGGCGATCAACCTGCTCGGCCGCGAACGCGGCTTCCAGGCCACCGCCGCGCGTATCGACGAGGCTTTCGACGGCCGCTCGCTGCTCTTCCCTTCCTGCGACAGCGGCAACACGATCGTCTTCGCCACCGCCGGCGAGCCGGTCGTCGTCAGCTTCGACGAGTTGGTCGGCCGCGCCGAACAGTGCAGGAACGACACCGGGCTGAACCTGTTGCCAACCATCGCCCACCTGCAGAAAGAGCGCTATCTGGCCAACGACAGACTAAGAATCTGACCAGTGAGTTGCGGACTCACCGGCGGGAACCCCGGCAGGGACAGGAAGACGGGTATACTTGCCGGTTCCGGGTGCCTCCCGCAGCCCTGTACAAACGGTCATGACTTTGCAAGATACCCGATGATGAAAGTCATGACCGTTTCCCTCACCCCCAACCCCTCTCCCGCAATGCGGGAGAGGGGAGATTCGTGAGTCGCTGACGCGACTTTGATAGTAACAAGCGGCCAAGCGATGACTCAACGCGATCTCTCATCCACAGCTCAGCGCATAACGCCCGGCGGGCCACCGGCGCTGCCCGCCATCTGGTCAGCGCGGCTGCAGTCTCCAGGCGAAGTTTTGGCCAGCGACGAAAGGATCCTGGCCTGGCTCGAGATCGATCTCGACGCGACACTGCGCTTTGCTCAGGGGATCGTCGTCGTCACCAGTGACCGCCTGCTGGCGCTGTCGGCCGACGACCAGAACTGGCAAAGCTGGGCTTACCGGCCAGGCCTCAGCCTCTCGCGCCGCGATCACTCGGGTGTCGGAACGTTGGAACTGTCCGCCGCCGATGCACGGCTGGCGCACTGGCGCTACACGCTGAGCGCCGATATCGCTGCCGGCCGTTTGGTCGACCACTTCATGCGGCAGATCACTTTCCGTCTCACCGGAGTAGTGCCGCCACCGTCGGAGGTCGCCCTGTGCCCGACGTGCGAAACGCCCCTCTTGGCCGGACAGGACGAGTGCCCGGTATGCAGCAAGGAGATCCATGAGCCACCTTCGACCTGGACGCTGCTGCGCCTGGGTCGCTTTGCCCGACCCTACAAGATGCAGTTGTTGGCTGGTTTCGTTCTCTCCCTGTTGACCACGGCGGCAACGCTGGTGGCACCCTACCTGTCGATGCCGATGATGGACAAGGTGCTGATCCCCTACCAGAACGGTACGCCGATCGAGCCGGGGCTGGTCGCACTCTATCTCTCCGGCCTGCTTGGCTCGTCGCTGGTCGCCTGGCTGCTCGGCTGGGGGCGGACCTACATTCTGGCGCTGGTTTCAGAGCGCATCGGCGCGGATCTGCGAACGACCACCTACGAGCATCTGCTCAAGCTCTCGCAGGAGTACTTCGGCGGCAAGCGAACCGGCGACCTGATGGCCCGTATCGGCTCTGAAACCGACCGCATCAACATCTTCATTTCGCTGCACTTGCTCGATTTCGCCACCGACGTGCTGATGATCGTCATGACCACGGCGATTCTGGTGTCGATCGATCCCTGGCTGGCAGCGGTCACTCTGTTGCCCTTGCCGATCATCGGCTGGCTGATCCACGTCGTGCGCGAAAAACTGCGCACCGGCTTCGAGCGCGTAGACCGCGTCTGGGCGGAAGTGACCAACGTGCTGGCCGACACGATTCCCGGCATCCGGGTGGTCAAGGCCTTTGCCCAGGAGCAGCGGGAAGCCACGCGTTTCCGCGCCGCCAACGCGCACAATCTGGAGGTAAACGACCGGGTCAACAAAGTGTGGTCCGTTTTTTCGCCGACCGTCACGCTGCTCACCGAACTCGGTCTGCTGATCGTCTGGGCCTTCGGCATCTGGCAGATCGCGCAAGACAAGATTACCGTCGGCGTGCTGACCGCGTTCCTGGCCTACATCAGCCGCTTCTACCTGCGCCTCGACTCGATGAGCCGCATCGTCTCGGTCACGCAGAAGGCCGCGGCCGGTGCGAAGCGCATCTTCGACATTCTCGACCACGTATCGAGCGTTCCCGAACCGACCCATCCCGTGCATCTGCCGAGTATCTCCGGCCGTATCGAGCTGCGCAGCGTTGGCTTCCGCTACGGCACGCGCAGCGTGACCCGCGACATCAGCCTGGTCATCGAACCCGGCGAGATGGTCGGCCTCGTCGGCCACAGCGGTTCCGGCAAGAGCACCCTGGTCAACCTGATCTCGCGTTTCTACGACGTCACCGAAGGCGCCATCCTGATCGACGGTGTCGACGTCCGATCGATCCCGGTCGCCGAGTACCGCAAGCACATTGGCCTTGTCCTGCAGGAACCGTTCCTCTTTTTCGGCACCATTGCCGAGAACATCGCTTACGGCAAACCGGAGGCAACGCACGCCGAAATCGTTGCCGCGGCGCGCGCCGCGCACGCGCACGAATTCATCCTCCGCCTCGCCCACGGTTACGACTCGCTGGTCGGCGAACGTGGCCAGGCGCTCTCCGGCGGCGAACGGCAGCGCATCTCGATTGCCCGTGCGCTGCTCATCGACCCGCCGATCCTGATCCTCGACGAGGCCACCTCGTCGGTCGATACGACGACCGAGAAGGAAATCCAGAAAGCGCTCGACAACCTGGTGCGCGGACGCACGACGATTGCCATCGCGCACCGTTTGTCCACCCTGCGCGATGCCAACCGACTGGTCGTCCTCGACCGTGGCACCATTGTCGAAGTCGGCAGCCACGACGAATTGATGGCTCGCGAGGGCCACTACTACCGCCTCTACCAGGCGCAGGCGCGCAACGTCGACACCGAAGACGAAGTGCGCAGGGTGACCGTGGATTCCAGGCACGATGGAGACCGCGAATGACCGCCCCGCCGCCCTATCGACTGCAGCGCAACGCCTTCGGAGCGCTGGAATTCACCGGCCCCGACGGCGAGACGCATTCCGGCGTGGTGCCGGTACGCGCCTTTCCGATCACCGACCCCGAGCATGGCATCGGGCTGGTGGACCCGCACGGCCAGGAACTGGTCTGGATCGAGCAGTTGACCGACCTGCCGGACGACTATCGCAGCCTGCTTGAAACAGAACTCGCCTGCCGCGAGTTCATTCCCGAGATCAAGCGCATCGTCAGCGTCGCGAGCTTCGCCACGCCGAGCACCTGGGTGGTGGAAACCGATCGCGGGAACGCCAGTCTGGTGCTCAAAGGTGAAGAAGACATCCGCCGCCTGACCTCACCCGCGCTGCTGATCGCTGACAGCCACGGCATCCACTTCCTGATCCGTGACCGCTATGCGCTCGATCAGCAGAGCCGGCGGTTTCTTGACCGCTTCCTGTGAGGCGCCTGACGGCAATCCGTTCGCCGGGAGGTCAGCCGATGGGCGCCGAGAACGTTATTCCGCTGATCATCGCGACGCCGGCTACGGTCGCGGCCGCGGCTATTTTCGCATCGCCTTCTGCCCCACTCTTGCCGCCGCACCACCTTCCCGTGCCTGGACTGACGACATGAAAACGAAAGACATCAAATTTCTCGAAATTCGCTACCTGCGCGGTCCGAACATCTGGACCTATCGTCCGGTCATCGAGGCGGTCGTCGATATCGGCGAACTGGAGGACTTCCCGTCCAATACCATCCCGGGTTTCTACGAACGTCTCACCGGCCTGCTGCCGTCGCTGATCGACCATCGCTGCAGCTACGGCGAGCGCGGCGGTTTTCTGCGCCGCGTCGAAGAAGGCACCTGGCCGGCACATATCCTCGAACACGTGACCCTCGAACTGCAAAACCTGGCCGGCATGCCAGGTGGTTTCGGCAAGGCGAGAGAAACGTCGACGCGGGGCGTGTACAAGGTCGTGGTCCGCGCCTGGCACGAAGATGTCACCCGCTCGTGCCTCTACGCCGGCCGCGACCTGCTGCTGGCGGCCATCAAGGACGAACCTTTCGACGTTGCCGGCCACGTTGAGCGCCTGGCTGATATGGCCGAGCGCAAACTCCTCGGTCCGAGCACCGGCTGCATAGTCGAAGCGGCGACCGCCAAAGACCGCCGCATTCCGGCGATCCGCCTGCTGGCCACCGGCAATCTCGTTCAACTCGGCTACGGCGCCCGTAGCCGACGGATCTGGACCGCCGAGACTGACCGCACCAGCGCCATTGCCGAAGGCATCTCGCGCGACAAGGATCTGACCAAGACCCTCCTCAAATCGTGCGGCGTTCCGGTCCCCGAAGGGCGCCTGGTCGACAGTGCCGAGGATGCCTGGGAAGCTGCCGAGGAGATCGGCGTGCCGGTGGTCGTCAAACCCTCTGACGGTAACCACGCCCGCGGCGTTTTCACCAATCTGATGGCCCGTGATGAAATCGAATCGGCCTACGCAGCGGCTGTCGTTGAGGGCAGCGGGGTCATCGTCGAACGTTACGTGCGCGGCTCGGAGCACCGCCTGCTCGTCGTCGGCGGCAAGCTCGCCGCCGCTGCCCGCGGCGAAATTGCCAAGGTCATCGGTGACGGCAGGTCGACGATCGACCAACTGATCGACAGCCAGATCAACTCCGACCCACGCCGCGGGACTGCCGAAGAGTTCCCGCTCGACATCATCGCGCTCGGCGACAACCCGGTCGCCCGACTCGAGGTGTCGCGGCAGGGATTTGCGCCGGACTCGGTCCCACCACCCGGTCGCGACGTGCTGATCGTGCGCAGCGGCAACCATACCGATGACGTCACCGACAGCGTACACCCGGAGACGGCGGCCATCGCCTCGCTCGCCGCGCGTATCGTCGGACTCGACATCGCCGGAGTGGATCTCGTCTGCGAAGACATTTCCCGACCGCTGGACGGACAGCGCGGCGCCATTGTCGAGGTCAATGCCGGTCCCGGCCTGCTGATGCACCTGAAACCGGAGACCGGCCAGCCACGGCCCGTCGGCCGCGCCATTGTCGACGAGCTGTTTCCCAATGGCGACGACGGTCGCATCCCGGTCGTCGGCGTCACCGGCAGCTTCGGCAAGACGACCGTTGCCCGCCTGATAGCACGCTTCCTCGCCCTCTCCGGCAGGCATACGGGCCTCGCCTGCAGCGGCGGGCTGTACGTCGGTCGGCGCTGCCTCGAGCAGGGTGACTGTGCGAACTGGGGCGGCGCACACCGCATCCTCATGAATCGCGCCGTCGACGCTGCCGTCTTCGAGAACGGTAGCGACACCATCCTCAGCGAAGGTCTCGCCTACGACCGCTGCCAGGTCGGGGTAATCACCAACGTAGACCCCGCGCAGCATCTTGGCCGCTACTACGTAGACACGGCTGCGCAAGTGTTCACCGTCCTGCGCACGCAGGTCGATCTGGTCCTGCCGACGGGGACCGCGGTGCTCAACGCGAGCCAGCCGATGCTGGTCGAAATGGCGCCCCTCTGCGATGGTGAAGTCATCTTCTTTGCCAGCGACCCAGACTTGCCGACCCTGGTCGAACACCGGGCGCAAGGCAAGCGGGCGGTGTTCGTCCGCAACGGCCAGGTGGTATTCGCCAGTGGCAACGACGAGACAGCGATCGTCCGTCTGAAAGGCATTCCGCTGACCGACGCCGGGCGCGACGCCTTGCAGATCGAGAATGTCCTCGCCGCCGCCGCGGCCGCCTGGGCGCTCGACATCGGCTCGGAACTCACCCGTACCGGGCTGGAAACCTTCACCATCGCCTGATCCAGAAAGCACCCGTCCGTGCACGACCATCCTGCGGCCGAACACAACCCGAAAGAGGAAACCGCTCATGCAAGTCTCGCGTATCCGCGCTCTGCGCGGTCCCAATCTGTGGAGCCGGCATACGGCGATCGAAGCGATTGTCAGTTGCACTGAACAGGAGTGCAATATCGACCACCTGCCGGGTTTTGAAACCCGTCTGCGCGAGCGCTTCCCCGAGCTGGCCATGCTGCGGCCACTAGGCCATGATGAAGCGGTTTCGATGGCCCAGGCGCTCGAGTTCGCCGCGCTTGGCCTGCAGGCACAGGCCGGCTGTCCGGTCACTTTCAGCCGCACGGCGCAGACCGTGGACACCGGGACCTATCAGGTGGTCGTCGAATACAGCGAGGAGGCGGTCGGCCGACTGGCCATGGAACTCGCCGAGATGCTTTGCCGGGCGGCGGTCGACGACACGGAATTCGAACTCGGCGACGCACTCGACTGCCTGCGCACCCTCGACGAGGATGTGCGCCTTGGCCCGAGCACCGGGTCCATCGTCTATGCGGCGGTGGCGCGCAACATTCCCTACCGCCGGCTCACCGAAGGGAGCATGGTTCAGTTTGGCTGGGGCAGACGCCAGCGACGCATTCAGGCCGCCGAAACCGATTGCACCAGCGCAGTCGCCGAATCGATCGCCCAGGACAAGGAACTGAGCAAGATTCTGCTGCACGCCGCCGGCGTTCCGGTGCCCAGCGGTCGACCGGTACTGAGCGCCGAAGACGCCTGGGCGGCGGCCTGCGAAATCGGCGGAGCGGTGGTCGTCAAACCGCAGGATGGCAACCAGGGCAAAGGCGTCGCCGTCAACCTGTGCGCCCGCGAGGAGATCGAAGCCGCCTACGCGATCGCTTTCGAAGTCAGCGACGAAGTGCTCGTCGAACGCTATATCCCGGGCCACGACTACCGGCTGCTGATCGTCGGCGACCAGCTCGTTGCCGCTGCCCGCCGCGATCCACCGCTGGTCATCGGCGATGGCCTGCACAACATTCGCCAGTTGGTTGAACGCGTCAACCTCGACCCCCGGCGCGGCGAAGGCCATGCCACCTCGCTGACCCGAATCCGCCTAGACGAAGTGGCGCTGGCTCTCCTGACCAGCGCCGGGCTGAACGCCGAATCGGTGCCACCAAGGGGCCAGCGCGTAGTCCTGCGCAACAACGCCAATCTGTCCACCGGCGGAACGGCCACCGACGTGACCGACGACGTCCACCCCGAATTCGCCGCTCAGGCGGTCGCTGCGGCGCAGACGATCGGCCTCGATATCGCGGGCGTCGACGTCGTCTGCGACAGCGTCCTGCGTCCACTCGAAGCCCAGGGCGGCGGCATCGTCGAGATCAACGCGGCGCCGGGGCTGCGCATGCATCTGCAGCCGTCTTTCGGAAAGGGGCGCGCAGTCGGTGAAGCAATCATCGCCAGCATGTTTGCCGACGGCGACGAGGCACGTATTCCCCTGGTCGCCGTGGCGGGAACGAACGGCAAGACGACGACGGTTCGCCTGATCGCCAACATTCTTGGCAGCCGCGGCCTGTGTGTCGGCATGACCACCACCGACGGGGTCTACATCGCTGGCCGCCGCACCGATACGGGTGACTGCAGTGGCCCCAAGAGCGCCAGGAACGTCCTCGTGCACCCCGATGTCGATGCCGCGGTACTCGAGACGGCGCGCGGCGGAGTGTTGCGCGAGGGGCTGGGCTTCGATCGCTGTGATGTCGCCGTGGTCACCAATGTCGGCTTCGGCGACCATCTGGGGCTGTCGTACATCAGCACGGTCGAGGACCTCTCGGTCGTCAAGCGGGTGATCGTTCAGAACGTCAGGCCGACGACTGGCGTCGCAGTGCTCAACGCAGCCGACCCCATGGTCGCCCGGATGGCCGATGCGTGCCCGGGGAGCGTCACCTTCTTTGCCTGCGACCGCAATCATCCCGTGATGGCCATGCACCGCGCGCGACGGAAACGGGTGGTCTATCGCGATGGCGACTCGATCGTCGCTTCCGGTGCGGGCGTCGAACACCGTGTGGCATTGGCCGACATCCCGGTCACTCAGAACGGGGCGATTGGTTTTCAGGTTGAAAACGCGATGGCGGCGACCGCTGCCGCCTGGGCTCTCGGCGAGGACTGGGAGACGATTCGCAGCGGACTGGCCAGCTTCGTCAACGATGCGCAGACCGCTCCTGGCCGCTTCAACGTGTTCAGCTATCGTGGGGCAACGCTGATTGCCGACTACGGCCACAATCCGGATGCCATCCAGGCGCTGGTCAACGCCATCGACAACATGCCCATGTCTTCGGCCGGAACGCGCTCGGTGGTCATCAGCGGTGCCGGTGACCGACGCGACGAAGACCTCTGCCGGCAGACGGAGATCCTCGGTGACGCCTTCGATCGGGTCGTGCTCTATCAGGATCAGTGCCAGCGCGGACGTGCCGATGGAGAAGTCCTGGCGCTGCTGCAAAAGGGCTTGAAGAACGCCAGGCGGACATCCGAGGTCCAGGAGATCCATGGCGAGTTCGTCGCTATCGATACCGCCCTGGCCCAGTTGCAGGCAGGTGATCTTTGCCTGATCCTGATCGATCAAATCGAGGAAGCTCTCGAACACATCGCCAGACGACTTGCCGAGGGCTAGTCAACAGAATATAACGGCACGCGCTTGACCATCAGGCCGGTGGCGCCGGGTAAATCCAGGCGAAGCGGCCCGCCGCGCCGGCAAAAAGTGGTTTCGTCGCGCTGTCGGCCCGCCGCAATCTGGCCTTCAGATCCTTGCCCGGGAGAACCGCCAGCGGCAGGTCGGCGACACGGACCAACAGCGTGCTGACGCGGGTGTCGCCGGTCACCTGATCGACCGTACAAGCGATCCCCTGACAGGCCTGCTCGCGAGCGGCGAGGATTTCGTCGATCGCCGCCACCACTGCCTGCGACTCGGCATCCAGTCCGTTGGCCGCTTCGCCCAACTGGGCCAGCGTCCGCAAGGCGGGCGCCACCTGCGCCGACAACCGGCGCCAGCCCACTTCCTGCTCGGAGCTCAGGGCCACCTCATGGCGTTTCAGTTTGCCGGCCAGCAGAAGGTAACTGGAGACCTCCCGGTCGCCGCGCAAGGCGGCGATCTTTTCGCGCTGGGCGGCAATCGCCGTCGCCAGGCCGGCGAGATCCCTTCGCAAAGCGACAATCTGCGCCGCGAAGCTCGACAGGTCGGGCAACAGCACCAGCAGCACGTTGTCGATGTCGCGGCGGGCGCGGGCCAGTCGCACGGACAGGGTCTTGCCCGCCACGGCACAGGACTCCGCGACCTCGAGACTCAGCTCCTCGGCGACGATGTCACAGAGGGTCGCGTGCCCGATGACCACCTGACGACCGACGATGACGCAGTTGTCTGCCCGCTGCACGCTGATGCAACCCTGGTGCGCGATCAGCGTCGCGCCGGACGCAACCCCATCGACCATGATGTCACCTTCGTCATTGCTGGCGCTGCCGCCGACCAGGTTGTGTTTCAGATGGACGATGCCGCCGGCCGAAACGATGTTGCCGAAGACATCAGCGTAAGCCGTGATGCTGCGGCACTTGACCACGCGCTTCTCCTGGATCTCGCCGTGCTGCTCATAGATTTCGCCGGTCAGCGACAGGTCGCCGGTCGTTCGCGCGCTGACGCCCTCATGACTGACGATCTTGTCGGCCACCGAGAACTGGTTGCTGCGCATATCGATGTTGAGGAAGCCACACACCGACGCCAGCAGGTATTCGCCATCGCTTTCCCGGCTGACGCGGGTACCGGGACCGGCCAGGCTGGTCAGGTCAAAGTCCTTGGCCAGCGGTGCCGCCAAGACCTTGCCGGTGACGTCACGCCCATCCTCGCCCAAGGTGCGCGGGATTTTCTTGACCAGGCGGATGCCGGCGATGACTTGCGGATAGCGTGTCTCGAACTGGCGCAGATCGACCTTGTCGCCGAGCAGGCGGCGCGGCGCGTTGTTTCGCCGCAGGCCCATCGCCTGCTCGGTGATTTCGGCGTCCTTGCCCGGAACGAATGGCCGGTTGCGCGCCACGACCCGCCACTCGGGCTTGTCGAGCAGGATGCCTTCGTGCACTGCGTCGAGATCAATTCCGAAGCGCACACACTTCGCCCATGCACTGGCGATGAATTCGTCGCGATCCAGGCGAACGCGCGTCTCGACTGACCTCCGCCCCCCGCCGACCATCCTTCGCTGCCTAGCGTCCCCTTCCTCTACCGGCGCCTCGCTGGTAGACGGTTCGAGATAGACCGGCTCAAACAAATAAGCAGCCTCGCCGTTGGCGATGCGCAGCGCCTTGTAGAGCGCCTGACGTTCGGGCCGGAAAGCCGTGATGTCGGCAGCGATAAAAATATCGTCGCCCGCGGCCAAACAGCTTGCCGGATCATCGTAGAGTAGCGAAAGAAAGCTCGGGTACTCGAGCGCGCGAAAGTACAGGCCGGAAGCCACGACGCCATTGACGAAACCCAGGAAGTCAGCAGCGGACTCGAGGCGCGCGACGATAACGTACAAGCCATCGTCTCGTTGAACAATGAAACGCGACAGCGCAATCTGCCCCTCCTGGAGGTCAGTCAAATTACCGATGGCAGTTTCAGGATGTTCTGGCATGGCGGCACGGGGCAAATGCCGCCAGCGTACCAGAAAGCGGCGGAATCATCGCCGATTCGACTGGGGAACAGACGACTTCTGGCGTAAACTGTGCGGACGGCCAAACGGTCATGATTTCTCAAGCTCCCCCGGATCATGAAAGTCACGACCGTTGCCCTCACCCCCGACCCCTCTCCCGCATACGGCCGAAGGGAGATTCGTGAGTCGCTGGTGCGACTTGCATAGTAACGGACAAGCTCGCCATGCCTCGCTCAACGCTGAAACTGCCCCGAAAAACTTCCCCCATCGACCCAGCCGGCGAATCGAGATCATCCACCCGCAAACCAATCCGCGGCGGTTCCCAGGGACCCAGGCGCTCGACCGCGTGGCCCGCCAAAGACTCGGGACCAACGATCGCCGCGCCGGCCACCCGGCCAGGCGTGGCCACCAAGCCCGCGCAGAGCTTCCGAAAGGACACCGCCAATACGACGGGAAGTTCTGGCAGCCAGCTTGACAGGGCAGTTCCGCTGGCCTCCGCCGAACGCAAGAACTCAGCCGATCGTCCGCCGCCAGCGGCTGACCGCGGCACACCCGCCGGCGGCGAGCGCGCCCGCATCGACCGTCCTGGTAAGCCAGCCCGCGTCCACCCGCCACGCGGTATCGCTCGCAGTACCGGCGTGCGCGCGGCCCCCCCTGATCGCCAGGCAGCCGATCGTGACGAGCGCCCGCCGACCGATCGCCAAGCGAGCGTGCCATCGACTGCGGCATGCCAGGAAGCCGTGGAAACGCCGCACGGTGAAACGTCGACCACCCCTCCCGGTCCTCAGCGCGGCTTGCCAAAGGAATCGCCGCGGCTGTCGAAACTGGTCAGCCAGTTGGCCCAGTGCTCGCGCCGCGAAGCGGACGAATGGATAGAAAACGGCTGGGTCAGCGTGGATGGCACCGTGGTCAACAGGCTTGGCGCCCGCGTGAACCCCAAGGCCACAGTGGAGATCAAGGACGCCGCAAGCAAGCATCAGATCGAAAGCGTGACCATCGTCTTCAACAAGCCGCTCGATCCTGCGACGCCAGCCGACGAAGGTCTTGAGACGGCCGCGACCTTGATCCGCCCGGACACGCGCTGGGCAGAGGACGGCGCCACCGGCACCTTCCAGGCCGCCCATCTGCGCGGCCTGGCCCTGGCTGGAAAACTCGACGCAGAAGAACATGGCATGCTGGTGTTCACCCAGGAGGGGAGTGTTGCGCGCCGCCTTACCGGCGGCGGTGCCCGACTGGAGAAGGAGTACCACCTGCACGTCGAGGGCGACCTGGTAGCCGATGGCCTGGACCTGCTCCGGCACGGACTGTCACTCGACAACGTCAAGCTGGAGCGGGCGCAGGTTTCGTGGCTGAGCGAGCAACAACTGCGCTTCGTCGTGCATGAAAACAGAAAGCGGCAGATCCAGCGCGGCTGTGAACTGGTGGGCCTGCGCGTGACCGACATCAAGCGCGTACGCATCGGCGGTGTTTCGCTCGGTAAGCTGCCTCCCGGTCAGTGGCGCTATCTGCGGCCGGATGAGCGCTTCTGACCCTCCACGGACTGCTCAGCGTACCCCCCGCTGACGCTAGCGAAGGCGACATCAATGCCCAACACGCCCACGCCAAAGGACCTTGCCGGCTGGCTGACGTTGTTCAGCGACGCGGAGATGCCGATCCTGCGTCAGACGACGCGCCGCCTCGACGAAGCGCGCCAGCATATCGACCGGGTCAGCGCGCGCGACATCACCGACATCGTTTTGCAGGATCCGCTGCTGGCGATCCGCGTCCTGGCCTATATCCAGGCCTTCGGCAGCAAACACTTGCGCAGCGAAATCACGAACATCGCCAGCGCCGTGATGATGCTCGGCGTGGATCCTTTTTTTCGGAAGTTCGAAAGTCCACTGACCATCGAGGTGCTCCTCGGCCGTCAACCGCAAGCTTTGCTGGGCATGCTGCAGGTAGTCCGGCGAACGCAGCGCGCCGCGCGCTACGCACACGACTGGGCCTTCGCGCGGCACGACATGAACGTCGAGGAGGTGGCGCTCGCCGCGCTGTTGCACGACCTGGCCGAGCTGCTGCTGTGGTGCTTTGCGCCCGAACTGGCGCTCGCGATTCGCTCCCGGCTGCAAGCTGACCGGACACTGCGTAGCGCCAGTGTCCAGGAGGAGTTCCTTGGTTTTCCGCTGGCCGATCTGCAATTGGCGCTCTGCCATGCGTGGCACTTGCCGGGTCTGCTGACCACGCTGATGAGCGACGGAAATGCGCAACTGCCAAGGGTGCAGAATGTCAAGCTGGCCGTCAACCTCGCCCGCCACTCGATCGACGGGTGGACCCATGCAGCGATACCAGACGACCTTGCGGCGATCCAGAGCCTGCTCAACATCAGCCGCGAGACATTGCTCTCGCGGCTGATGTTGCCAACGGAACTTCTGCCCGCTCTGCTGCGCATCGACACACGGGCAGGAACGGCAAGCTCGTCGGACAATCGCAGCCAGTGAGCGGCTGCGCAGCGCGGCCGCGACCTCGCGCGAGCCGACCGCCGCGGCTCTTGGAGTATAGTGCCGCCTGGCCCTGCCCCGACGATGTGATTCCCCATGCCACGCTTCCTGCTTTTTGCCATCGTCTTCATTGAAGGATTCTGCTCACTCGGCGCCGAAGTCATCGCCCTGCGCCAGATCATCCCCCACCTGGGAAGTTCGATCGTCGTCACTGCGCCGACCATCGGCTTCTTTCTGCTCGCGCTGGCCCTGGGTTACCAGGCCGGTGCGAAAATCGACGGCGAGTACCTCGCGGTGGTGGCGAGAAACTTCCTGATTGCCGCGCTACTCACCGGCGTTGGGCTGACCGGCATTGCCGTTGACCTGATCTTCGCCGCGCTCGGTCCGCCGCTGGTGGGGTATCTGGTCTTCATCGCCGGCGTGGTCTGCCCGATCGCCTGGCTGCTCGGGCAGACCGTGCCGATCCTGACCAACCTGCTGCACCTCGAACGCGTCGGCGAAGCCAGCGGCCAGGCGCTCTACTACTCGACGCTGGGTTCCTTTCTGGGTTCGCTTTCGCTTTCACTGCTGGTCATGCAATGGCTGGGCGTTTCGGCTGCGGTGGCCCTCTGTGCGCTGCTGCTCGTCGTTGGCTTTCTGCTCCTGAGCACGCGTGACCGTGCTGCGATCGCCGCCAGTCTGGTCGTCGGCACGCTGACCGTGGTCGCCAACGTGTGGCTTCGCCCGGAGATCGAGACCTCCTATGCCAGCTATCTGGTGGTGCCGGTCAACTACAAGGGATCCGTCAATGGTCGAGCGTTCAAGAACAACAGTTCGGTTGCCTCGTTGATCGACGAAGCCGAACCACCGCTCTACGCGCTCTACATCAGACACATACGCAGCCTGCTGCTTGACGAGTTCGGTTTTCGTGGCCGCCGGATTCTGGTACTCGGTGCCGGTGGCTTCACGCTGTCGCACCGCGAACCGAGCAACCATTACACGTATGTCGATATTGACCCGGCAGTTCGCGGCATTGCCGAAAAGCATTTCCTGCGCACAGCGGCCCAGGGCGACTTCATCGCCGACGACGCGCGCCGTTTCGTGATCCGTACCGAACAGCGCTTCGCCGCGGCGATCGTCGACGTCTATGGATCGCATTCCTCGATCCCCGGCCACCTGGTCACCCGCGAATTCTGGCAGGGCACGCGGCGCGTGCTTGAACCGGAAGGACTGTTGATTGCCAACCTGATCCTCGACAGCGCCCTCGCCACGCCTTATGCACGCAACCTGCTGGCTACCATCGAGAGCGTCTACGGCCGCTGCGCCGTCGAAGTGCTGCAGAAAAAACAGCTCCTGGCCAACGTCGTCGTCACCTGTCGCAATGGGCAATCGCCCGATCCGGCCAGCGTGTTCATCGACGAACGCAATACCGCTGACTTCGATCTCGCGCGCTCGCGCTGAGCGCCGAGGTCGGGCGGCAAGGCCTTGTCGGCGCTGCGCTGATGAAGTTAGAAGGTGGCATGCCGCAAGCGCCACGTTCCCGGCTGCAGCGTTCACGCCAACCAGTTCTCCCACATCAGGCCCGGCACTCTGGCGAACTCGCCCAGGTTGTCGGTGACGAGCACTGCACGTAGAGCAAGCGCCTGGGCTGCAATCCAATAATCATTGGCGCCAATAGGCGCGCCTTGACGTTCCAGCTTCGCCCGAATGATGCCGTAATGATGGCTGGTTTCGACGTCCAGGGCGATGAGTTGCAGTCCGCCTACTATCCGCGCGAGGTGTGCAGCGTTCTTCTCGCGATGCAGGCTTTTTTCCACGCCGTACTCCAGTTCACCCAACACGACGGGCGAGAGTATGACTTCGGATACAGGCGTGGTTTCCAGCTTGTTGCGTACACGCTCCACGCCCTTCATGCCTGCGATAAAGATGTTGGTGTCAAGCAGGTAGCGCATGTCAAACCAGATCCGGTGTCGGCTCAGGTGGCATGTCCGCCGGGGCTTCCAGGTCGACATCCGCGTCTTCCCAGCAGGGTCGGAAAACATCCGCAGCCATACGCGGGGTGTCTGGCACGATGCGCGCCACGACTTTGCCATGGCGGGTGATGGAGATTTCCTCACCGGCCTCGGCGGCGGCAAGGAGCGCGGAGAATTTGGCTTTGGCCTCGGCGACCTGAACGGTACGCATGACGGACCTCAAAATATGACCACTTGGTCATATTATACGGCTATGGTGAGATGTCAATCCGCATTTGCACGGGATCATTGCTTTTGGATGGATGGCCACTGGCTCATGCGACGAGGGGAAGAGAAATATTGATTTCGATGGGACGCGACTCGTTCTGCTCAAGGCGCTCGGCCATGGTGCGCAGGGCGAGCACCTCAGCCTTTGCCATGGCCTCTTCAGCCGTCTGGCCGTAGGACAAGACACCTGGAAGCTGCGGAATCTCAGCGATCCAGCGGCCATCAACTTCTTCCTCGCACTCGATGCTGAAGTTCATAATCGATCTCCGGTAGGAAATGTGCAGCATTGTAGCTTGCCATGGCTGCTGACGCCGAACGTGAGAATTAAACGGCGCCGGCAAGGGCGCCGCAGGACAAGCAACCACGCTGCACCGGCATCCGTGTTGAATGAAAAGCTAGCGAAGTAATCGGGCCGCCGGCCGCAGATCGCCCCGAAGTCACTTCGCGTGGCCTATATTAAATCCAGTGCTTAGAAGGATGGGCTTAAGAGGCGTTAAATTGACCCTGGCCCTTTTAATTCAGCGGCTCCTTGGGCAACATGCTATTCGCAATTTCGCAAGGACTGCTTCAGATAGGTGGGCGCAAAGTACTTCACCGGCTCCGTCATATCCTTCGCAGGATAGCAAAGCGTGGCCTGCTCTTTACCGTCCGGAGCGAATAACTTGACTTGGCCGGCGGCGTTCGCAGCCCGATGGACTCGCTGCCCGGAATTTGACCAATCATTCCCTGAGGAGCGTGAGGAGCGGAACAGTGGACGGAAAGAAGCCCGCCTAAAGGCGGGCTTCTTTCCTCACAAACGCGACTACACCCGGCTTACTCGAATTCGAGGATCACCTGATCGACCGACAGACTCTCGCCCGCCGGAGTGACGACCTTCTTGACCTTGCAGTCGCGTTCGGCCTTGAGGACGTTCTCCATCTTCATCGCCTCGATGACCGCCAGCTTTTCACCAGCGCTGACCTGCTGTCCCTCCTCAACCGACACTTCACGCAACAAGCCAGGCATCGGCGAGAGCAGGAACTTCGACAGGTCCGGCGGCACCTTCTTGGGCATCAGTGCCAGCATGCGGGCGGCATTGGCGGTCATCACGGTGACCTTGACCTGTTTGCCGAAGTGCACGACCCGATAGAGCAGACCGATGCGCTCGAGTTGCAGGCACAGCGGCACTCCGTTGCAGGTACCGTGGAAGACGAGTTCGCCGAACTTCCAGTCCGAAACGAGATCGTAGCGATCGTCACCGTGGGTCACCGAGTAACCACCGGCGATCGGCGTGACGACCACGGGGTAATCCTTGCCCTCCATCTGGACGACCCATTCGCTGCCCACCTTGCGGTGATGGCCAGCCATCTGGCCGCTGACCTGCACCGCCCGGTCGATGTAGCGACGCCGGCCGAAGGCGCCCACTGCCGCCAGCAGACCCGGATCGTCGTGCACCACGTCGGAGGCCACGAAGCCGTCGGGATACTCCTCGGCAATGAATGCCGTCGTGAACACCCCTGACAGGAAGCGCGGATTCTGCATCAACGCCGCCTGGAAAGGAATGTTGGAGTCGATGCCGCGAATCACGAAGGCGTTGAGGGCGTCGCGCAGCCGGACGATCGCCTGGTCACGGGTAGCGCCGTGGCAGATCAGCTTGGCAATCATCGAGTCGTAGTACATCGAAATCTCGCCACCCTCGAAGACGCCGGTGTCAACGCGGACCTGTCCTTCGACGGCTTCGGGTGGCCGATACTTGACCAGACGCCCTACCGACGGCAGGAAGCCGCGGAAGGGATCCTCGGCGTTGATCCGACACTCAATCGCCCAACCGTTGGCTTTGATGTCTTCCTGCTTGAACGGCAAGGGTTCGCCGGCGGCGACGCGGATCATCAACTCGACCAGGTCGACACCGGTGATCATTTCGGTCACCGGGTGTTCAACCTGCAGACGAGTGTTCATTTCCAGGAAGTAGAACGACTTGTCGGAGCCGACGACGAACTCGACGGTTCCTGCGCTCTGATAGTTGACGGCTTTGGCCAGCGCCACGGCCTGCTCGCCCATCGCCTTGCGAATGGTGTCGTCGATGAACGGTGACGGGGCTTCCTCGAGGACCTTCTGGTGCCGGCGCTGTATCGAACACTCGCGTTCGAGCAGGTACACGGTGTTGCCGAAGGAGTCGGCGATCAACTGGATCTCGATGTGGTGCGGCCCCTCGACGAACTTCTCGATGAACACGCGATCGTCGCCGAAACTGTTGCGCGCCTCGTTGCGGCAGGCCTCGAAGCCCTCGAAGGCTTCCTTGTCGTCGAAAGCAACGCGCAGGCCCTTGCCGCCGCCGCCGGCGGAGGCCTTGATCATCACCGGGTAGCCAATGCCCTTGGCGATTTCCACGGCCTGCGCCGAGTCGGTGATCTCGGCGTTGTAGCCGGGGATGGTGTTGACCTTGGCTTCGATGGCCAGCTTCTTGGAGGCGATCTTGTCGCCCATCGCTGCCACCGAATAGTGTTTCGGGCCGACGAAGATGATGCCGTTGTCTTCCAGACGGCGCGAGAACTCTTCGTTTTCGGACAGGAAACCATAGCCGGGGTGTACCGCCTCGGCGCCGGTCGCTTTGCAGGCGGCGATGATCTTGTCGATCACCAGATACGATTCCTTGGACGCTGCGGGGCCGATACAGACCCCCTCATCGGCCATCAACACGTGCATCGAGTCCTTGTCGGCCTCGGAATAGACCGCGACCGTCTTGATGCCCATTTTCTTGGCGGTCTTCATCACCCGGCAGGCGATCTCGCCGCGGTTGGCGATCAGAATTTTCTTGAACATCTCTATATCTCCCCGTCGTTCAAAGCGGAATGTTGCCGTGTTTGCGCCACGGGTTTTCCAACTGCTTGTTGCGCAACATTGCCAGAGAGCGGCAAATGCGCTTGCGGGTCTCGTTGGGCATGATCACGTCGTCGATGAAACCGCGCGCTCCAGCGACGAAGGGGTTGGCGAACTTGGCCTTGTACTCGGCCTCGCGCGCCGCCAGCTTGGCCGGATCGTTCTTCTCCTCGCGGAAAATGATCTCGACCGCGCCCTTGGGGCCCATGACCGCGATTTCGGCCGACGGCCAGGCGAAGTTGACGTCGCCGCGCAGGTGCTTGGAGGCCATGACGTCGTAGGCGCCGCCGTAGGCCTTGCGGGTGATGACGGTAATTTTCGGCACGGTGCACTCGGCGTAAGCGTAGAGCAGCTTGGCGCCGTGCTTGATGATGCCGCCGTATTCCTGAGCGGTACCGGGCATGAAGCCGGGCACGTCGACGAAGGTCACCACCGGGATGTTGAAAGCGTCGCAGTAGCGAACGAAGCGGGCGGCCTTGATCGAGCTCTTGATGTCCAGACAGCCAGCCAGCACCAGCGGCTGGTTGGCGACGATGCCAACGGCCGAGCCGTCCATGCGCGCGAAACCGATGACGATGTTCTTGGCGTATTCGCGCTGCAGTTCAAAGAAATCGCCGTCATCGGCGACCTTGATGATCAGTTCCTTGATGTTGTACGGGCTGTTGGTGTTGTCCGGGACCAGCGTGTCGAGCGAGAAGTCGAGACGGTCGGCGGGGTCCTGCGAGGGCAGGCGCGGTGGCTTTTCGCGGTTGTTCGAGGGCAGGAAACTGATGAAGCGGCGAACCATCATCAAGGCTTCGACATCGTTTTCGAAGGCCAGGTCGGCGACTCCGGATCGTGACGTGTGCGTGATCGCGCCGCCGAGTTCTTCGGCCGTGACGTCTTCGTGCGTCACCGTCTTGACCACTTCCGGGCCGGTGACGAACATGTACGACGAATCCTTGACCATGAAGATGAAGTCGGTCATCGACGGGCTGTACACCGCGCCACCCGCGCACGGGCCCATGATCAGCGAGATCTGCGGCACCACGCCCGAGGCCAGGACATTGCGCTGGAAGACGTCGGCGTAACCGGCGAGCGAAGCCACTCCCTCCTGGATGCGCGCACCGCCCGAGTCGTTGAGACCGATCACCGGCGCACCGACCTTGATCGCGTGATCCATGACCTTGCAGATCTTCTCGGCGTGCGCTTCCGAGAGCGCTCCACCGAAGACGGTGAAATCCTGCGAAAAAACGAACATCAGGCGGCCGTTGATCGTTCCGCAGCCAATCACCACCCCGTCGCCGGGTACCGACCGGTCGGCCATGCCGAAGTCGTTACAACGGTGCTCCTTGAACATGTCCCACTCTTCGAAAGAGCCACTATCGAGCAACAGCTCGATGCGCTCGCGGGCAGATAGTTTGCCCTTGCTGTGCTGGTCGTCGATGCGTTTCTGGCCACCACCCAGACAGGCCGCCGCGCGCTTTTCGGCAAGCTGGCGAATGATATCGTGCATAAGTTCTACTCCCTAACGGTCGCGTCAATCAGAACTACGAGAAACAAATCGGAGGTCTCGGTGCAATACCCCGCCTATGGGGTATCAGTGCTTCAAGAAGGCCAGCAGGCGTGAAGCTGCCGCGCCGGGCGTCGTCCGCCCTTCGGCGACGTCGCCCGACAGCTCCGGCAGCGCCGAGCGTACTGCTGGATGAGAACGAAAATATTGGCGCAGGCCGGAGTCGATCAGGTTCCACATCCAGTCGACGGCTTGCCGCCGGCGTTTTTCTTCGAATTCGCCGCTGGCCGTCATCGTCGTCCGGTAGCGTTCGATCTCGGCCCAGAATTCGACGATGCCGCGCTTGGCCAGCGCGCTGACGGTGAGCACCGGTGGCCGCCAGTTGGGGCTGGCGCTGCGCAGCATGGTCAGCGCGGCTTTCATCTGACCACGGGCGAAGGCCGCAGCGCGTTCATCGATGTCGGCCTTGTTGAAGACCACCAGGTCGGCAATCTCGACAATCCCCTTCTTGATCGCCTGCAGGTCATCACCGGCGTTGGGCAACTGCAGCAGGACGAAGGCATCAACCATGCCGGCCACCGTGGTCTCGGATTGCCCGACCCCCACCGTCTCGACGATGATCACGTCAAAACCGGCCGCTTCGCAGACCAGCATCGCTTCGCGCGTCTTGTCGGCGACGCCGCCCAGCGAACCGGATGAAGGGCTGGGCCGGATGAATGCCTCCTCGCGCTGACAGAGAAATTCCATGCGTGTCTTGTCGCCGAGAATCGACCCGCCGGAAACCGACGACGACGGGTCGACGGCAAGAACGGCCACCCGTTTGCCGGCCTCGATCAGATAGAGGCCGAGCGTCTCGATGAAGGTCGACTTGCCGGCGCCCGGGGCACCTGAGATGCCGACCCGAATCGTTCGTCCGGTGTGTGGCAAGAGCGCCGTCAAAACCTGCCGTGCGTGCCGCTGGTGATCGTGGCGCGTCGATTCGACGAGCGTGATGGTCTTGGCCAGCGATCGCCGGCGACCGGCCAGTACGCCATCAACGAGATGCTGGTCGGTGGCCGAAAGGCCGGCTGCTGCAATGCTGGTCATGTCCATCGCCCAACGTGGATGTTGCTGTGACTCAGGTAGAGGCTTGCCCGCGCGCCTTGCGAATTTCCGTCAGCACGGTCAGCGCCGAATCCTCGATCCGCGTCCCCGGCCCGAAAATGGCCTTGGCACCCGCCTTGAACAGAAAGTCATAGTCCTGCGCCGGGATCACGCCGCCAGCAAAGACGATGATGTCGTCGGCGCCCTGATCCTTCAATGCCTGGACCAGCTCGGGCAGCAGGGTCTTGTGCCCGGCCGCCAGCGAAGAAACACCTACCGCATGCACGTCGTTTTCGATCGCCAGACGAGCCGCTTCTGCCGGTGTCTGGAAGAGCGGACCGACGTCGATGTCGAAGCCGAGGTCGGCAAAGGCGGTGGCCACCACCTTGGCACCGCGGTCGTGGCCATCCTGGCCGAGCTTGGCGATCATGATCCGCGGCCGGCGGCCTTCGTCGTCATTGAACTTGACGATCTCGGCTTTGAGCGACTCCCAGCTCGACATTCCTTCGAGGACCGCGCCATAGACGCCGGAGACCGTTTGCTGCGTGGCGCGGAAGCGACCGAAAATCTTTTCCATGGCGTCGGAGACTTCACCCACCGATGCGCGCAAGCGCATCGCCTTGACCGCAAAGTCGAGCAGATTGCCTTCGCCAGTTTCGGCGCAGCGCGTCAGATCGGCCAGCGCTGCGTTGACCTTGTCGGCATCGCGGTTGCCGCGAACCTCCTTCAGCCGGGCAATCTGTGAATCGCGGACCGCGTTGTTGTCGATGTCGCGAATGTCCAGCGCGTCTTCCTTGGCCAGCTTGTACTTGTTCACGCCGACGATCACGTCCTTGCCGGAATCGATGCGCGCCTGCTTGTCGGCCGCGCAGCCTTCGATCTTCATCTTGGCCCAGCCCGATTCGACGGCGTGCGTCATGCCGCCCATGGACTCGACCTCCTCGATGATCTTCCACGCTTCGTCGACCAGGTCCTGCGTCAGCTTTTCCATCATGTACGAGCCAGCCCACGGATCGATGACACTGGTGATATGCGTTTCTTCCTGGATCACGAGCTGCGTGTTGCGTGCGATACGCGACGAGAATTCGGTCGGCAGGGCGATCGCTTCATCGAGGGCATTGGTGTGCAGGGACTGGGTGCCGCCAAAAACCGCAGCCATCGCCTCGATCGTCGTGCGCACGACATTGTTGTACGGGTCCTGTTCGGTCAGCGACCAGCCCGAGGTCTGGCAGTGCGTGCGCAGCATCATCGACTTCGGGCTCTTCGGCGAAAACTCCTGCATGATCTTCCACCACAGCAGGCGCGCAGCGCGCAGCTTGGCGACCTCGAGATAGAAGTTCATGCCGATGGCGAAGAAGAACGAGAGCCGGCCGGCAAAGCCGTCGACGTCGAGACCGGAAGCGATCGCCGTCTTCACGTACTCGCGACCATCGGCCAGCGTGAACGCCAGTTCGAGCGCTTGCGTCGCACCCGCTTCCTGCATGTGGTAGCCCGAAATCGAGATCGAGTTGAACTTCGGCATGTGCTGCGCGGTGTAGCCGATGATGTCGGAAATGATCGTCATCGACGGTTTCGGCGGGTAGATATAGGTGTTGCGAACCATGAATTCCTTGAGGATGTCGTTCTGGATCGTCCCCGAGAGCTTCTCCTGCGGCACGCCCTGCTCTTCGGCAGCGACGATGTAGCCCGCGAGGATCGGCAGCACGGCACCGTTCATGGTCATCGATACCGAGACTTTTTCGAGCGGGATGCCGTCGAACAGAATCTTCATGTCTTCGACCGAATCGATTGCCACACCGGCCTTGCCGACGTCGCCGGTGACACGCGGATGGTCGGAGTCGTAACCGCGGTGGGTGGCCAGATCGAAAGCGACCGAAACGCCCTGGCCGCCAGCGGCCAGGGCCTTGCGATAGAAAGCGTTGGATGCTTCAGCGGTGGAGAAACCGGCGTACTGGCGAATGGTCCATGGCCGCACCGCGTACATCGTTGCCTGCGGGCCGCGGACGAAGGGGGCCAGACCAGGCAGTGTATCGGTGTATTCCAGGCCTTCGACATCTGCCTTGGTATACAATGGCTTGACGATGATTCCCTCGGGGGTGACCCAGTTCAGCGCGTCGACATTACCCCCTGGCGCGGACTTGGTGGCGGCCTTTTTCCAGGCGTCGATATTTGCAGAATCAAGTGGCGCAGCGTTGTTCGCGTTGGACATGGCGGAACCTTTCACGAAATCTGTGGATTGAGGGGGCGCTCCCGCGCCCGATGAGGCAATACTCATGCCGACCAGGAGAGTCATGCCGCGTCAAGGAAACGGTAACACTTGACACCCCGACCTGCGAATAATACTGTATCCATAATTATGAAAGCAAGGTCCTGTGTTGACCCTGAACGAGTTAGCGAAAAAAGAACGATGCCTCCGAGTCGCATAGCCCAGACTGCCCTCTACCAGGAAGTCGCTGAAAGACTCCGCCAGAGAATCTTCGCGCACGAATTCTCCCCTGGAACCCGGATTGACGAGCAGGCGCTGACGGTTGATTATGGCATCAGTCGGACGCCCCTGCGCGAAGCGCTGAAGGTACTGGCGTCGGAAGGGTTGGTGACCCTGCGGCCACGCCGAGGTTGCTTCGTGACCGAGATCTCAGAACAGGACCTGGACGAAATCTTCCCCTTGATGGCCATGCTCGAAGGCCGTTGTGCGCTGGAGGCGACCAACCGGGCGCAACCCCGGCAAATCGCCGCACTCGAGGCGATCCACCGGCAACTGGAGCGCTTTGCCGAGAGCAAGCAGATCGAACGCTTCTTCGAGGCGAATCAGGAGTTCCACTTCCGCATCCAGGAGATGTCCGGCAACCGCTGGCTGCAACAGGTGATCCAGGACCTGCGCAAGGTCCTCAAACTGACGCGCCTGCTGTCGCTGAGCATCGATGGTCGCCTGGAGGAGTCGTTGTGTGAACACCGCGCGATTCTGGCAGCCATCAAGGCCGGCGACGACGCCGGCGCGCAGGCCTTGATGCACGATCACATTTTGTCCGTACGGCAGTCCCTGGCCAGGAGCCACCCGCATGAGGAGTTGATATCATGACCGGCCACATCTCTTGCGCCCACGAGACCGCGATCGCCACCCTCAGGCTGTCCAATCCAGGCAAACTCAATGCGATCGACTTCGCCATGTGGCGGGAACTGGCCGAGACCGCCAGAGATCTGTCGAGTGACGATCAGGTGCGTTGCATCGTCGTGCGCGGTGACGGCCACGAGGCTTTCGCCGCCGGTGGCGACATCGGGGAGCTGCTCAACGAACGCGACACCGTGGACCGTGCCATGGCCTACCATGCGCAGGTCGGTGCTGCCTTGCAGGCCCTGTTCGACTGCCGCCAGCCGACCATCGCGCTGATTCAGGGAGCGTGTATTGGCGGCGGGCTGGAGATTGCCGCCCAGTGCGACCTGCGCATTTGCGGTGAGTCGTCGCGCTTCGGCGCACCGATCAACAAGCTCGGTTTTTCAATGTACCCCGGCGAGCTGGCAGGTATGCTGCGCCTGGCCGGACCAGCAACGATGCGCGAAATTCTGCTCGAAGGACGAATGCTCAGCGCAGCGGAAGCGCTGGCCAAGGGACTCGTCACCCGTGTCGTGGCTGATCTCCAGGTCGCCGACGAAGCCTACGCCACCGCTCGCCACATCTGTGCGGGCGCGCCCTTGGTTGCCCGCTGGCACAAGCAGTGGATCCGCCGCTTGCAGCACGAGGTCCCGCTGAGCGACGAGGAACTGCGCGCCTCGTTCGCTTTTCTCGATACCGAAGACTACCGCGAAGGACTGTCGGCATTTCTTGACAAGCGCAAGCCCAATTTCCGCGGCCGCTGATCGGCGCCGTCAGGCGAACAGACCCCACAGCATTTTGGCGGCCAGCAGGATCAGAATGCCGGCGAAGATGCGCTTCAAGGTCGCCACCGGCAGGCTGTGCGCCAGCCTTGCGCCGAGCGGCGCGATCACCATGCTCGCGGGAACCAGCCAGACGAAGGCCGGCAGGTAGACGTAGCCAAGGCTCCACTCGGGTAATCCGGGATGCCCCCAGCCATTGTAGATGTAACCTAGCGAGCCGCCGATGGCAATCGGGAAACCGACCGCTGCCGAAGTGCCGATGGCATGCTGGACGCGCACGTTGCACCAGGTCAGAAAAGGCACGGTGAGCGATCCGCCGCCGATGGCGACCAGGGCCGAGACGGCACCGATTCCCAGTCCGACGGCAAAAACGCCACCCGCTCCCGGCAAGGCGCGCGCCGGCTTGGGCTTCAGATTAAAGATCATCTGCGCCGCCACCAGGCAGACGAAAAACGCGAAGAAAACAGCCAGCGGCTTGGCCGGGACGCTGGAGGCGACGAGCGTGCCCAGCAGCGTGCCGAGGAGAATCCCCGGAGTGATCTGGCCGACGACCTGCCACAGCACCGCGCCATGCCGGTGATGCGCGCGCAGGCTGGCGAGCGCGGTGAACAGGATGGTCGCCATCGCAGTGCCGAGCGCCAGATGCAGCACCTCAGCCGGGGGAAATGCCGCCTGGGCGGCGAACATCATGGCCAGCGCCGGGACCATCACCAGTCCGCCACCAATGCCGAGCATGCCGGCAAAGAAGCCGGCGAACAGTCCAAGCGCGCTATAGGCCAGCCACCAGACCACTTCAGCCCCCCGTCAAGAGCGTTACCAGAAGGCCCCTATCATCCCATGATTCCTGACCCTGCTGCGCAAGTCGCGTCGGCGACCTGCGCGTTCATCGGCCGTAACTGTCCTGCAGTCGGACGATATCATCCTCGCCGAGGTAGCTGCCGGACTGGACCTCGACGATTTCGAGGTCGATCTTGCCGGGATTCTCCAGCCGATGAACCACGCCGAGCGGAATATAGGTGGACTCGTTCTCCGACAGCAACAGCGATTGCTCGCCACGGACGATCAGGGCCGTACCCTTGACAACGACCCAGTGCTCGGCGCGATGATGATGTTTCTGCAGACTGAGGCTGGCGCCTGGCTTCACGAGGATGCGTTTGACCTGATAGCGCGGGCCATGCGCCAAACCTTCGTAGCTGCCCCAGGGGCGATGGACGATGTGCCGGAATTCTGTTTCGGCACGTGCGCTGCGCTTCAATTCCTCAACCAGCAGCTTGACGTCCTGGGCTTTCGACTTGTCCGCCACCAACACCGCGTCGGGTGTGGCCACGACAATCAGATCCCTGACGCCGACCGTGGCGAGCAGTTGTCCTTCGGAAAGGAGGACGGAATCACGCGTGTCAACGGTGAGCACGTCACCGCGCTGCCGATTACCGTTGCCATCGCCCTGGCCGATCGTCGCCAGCGCATCCCAGGCGCCGATGTCGTTCCAGCCGGCATCCAGCGGGACGACGACTCCCCGGTCGGTCTTTTCCATCACCGCGTAGTCGATCGAGTCCGACGGGCTGGCAGCAAAAGCGGCCTGGTCAAGGCGCAGGAAATCGAGATCGCGCCGGGCGCCGGCCACCGCCATGGTCGCGCACTGGCGTATGCCTGGTGCAAAACGGTCCAGTGCCTCGAGGTAGGTGTCGGCGCGGAACATGAACATGCCGCTGTTCCAGTAGTAATCGCCGGAGTCGAGATACGTCTGCGCGGTTTCGGCGTCGGGCTTCTCGACGAAACGATCGAGCGCATAGCCACCCACGACGGGTTCGCCGCGGCGAATATAGCCGTAACCGACCTCAGGACGATCAGGCAAAACGCCAAAGGTGACCAGAGCACCGGCGGCGGCGTGCGGAATGGCGGCGCTGACCGCGTGCTGAAAAGCCTTGACGTCGGCGATCACATGATCCGATGGCAAGATCAGCAGCAAGGGCGAGGCTTGCTCACCCTCCTCGTCAAGGGCTTGCAGCGCTGCGGCAGCGACCGCCGGTGCCGTATTGCGCGCCACCGGCTCGAGCAGAATATCTGCTTTCGTACGGATCTCGAGAAGCTGTTCGGCGACCAGGAAGCGGTGGTTCTCGTTGGCCACGGCAATGGTGGTCCCCAGCCCCGGCAGGCCGTTGAGGCGGCGCAGCGTGTTCTGGAGCAGCGAAAAGTCGTCGACCAGGCGAAGAAACTGCTTCGGGTAGTGCGTTCGAGAAAGCGGCCACAAACGGGTCCCAGACCCTCCACACAGGATGACCGGACGAATCACGACGGAATTCATTTGCAGCATCTCCATTCATTCACAGAGGACCCGCCGAGAAGCCATTGCCCATGAAAGTCGCGCCAGCGACTCTCGAATCTCCCCTCGCCTGCCTGCGCGGGAGAGGGGCCGGGGCTGAGGGGAACGGTCATGACTTTCATAATCCGCGCTGTCTTGAGAAGTCATGACCGTACGCGGGGCGGGATTATAGCGTCTTGCGTATCGGCCGGAGCGTGCCTTGTGCCGCCATCTCCTATAATGCGCTTCTTCCGGCTACTGCCGCTCGCACTCATTCCTGACCCACCGATGCGCATCCTACTGGTAAAGACCTCGTCGCTCGGTGACGTAATTCACAATCTGCCGGTGCTCAGCGACTTGCGCTGCAGTGTTCCCGGAGCGCAGATCGACTGGTGTGTCGAGGAGGCGTTTGCCGACATTCCGCGTTTGCATCCGGGCGTCGATCAGGTCATTCCCGTGGCCATCAGGCGCTGGCGCAGGAATCTCGGTCAACTCGCCACCTGGCGCGAATTACGCGACTTCCGGAAACGGATTGGTGCCACGACCTACGATGTCGTTCTGGACACGCAAGGCTTGCTGAAGAGCGCGCTGATCGCCCGTCAAGCCCGGGGCAGACGGTGCGGTTACGCCGCAGAGGCCGCCCGCGAACCCCTTGCAGCACGGTTCTACGACACCACCTTCGTCATTCCGCGCAATGTGCATGCCGTCGAGCGCAACCGCTGGCTGGCCGCTGCCGCTTTCGATTATCCGGTCGATCTGCCGCTGGATTATGGCCTCTCGGCACCGGCGATCAACCTGGACTGGCTGGCCGGTGACCGTCTGGTCGTTCTGCTCACCGCGACCAGCCGCGATGACAAGCTGTGGGACGAAAACAACTGGCGCGAGGTGGGCAGGGCGATGCTCGACCGCGGCCTGACGCCGGTCATCCCTGCCGGCAGCACGCTCGAAAGGGTGCGCGCCGAAAGGATCGCCGCAGCGCTGCCGGGCGCGATTGCCGCGCCGCCGCTGACGCTGCCCCAGGTCGCCGCGCTGCTGGCTCGCGCCAGCCTGGTGATCGGTGTCGATACCGGCCTCGCGCACCTCGCGGCGGCCTTGCAAGTACCGACCATCGCGCTGTACATTGCCAGCGAACCGGCACTGACCGGCGTCTACGGCAGCGGCTTCGTCCGCAACCTCGGCCGATCCGGCGCGCCGCCGACGGTGGCAGCGGTACTGATGCTGGCCACGCAGGCGCTGCGCTGATGTTCCGACTGCTCTATTCGCTGCTCTTCTACCTGGCCATGCCGCTCGTCTGGCTGCGTCTTCTCTGGCGGGCGCGCCAGCAGCCGGCGTATCTGGAGCACCTTGGCGAGCGCCATGGCTTCTACGGACGACGCCCAGCGCGGCCACTGATCTGGTTGCACGCGGTGTCGGTCGGCGAAACGCGTGCCGCCGAACCGCTGATCGAAGCGCTGCTGCGGGAATATCCGGAGCACGGATTGTTACTTACCCACATGACGCCGACCGGGCGAGTGGCAGGCAGCGACCTGCTGGCCAGGCACCCCGAACGGATGGTGCAGACTTACCTGCCCTACGACCTGCCCGCTGCCTGCGGCCGATTTCTCGATCACTTCCAGCCGCGGGTCGGGCTGTTGATGGAAACCGAGCTGTGGCCGAACCTGATCGAAGCGGCCCGCCGGAGGCACCTGCCCCTGGCACTGATCAACGCCCGCCTGTCGCCGCGGTCGCTGCGTGGCTATGCGCGCTTGACCAAGCTGATCGGACCGGCGGTCGCCTCGCTCGACGCCATCGGCGCGCAGACGACTGCCGACGGCGAACGGCTACAACAGCTTGGCGCGCTCGCTGTCACCGTCTGCGGCAATCTGAAATTCGACGTCGCGCCCGCACCTGACAAGCTGCGCTTGGGGGCGCGGTGGCGGCAGACGCTCGGCGCGCGCCCGGTGTGGCTCGCTGCCAGCACCCGTGAAGGCGAGGAAGCACTGATCCTCGATGCCTTCGCCGCGATCTGCGTTCCCGAGTTGCTGCTCGTCCTGGTGCCGCGTCATCCGCAACGTTTTGCCGAAGTCGCCGAGTTGATCGCCGAACGCGGGCTGGCTGTCGGTCGACGCAGTGAGGGAAGCGTGCCGGCCAGGCAAACGCAGGTCTGGCTGGGCGATAGCATGGGCGAAATGGCCGCCTATTACGCGCTCGCGGACCTGGCGCTGATCGGCGGGACCTTACTGCCGTTTGGCGGCCAGAACCTGATCGAGGCGGCAGCCTGCGGTTGCCCGGTGCTGCTGGGCCCGCACCGCTTCAACTTTGCCCAGGCCAGTGCCGATGCGATCGCCTGTGGCGCAGCTCGCGAGGTACTCGATGCCGCTCACGCAGCCGCTGTGGTACGCGACCTGTTCGAGCAGCCAAAGCACTTGCTGGCGATGCGCAATGGGGCACTGCATTTCGCTCAGGCGCACCGCGGCGCCACGGCGCGTACGCTAGCGCTGATCCAGCCGCTCATGGCGCCTCGAGCAGCATGTTTACACGTTCCAGGTCAGCTTCGTTGAGCGAGCCGACGAAGGCCTTCAGCTTGAGTTGCGACAACAGGGTATCGAAACGGGCTTTCGCCAGATCGCGCCGGGTGACGTAGACCTGGTTCTCGGCATTGAGGACGTCGATATTGATCCGCACGCCGACCTCGTAGCCGAGCCGGGTCGATTCCAGCGAACTGAGACTCGACACCAGCGCGGCTTCGAGCGCGCGTACCTGGGCAACGCCATTGACCACACTGAGGTAGGACTGGCGCGCGCCAAGCGCCGAATTGCGCTTTGCGCTGTCCAGTGCGGCTCGCTCCGCATCCCTCTTGGCGGCTGCTTCGCGAGTTCTCGAGTTGACGGCACCCCCCTGGAAAATCGGGATGTTGAGCTGTAACCCGACCTGGCGCGTCGTCGTATCGAGTTCGCCGATACCAAACTGGCCGGGACCCTGGTTCTTGCCGTAATTGGCGACCACGTCAACCGTCGGATAATGACCGGCGCGACTAATGTCGACTGCCTTGCTGGCCGCCTCGGCGGCCGCCTGTTGCGCCTGAACGACAAAACTGTCGCGCTCGGCCGCCTCGACCCATGGTTCCATGCTGGCCGGTTGCGGTGGTACCATGACCGTTTTCGGCTTGAGCCGATTGAGCTCGCCAGGGTCCTTGCCGACCAGCACGCGCAGCGCGTACCGTTTCACTTCAAGCTCGTTATCGGCAGCGATCTCCTGCGCCGTCGCCAGGTCGAAGCGCGACTGCGATTCATAGGTATCGGTGATCGTCGCAGTGCCGACCTCGAAGTTCTTTTTCGCCTGCTCGAGCTGCCGCGCGATGGCCATCTTGTTGGCCTGCACGGCGCGCAGGTTATGGATGGCGAAGAGCACGTCGAAATAGGCCTGAGCGACGCGGACGATCAGGTCTTGTCCCGCCTGTGCGAAGTTGGCCTCGGTCTGCATGACCAGCAGCTTGGACTGGTTGTACTGCACGAAATTCTGCCAGCGGAACAGCGGTTGCGTCAGGTTGACGCCGTAGCTGTTGCTGTTGAACTTGCTCTCGATGGTCTCCGTGGCGTCACCGATCCGGTTCCGGTAGGTGGCGTCGTTCCAGAAGGTGCCACCTGTTGCGGCAACGGTTGGCAGCAAGCCGGCCAGCGCCTGCGGCTGCTTCTCTCGTCCGGCTTCGGCGGTGGCCCGAGCAGCCGCATACTGCGCGTCGTAGGCCAAAGCCTCGCCATAGACCTGCACCAGGTCGGCAGCGGCGGCAGTGCCCGCGGAGAAAAGGGCGGCCAGCGCAAAGCTCGACCAACCGGCACGTTTCAGAGGCATCACGCTAACTCGCTGTCAGTCCGCGACCTGGGTCATTGATCGCCCGGCGGGCGTCAGAAGACAAAACTCTGGCGCGGCTGCGTCGTGCGCAGCGGAGCGACCACGGTTTCAAAAAGGTTGATGGTATTGAAGGCCTGGTCGGCGGTGCGCGTAATCAACTGCGCTTCGATCACCGGCGGCGAACCGATGAACGCGACGAGCCGACCTCCCACCTTCAGTTGCTGTCGGAACGCTTCGGGCAGTTCCGGCAGCGCGCCCGAGATGACCATCACGTCGTAGGGTGCCGGCCCCGACCAACCGCGTGAAGCATCGCCAGTTTCGACGCTGACGTTGGTCACTCCCGCCTGCCGCAGGTTGCGCCGGGCGGTTTCCGCAAGCAGCGGATCGATCTCGACCGTATGGACGTACTCGGCCTGCGACGCCAGAAGGGCGGCCATATGGCCGCTGCCGGTGCCGACTTCGAGAACGACGTCGGTGCTTCTGACACCCGCTTCCTGCAGCATACGGGCCTCGACTCTCGGCGCAAGCATCGTCTGGCCCTGGCCAATCGGCAGTTCCAGGTCGGCAAAGGCCAGTGCGCGGTGCGCCGCCGGAACAAAGTCTTCCCGTCTGACCAGCGCAAGAACCCCCAGCACCTCGGGATCGAGCACCTCCCAAGGGCGGATCTGTTGCTCGATCATGTTGAAGCGAGCCTGTTCCATGTCCATGTTGATATCCACCACCGCAGCCATAGCATTCCCCGTCACAATGATAATATTAGCACGATCTAATATTGTCTCCTGGTCCAGGATTATACCTTGTATCGGCAAGGGGTCGTGCGGCCGTGCGGGCTGGCACTGGCTACGACTGGGCGACTGGGTGCAGGGCAGAAATCCCGAAGCTCAGCTTGAGCTGAGCGCTTGGACGCAAAAGCGGCGCTCGGAGGCGCCGCTTTTGCTCCACCATGGTTACACAAGGGCTCTAGGCAGCGAGGCCCTTGATGTGAGCCGAGAGTCGGCTCTTGTGGCGCGAGGCCTTGTTCTTGTGAATGATCTTCTTGTCGGCGATGCGGTCGATCACCGCTACCGACTCCTGGAAGATGCTCTGCGCGGCAGCCTTGTCGCCCGCCACGATGGCCTTCTGCACGCGCTTGACGGCGGTGCGCAGAGTGGAGCGCAGGCTGGCGTTGTGGGCGCGTTGCTTGACGGCTTGGCGAGCACGCTTGCGCGCTTGTGCGCTATTGGCCATGGATGTTTTTCCCTATGAAAAGCTGCTGATTGGATCGAAAGGCCAAGATTATACAGAATCGCGGCGCCGGGTACAAATACTATAAGCAAAAACGGGCGCCGAGGCGCCCGTTTTTCTGCCAAGCGAACGAACCGGGGTCAGAAGCTGTGGCGAATTCCGGCACCCAAGGTGTAGTTGCTCTCGCCCACGGCACCGATTTGGCCGATATCACCCGCACTCTGCGTATTGAGAGGCAGAGAGTGACTGTCATTGTTGATGTAGGTGTAGGCAGCGTACACCGCGGTGCGCTTCGAGAGCGGATAGCTGTACATCGTTCCCCAGCCCCAGCTATCGCCATCGCTGACATTTCTTCTGTCGATCTGCAGCTTGCCGTAGCTCAGGCCAAGTGTGCCAGCGCCAATCGGCGCCGTCACCCCGAGTGTCCACAACTGGTTGTCCTCAATGCCGTTATAGACCAGCTTGTTGTTATTGTCGAGAGCCTGGTAGCTGGCGTAAAGCTTCACGACCTTGAAGTCATAGCTACCGCCGAGGTACCATTCGTTGATGCTCTTGCCACTACCAGGGGCTTTGAGGGCAGCATTGAACGGGTCCGCCACGACGGCATTGAGGCGAGACTGATACACGGCATCGAGATTGATCGGACCGTTGGCGTAGTTGACGCCGAAACCGACTTTGCCGTTGTCGGCAATGCTGTTGATCTTGTCGTTATAGGTGCCGCCAAGATTGCTCTCGCCAAAACCGTAGATCGCCTTGACGGTCACGCCCGAGTAGTTGTTGCTCGTGTAGGTGACCGCGTTATTGAAGCGAGCACCGCTGTTCGGCGTGATCGTGTCGCCTGCATAGGCGCTGAAGCTCGACTGGATACTCATGTCTGTCGACTCGAGCGCATCGTTGTTGGCCGTGGCGTCAAAACCGGGAGCATATTGACGACCGAGCGCGACGGTACCGTAATTGCTTGCCAGGCCGACGAATTGCTGACGGGCATTGAGGCCGCCGGTATTGCCGAGACCGCTGTTGTTGTCTATGTTCAGACCATATTCAAGTGTGAACACCGCCTTGAGACCGTTGCCCAGGGCTTCTTCTCCCTTGACGCCGAAACGGTTGCCGGAGTTGATCCCCGACGCGAGGCCGCTGAACTTGTTCGTACCGGGAATTTTGAGGCCAGCCGTGGCAGGATTGAGCAAGACGCCAGTCGCGCTGTAGATCGGCGGGACGCTGCCCGCGCTACCCGAGCTGTAAACGTAGCCGGCATCGACCACACCGTACATCGTCACGTTGGTCTGGGCTAGCGCAGCACCCGAAGCCAGGCTGGCCACTGCCAGCGCAATAAGCTTTCTTTTCATGTCGATCATCCCCTGTAGGTTGAAAACGTAAAGCGTAAGAATCGTTTCGCCGAACGGCCCGCCAGGAAAGCAGTAAGCCCGGTGTATGGCTGAATTCTCGCAGACAGCGCTGACCGGGACAAGCCTCCTGAGCAGCATTCAAGCACGCGGGGATGGTTTGTTGCACATATGCCACAGCCACACTCTGGCCCCCGACAAACTCCGCCACATGGGCGCGCGTGTCGCGTCTTCCGACCGGCATGGCTAAAAAAAACGGGCGCCGAAGCGCCCGTTTGAGCTAAGCGACCGAAGCCGGATTAGAAGGTGTGACGAATACCGGCCAGCAGCGTATTGTTGGTCTGACCAAGGGCACCGATACCAGCCACGGGACCGGCGCTGGAACCAAGTCCACCGGTGGTGGGCGTGATGCTCTTCTTGTCGTTGTCGTTCCAGACATAACCGGCGTACAAAGTGGTGCGCTTCGACAGTGCCGTCGTCCAGGCGAGAGTCGCGGAATTGGTCGAGCCGGTCAGCCCACAGACATTTCCATTCCCTGTTCCCAGCAGACCACAGCTATTCTGATCCATGTTGAGCTGAGCGTAAGCCAGGTGGATGTTGCTGGCCGACAGGACCGGGATGACCGCGCCGAGCGACCAGAGGTTGCTGTCGAAGTTTGTCCAGTTCTTGTCGTTCTGCTTCTGGTAGCTACCCATGATCTTCACCATCTTGAAGTCGTAGCTGGCGCCGACGTAATACTCATTGATGTCGTTATCGGTGCCAGGGGGGTAGTTGCCGGTGACCAGGCTCTTGTCCGCATTGACGACATTCATACGCGACTGGTAGACGAGGTCGACGTTCAGCGGGCCGTTGGCATAGTTGAAACCGAGACCGAACATCTGGTTCGCGTTGATGTCCGTGAGCTTGTCGTTGTACGAGCCATTGGCGGCTGCCGTTTCGCCGAACGCGTAGATGCCCTTGGCACTGAAACCGCTCCAGTTCGGGGAGGTGTAGGTGATGGCATTATTCCAGCGCGCGGCGCTGTTCGGGGTGATGGTCATCTTTGCCTGAGCACTCAGGTAGGACTGCGACTCGACCAGAGCACCGCCCAACGGGTCATTGTTGACTGTGGCTATATAGCCGGGGGAATACTGACGACCGAGGGCGACGGTACCCAGCGTGGCACTGGAGAGACCGACGAACTGTTGACGGGCATACAGACCGCCGGTGCCGGAGCCAACGCCGGTGTTGTTGTCAAGGTTGAGCGAGTACTCGAGCGTGAACACGGCCTTCAGGCCATTGCCCAGCGCTTCCTCACCGCGGAAACCCAGCCGCGAACCGCTCAGGATGCCGGACTGGAGACCGCTGAACGCGTTGCTACCGCTCGAGATGTTGCCGTTAGGCCCCCGGTAAGCGTCACCCGAACTATAGATATAGCCGACATCGGCGATACCGTACATCGTGACGTTGGTCTGGGCAAAAGCAGCGCCCGAGGCCAGGCTGGCAACTGCCAGTGCGATCAGTTTCTTTTGCATTGTGAATCTCCTCTAGGTTTGAGATCGATGAAGCCATCTGCTGCTTCACCAAACTGGACCTCTCGAAAACAACGAGAAGTTGGAGTGATTCTGGCAAACGGCGCTGGCCGGAGCAAGCACCCCGTGCGCTTTCGTTGATTGTGACAAAGTAATTGTTGGTTTTTTGCCACACGCGCGGCAATCGGTTGTCAAAACCCGCGTGGGAGCCGAGCCGCGACAGCGAGCGCCGCCTGGAACTGTGAACAGGGGTTCATGTTCATGTAAATGTACCGCATGCCTACGAGAAGCTTGGACTGCCTTGGACTGCTATTTCTGGTGCCCAGGAAGGGAATCGAACCCCCACACCTTGCGGCGGCAGGACCTAAACCTGCTGCGTCTACCAATTTCGCCACCTGGGCAATGTCCATCGTGCTGCTGGCCTGATGCTGGCTACCAGGCGCGACCACACGGGGTTGACAGCGACCGACCCATCCCCTGCTCTCGCGCCAGTACGGCATTTTAACCGCGACCGCCGTATACTGTCAGCTTCTCCAGCATATACCCGACACTGCAGCGCCACCGGCATCACCCATTTACGCCCAGATGCCTGTCAACCACGCCGAAAATTTTCCCGTTGCCTCGCTGCTGCTTCCCCCGCGCCTGCGCCGACCGATCGAGGTCATCTATCGCTTCGCCCGTGGTGCCGACGATATCGCCGATGAAGGCGACGCTTCTGACGCTGTTCGCCTGCAAGGCCTGGCTGACTACCGCGACGAACTCGAACGTATCGAACGTGGCGAGAACCCGCTGGGCCCGGCGTTTCAGGATCTGGCGACGATCATTGCCCAGTGGCATTTGCCCTTGCCACTTTTCCGCGACCTCCTCGATGCCTTTGCCCAGGATGTGGTCAGGAAGCGCTACGCCGACTACGCGGAATTGCTCGACTATAGCCGGCGCTCGGCCAATCCGGTCGGCCGCCTGCTGTTGCATCTGGTCGGACGCACCGGCAACCAAAACCTGCACCACTCGGACTGTATCTGCAGCGCCCTGCAACTCGTCAATTTCTGGCAGGACATCGCCATCGACTGGCAAAAGGGCCGTGTCTATCTGCCCCGGGCCGACCTCGAACGGTTCGGCGTTGCGGAAGCGCAGATCGCTGCCGGACGCTGGAGTCCCGAATGGGCCGCGCTGCTCGATTTCGAGACCGAGCGGACGCGCCGCCTGATGAATGAAGGTGCGCCGCTGGTTCATCAACTGCCGGGCCGCATGGGCTGGGAGATACGACTGACCGTGCAAGGCGGTCTGCGCATCCTGGAGCGAATTCGCCAGGTGCGCGGCGACGTCTTCCAGCGCCGCCCGGTACTGGGGCCGGGCGACTGGCTGCGCCTCGGAAAACGCGCCCTGTTCATGTAAGTCATGCCAGAATTGCCGCCCTGTGGACATCCCGAGATCGAGAATGACGCCCGACGAATACTGCCAACAGAAGACTGCCCGTAGTGGCTCCAGTTTTTACTACAGTTTTCTCTTCCTGCCGCAGCCTCAGCGGCGGGCCATCACAGCGCTGTATGCTTTCTGCCGGGAAGTCGACGATGTCGTCGATGAGTGCCAGGATCTGCAGGTTGCCGCTAGCAAACTGGCGTGGTGGCGGCAGGAGTTGGCGGGCCTCGACGCCGGCCAGGCGCAACACCCGGTGACTCAGGCGCTGCAATCGGCAAGCGCCGAATTCTCTCTGCCCGGTGAACAGTTGCAGGAAATCATCGACGGCATGGAGATGGATCTGCAGCAATCACGCTACCTGGACTTCAAGGCGCTGTCGCTCTATTGCTACCGCGTCGCCGGCGTCGTCGGTCTGCTGGCCGCCCGGATCTTCGGCTACCAGGACCGCAAGACGCAAAAGTACGCCCACGATCTCGGCTTCGCTTTCCAGCTCACGAACATCATTCGTGACGTCGGCGAAGACGCGCGCATGGGCCGTATCTACCTGCCGATCGACGAGCTGCAGCACTTCGGAGTGCCCGCCGCCGACATTCTCAACGCCCGTCATAGTGATGATTTCCGCCGCTTGATGGAGTTTCAGATCGAACGCGCCGAAAGCTATTACGCGCAGGCGATCGACCAACTGCCGGCCATCGACCGCCGCGCACAACGTCCCGGACTGGTGATGGCGGCGATCTACCGGACACTGCTCGACGAGATCAAGCGCGATGGCTGCCAGGTGCTCACCCAACGCACTTCACTGACCCCGATACGCAAGTTGTGGATCGCCTGGCGGACCTGGGTCCGTGGATGAGAGTAGCCATCGTCGGCGGCGGCTGGGCAGGCCTGTCTGCGGCTGTCGAACTGTCAAGGGCGGGAGTCCGGGTCACCGTCTTCGAGGCGGCGAAACAGCTCGGTGGCCGGGCGCGCAGCGTCGATGCCCAGGGACGCCGACTGGACAACGGCCAACACATCCTCGTCGGCGCCTATCGCGAAACGCTGCGCCTGATGAAGGAAGTCGGTGCCGACCCCGATCGGCTACTCAGGCGCCTGCCCCTCGAGATCTGTTTCCCTGGCGGCCAGCCGGCGCCGTTCCGGCTGCGGCTACCGCGCCTGCCGGCCCCCTGGCACCTGGCGGCTGGCCTGCTCGCCAGCCGCGGCGCCAGCCTGGCCGAGAAACTCAGTGCAGCACGTTTCATGCGCATTCTTCAGGGCACCGGGTATCGGCTCAACGAAGACTGCACCGTGGCGACCCTGCTCGATCGCCATGGTCAGCACGGGACTCTGCGCCGCTATCTGTGGCAACCGCTTTGTCTGGCGGCGCTCAATACCGCTCCCGACCAGGCCTCGGCGCAGATTTTCGCCCATACGCTGCGCGACAGCCTGGGCGGTGAGCGCGCGGCAACCGACCTGCTGTTGCCGGCGGCCGACCTCGACCGGCTGTTCCCGGCAGCCGCGGCGGACTTCATCAGCGCAGGTGGCGGTGAAATCCGCCTGTCGACGCGAGTGGACGCCATCGACGGCGGGTTCACGGTGGCGGGCGAGCATTTTGACGCGGCTGTCCTCGCTGTCGCCCCGCAACACGCGGCGACATGGCTCGCCCGGGACGAGGCAACCATGGCTGGCGCACGGCTATTGGCGGAATACCACTTCGAGCCGATCGGCACGGTCTATTGCGGCTACCCACCGCAGGTACGCCTGCCATTCCCGATGCTCGGCCTGGCTGCGCACGGCAGCGAGCCACTCGGCCAGTGGGTTTTCGATCGCGGCGCGCTGTGCGGGACGGCGGGGGTGCTGGCTTTCGTTCTCAGTGGACGCGGCGCCTGGGAGAGACTCGACAATCAGACGCTGGTCGCAGGACTACAGGAAGAACTCGCCGCGGCGCTGCGCACGCGACTGCCGCCGCTCGTCTGGCATCAGGTGATCCGCGAGCGGCGCGCGACCTTTTCCTGCCGCCCCAGCCTGCCGCGCCCGGCCGCCAGAACAGCGCGTGCCGGCTTGTGGCTGGCGGGGGATTACGTTTGCGCCGAATATCCGGCCACGCTCGAAGCCGCCGTCCGCAGTGGCGTCGCCGCCGCCAGGGGCATCCTGCTCGACTGGCGTAGGGCGCAATAAGCAAAGGGCATTGCGCCGGACACCTGCGGTGCCATGCCATGGTGCACTGCGCTTCGCTTATTGCACCCTACGTGGCTACGTGGCTCGGCCTGTCGTCTCAGATGATCTCTTCCAGCTCCCCGGCGTGCATGCGCATCCGACGGTCGCAGCGAGCCGCGATCTCCTCGTCGTGGGTGACCAGAATCAACGTCGTCCCACGCTCGGCGTTGATCGCAAACATCAACTCGATGACCTGATGCCCGGTTGCCGCATCGAGATTACCGGTTGGCTCGTCGGCCAGCACCAGTCGCGGACCGGGAGCGAAGGCCCGCGCCAGCGCGACGCGCTGTTGCTCGCCGCCGGAGAGATGTTTCGGGTAATGTCGCAGACGATGCGCCAGCCCAACGCGCTGCAACCAGTAGTCGGCCTGGCTACGGGCATTGGCCGTGCCGGCAAGCTCAAGCGGCAACATGACATTTTCGATCGCCGTCAGCGACGGCAGCAACTGGAAGCTCTGGAAGACAAAACCCAGCAGGCGCCCGCGCAGGACGGCACGAGCATCCTCATCGAGAGAACCGAGATCCTCGCCGACCAGCGCCACCGAACCGCTGCTCGGCAAGTCGAGGCCAGCCAGCAGACCGAGCAGCGTCGACTTGCCGGAGCCGGAAGCGCCAACGATGGCCACCGTCTCAGCGGCCGCGACGGCGAACGAAATCTCGTGCAGAATGGTCAACGACTCGCCGCCGTTATCCACGCGTTTGGCCAGATCACGAACTTCAACCACCCACGATGCGTCTCGAACCATGCTCCGTTTTCCCAACCATAGCTGCCTGCTGCTCGCCGGACTGATACTGCTCGCCCCAGCGGCACAGGCGGCAAAGACCATACTGGTCTTCGGCGATTCGCTTTCAGCGGGCTACGGCATTCGTCAGGATACCGCCTGGCCAGCCTTGCTGGCCAAACGCCTGCACGACAAGAAGCTCGATTATAGCGTCGTCAATGCCAGCATCTCGGGAGAAACGACCAGCGGCGGCCGCGCGCGCATCGACGCGGCGCTGGCCAGGTACACACCACAGGTGGTCATCGTCGCCCTGGGCGCCAACGACGGCCTGCGCGGTCTGCCGGTGGCGCAGATGCGCGACAACCTGATGACCATCGTCGCCAACGCCCAGCACAACAAGGCGCAGGTGCTGATCGTCGGCCAGCGCATACCGCCCAACTATGGCGCCTACGCGGTGCAGTTCCAGCAGGCCTTCGGCGAAGTGGCCAGGACCAGTAAAGCAGCGCTGGTCGATTTTCTCCTCGAAGGCGTGGCCACGCAGAGGCAATTGTTTCAGGCCGACAATCTGCATCCGACGGCCGAAGCGCAGCCGCTACTGCTCGACAATGTCTGGCATGGGCTTGCCCCGCTGCTAAAATGATGAACTGTTGACCAAGGGGCTTGCCGGGCATGAAACATGACATCGCGACCGTCGAGCGGATCAACGAGCTTTCTTCCTTCGACGAGATCATCGACGTTCGCTCGCCGGCCGAGTTTGCCGACGACCACATTCCAGGGTCGATCAACTGCCCGGTGCTCGACGACCAGCAACGGATTGAAGTCGGCACCCTCTACAAACAGGTCTCGCCCTTTGCCGCAAAGAAGGTCGGTGCGGCGCACGTGGCCGAAAACATTGCCAAACATCTGCAGGCCAGGTTTCTCGATCGCCCGAAGCACTGGCAACCTCTGATCGTCTGCTGGCGCGGCGGCCAGCGCAGCGGCTCGATGACCTACGTCTTCCGGCGCATCGGCTGGGATGCCCAGCAGCTCGAGGGAGGCTACCGGACGTATCGCCGGCTGGTCATCGAGAGTCTGTCGGAAGAGCCCCGGCAATTGCGGCTCAAGGTCATCTGCGGGGCGACCGGCAGTGGCAAGAGCCGCATCCTGCAGGCCATCGGGAAGCTCGGAGAACAGATCCTCGACCTCGAGGAGATCGCCTGCCACAAGGGTTCCGTGCTCGGCGTCCTGCCGCACTCGCCGCAGCCATCCCAGAAGATGTTCGAGTCCCGTTTGCTGACCGCAGTGTACGGCTTCGACCGCCAGCGTCCGGTGTATGTCGAAGCGGAAAGCCGCAAGATCGGGTCCTTGCACCTGCCGACGGCGCTGATCGAAACCATGCGCGCCGGCGAATGCGTGAACATTGAAGCGTCTTTCGGCGCGCGGGTCGATTTCCTGCTGCGCGATTACGACTATTTCCTGGCCGCGCCCGAGTGGCTCAACACCTGCCTGCAGCCACTGCACGGTCTGCACAGCAGCGAAACGTTCCTGCGCTGGCGAGACTATGCACTCGCCGGCCAGTGGCGCCCACTGGTGACTGAACTGCTCGAACAGCACTATGACCCGCTCTACAGCCGCTCGCAGAGTCGCAACTACGCCGGATTCGAGTCGCCGCAAAACCAGGTCACCGACGACCTGACGCCGGCCGGAATTGAAGCGGTCGCGCGCCGGGTTTGCTCTCGCTGATCATTCTGAAAAGAAGTTGTCCTGTGCTGCCGTCCTTCCTTTATGATGCGCGGATCGTCTGGAGATCAGTTCATGGCACAAGACAAGCATCATCAACCCGTCATCGTCAGCGAGAACGGGCGGGGACCGTACCAGCAAGCCATTCAGGTTGGCCGGCACCGTCTAGTGGCCGATGAGCCGGTCGCGATGGGCGGCGCCGATGCCGGCCCGGCGCCCTTCGACTTTCTGCTTGCCAGCCTCGGAGCCTGTACTTCGATCACCCTGCGCATGTACGCCGAGCGGAAAAAGCTCCCGCTCACCGGGGTCAGCGTCGAGTTGGCGCACGACAGGATCGAAATGGAGGGACACGGCAAGGTCGATCGAATCTCGCGGACGATCACCCTGGAAGGCGATCTGACCGCCGAACAGCGTAGCGGGCTACTGGCGATCGCCAAGAAATGCCCGATGTACCGCACCCTGCAATCCGATATCCGGATCGACAGCGTTCTCGCCGCCGGCTGTTCGACAGCGACCGGGTAAGCGCCGGCAGCGGGCAGTGCGCCTCGGACGGTACTTTCCGCAAGGGTCATTGGCGCCTTCCCTTGAAGAGACTTTCTGGACCATCTGTGGTAAATTGATGCGGTGCAACATCCACCTGCCCCGCACCTCGCACACAAGAGGTGACACTCATCATGTTAGAACATCACTACCTCACCACTCTGTTTGAACCCAAGTCAGTCGCCGTCATCGGCGCTTCCGACCGCGAGAACTCGGTCGGCAATGTCCTCTTCAAAAACATTCTCGATTCGGGCTACAAAGGACGCCTCTATCCGATCAATACCGCGCACGACACGATCCAGGGCGTGCAGGCGTACAAGTCGATCGAAGAGATCAGTGCCCGCGTTGAAATGGCCGTCGTCGTCACGCGACCACAGACGGTCCCCAAAATCATCGAGCAATGCGGACGCAGCGGCGTCAAGAACGCCATCGTGATCACCTCCGGTTTTGCCGAAGCGGGCCACTCGGGGGCCGCACTCGAACGCAAGATGATGGAAATTGCTCGCAGTTACGGTGTCCGCCTCCTGGGCCCGAACTGTCTGGGAATCATTCGCCCAACCCTCGGCCTGAACGCTACCTTTGCCCACGTCCATGCCCACGTCGGCAATCTGGCGCTGGTGTCGCAATCAGGGGCGATCTGCTCAGCCGTTCTCGACTGGGCGACCAGCAACCGCATCGGCTTTTCCAGCGTCATCTCGCTGGGCGGCACTGCGGATGTCGATTTCGGCGAGATCCTCGATTACCTGATTTACGACAACCTCACCCACTACATTCTGCTCTACGTCGAAGGCATCCGTGATGCCCGCCGTTTCATGAGCGCGCTGCGCTCGGCCGCGCGCATCAAGCCGATCGTCCTGCTCAAGGCCGGCCGCCACGCGGGTGGACTGGCGGCCGTCGAAACGCACTCGGGAATGGCTGCCGGTTCCGATATCGTTTTCGAGGCCGCCGTCCGCCGGGCCGGTGTCGTCCGCGTCAAGAACATCGGTCAGTTGTTTTACGCCGCCAAGGCGCTGGCCTCGAAGTTCCGCCCGCAAGGGAAACGGCTGGCGATCATCACCAATGGTGGCGGACCGGGCGCAATGGCCGCCGACCGCGCAGGCGATCTCGACATTCCACTGGCTGAGTTGTCGGCCAGCACCATCCAGACGCTCAACGCCGCGATGCCGCCAACCTGGTCACAACGCAATCCGGTGGACATCGAGGGTGATGCGACGCCGAAACGCTATCACGACGCGATTCTTGCCGTCGCCGAAGACCCGGAAGTCGACGGCGTACTGGTCATGCTTTCGCCACAGGCCATGACGCAACCGATGGAAGTCGCCAAGGCGGTGATCGAAGTCGATCTCCTGACCGCCAAGCCGATTCTCGCCTGCTGGATGGGCGAGGAACAGGTCCATGAGGCCCGCGCGCTGATGGAAGCGTCCGGCATTCCCGCTTTCCGCATGCCGGAAACGGCGATCGAACTCTACTTTCATATCTCCACTTATTACTGGAACCAGAAACTCCTCCTGCAGACACCGGCACCCTTGTCCAAGCATGCGCGCCCGGAAACCGAAGGCGCCAAGATGTTGATCGAGGCCGTATTGCAGGAACGCCGCAAGATCCTCTCCGAAATGGAATCAAAGGCCATCCTGCGCGCCTTCCGCATTCCGGTCGCGCAAACCATGGTCGCGCACACGCCAACCGAGGCGCTATTGCTGGCGGAACAGATCGGTTTTCCGATCGCCATGAAAATCGACTCGCCCGACATCATCCACAAGAGCGACGTAGGCGGCGTGCGGCTGAACATCACCAATGCTCCGTCGGTCCGCAACGCGTATCACGACATCATAGAGACGGTCAAGAAACGGCACCCGACCGCACGCATCAATGGCCTGTCGATCGAGCCTTACCTGGCGCGCCCGAACGGCCGCGAGTTGATGATCGGCGTCACCCGGGATCGTGTTTTTGGCCCGATCATCACTTTCGGCGCTGGTGGCACCGAGGTCGAAGTGTTCAGCGACCGGGCCGTCGCCCTGCCGCCGCTGAACCGCTTTCTGGCGCGCGACCTGATTGCTTCGACGCGCGCCTCGAAACTGCTCGGCGAGTTTCGCAACATGCCACCAGTCAACCTGGAAGCGCTCGAAGAAGTGCTGCTGCACGTTTCGCAAATGATCTGCGAACTGCCCTGGCTGCAGGAACTCGATCTGAATCCGCTGATCGTCGACGAGAACGGCGCCATCGCAGCCGACGCTCGCATCGTGATCGATCATGCGGCTGCGTCGGGCGATCGGTATTCTCACATGGCCATCCACCCCTACCCGGTTCATCTGATTCAGGACTGGGAACTGCCTGATGGTCGAGTGGTGACCATCCGCCCGATCCGCCCGGAAGACGCCGAGCGTGAAAAGGCTTTCGTCCACGGGATGTCCGACGAAAGCAGGTATTACCGCTTCATGGATACCATCCGCGAACTGACGCAAGCCATGCTGGTACGCTTCACCCAGATCGACTACGACCGCGAAATGGCTCTGGTGGCGACACTTCTCGATGAGGAAGGAAAGGAAATCCAGATTGGTGTCGCACGCTATGTCGCCAACCCGGACGGGGAGTCGGTCGAGTTTGCCCTGGCCATTGCTGATGACTGGCAAAAGCATGGCGTCGGCCGCAAGCTGATGAGCGCACTGATCGACTGCGCGCGCGTCAAGGGCTATCGGACGGTTGTCGGCGACGTGCTGTCGATGAACACCAAGATGTTCAATCTGATGACCAGACTCGGATTCACGATTCATCCCCACCCCGACGACCCGGCCGTCAAGCGGGTCGTCAAGCCGTTGAACAACTAGACAAAGCCTTCAGGGGCCGGGGAAACAGGCAACGCGCCAAGTCAAGCGGAGCCAAAGTCTTCGGCCCCGCCCAAGCCCGCGCGACTTTCATAAAAGAAGGCGGCAGGGCGAGGAACGAAGAAACGCCCGGCCGTCGAGCAAACCGCCGCTCGCTTACTGCTGTTCGAAATTCACATCGTAGGGATACGAACGATGTGCTTCAGTCGATTCCCGGCGTGCCTTCTGCTCGTTCAGATCGACCTTCCTGTCCCACCAGATTGCCCGGCCCCGGCGCTGGTCCTCAAGCCATTCCGGGTGCTGACCCATCATCTCGCGCATGAACTTGGTGTGCTCGGATTCGTACAAAGCCATCTGGCCTACTCCCAAAGAAAAAACAGGTTTCCGCGGATCTCGCGCGAACAAAAACATGATTATACGCGCCCTGCAGAGCGTTCACTGAGCAGCGAAGAGCACCGGAAGAGCAGGTAAACTGCTATCTTCTCGCCATCCACACCAGCTCGGGACACGCCATGACCACACCTGCCTCGACACCGGCCGCCAGGACTATCGTGCGCGGCGCCTGCCCACACGACTGCCCGGATACCTGCGCCCTCGAAGTGACCGTCAGCGACGGCCGCGTGATCAAGGTCGCCGGCGCCTCCGATCACCCGCCAACTGCCGGCGTGCTATGCACCAAGGTCGCTTTCTACCCCGAGCGCATCTATCACCGCGACCGCCTGCTCTACCCGCTGCGTCGCGTCGGCGCCAAAGGCCCGGGCGTGAGCTTCGAGCGCATCTCCTGGGACGAGGCTCTGGCGACGATTGCCGAGCGCTTCCACCGCATCGCCGCCGAAGATGGCGCCGAAGCGATCGTGCCCTACAGCTACGCCGGCAACTCCGGCCTGCTCGGCTACGGCTCGATGGACCGTCGTTTCTTCCACCGTCTCGGCGCCGCACAACTCGACCGGACGATCTGCTCCACCGCCGGCGCGATGGGCTACCGGGCAACGATCGGCGGCAGCATCGGTTTCGACGCCGAGAATGTCGTCGATTCACGGCTGATCATCCTGTGGGGAACGAACAGCGTCGTCTCCAACCTGCACTTCTGGCGGCTGGCGCAAGAGGCGAAGAGGCGCGGCGCGCGCCTGATCGCCATCGATCCCTGCCGCACGGCAACCGCCGACAAGTGCGACCAGCACATCGCTCTACTGCCAGGTACCGACAGCGCGCTGACGCTCGGGCTGATGCACGTGCTGATCCGCGACGCGCTCGTCGATCATGATTACATCGCCCGCCACACGCTGGGCTTCGACGCCCTCAGCGAACGCGCCCGGCAATACTCGCCGGCGCGGGTGGCGGCGATCTGCGGCATCAGTGAAGCCGAAGTGGAGAACCTGGCGCACGACTACGGCACGACTCGCCCGGCAGCGATCCGCACCAACTACGGCATCAACCGTACCGCCGGCGGCGGTATGGCCTTGCGCACGGTCGCCTGCCTGCCGGCGCTGATCGGCGCCTGGCGGCACCCTGCCGGCGGCGTCCTGCTGTCGACCTCAGGCAACTATCCGGTCGCCACCGCCGCCCTCGAACGACCGGACCTGATGCCCAGCCCGGCGCCGCGAACGATCAACATGAGCACCATCGGCGGCGACCTGCTGCAAGCGCAACCGCCGATCAAGGCGCTGTTCGTCTACAACAGCAACCCGGTGGCAATCGCCCCGCAGTCGGCCGAGGTGGTGCGCGGCTTCGCCCGCGAGGATCTGTTCACCGTCGTCCACGACCTTTTCCAGACCGATACCGCCGACTACGCAGACATCGTGTTGCCGGCCCCCAGCCACATGGAACAGCTCGACATCCACAAGTCGTACGGACATCTGTTTGTGCAGGTCAATCGGCCGGCCATCGATCCGCTTGGCGAGGCGCTGCCGAACACCGAACTGTTTCGCCGCCTGGCTCGACGGATGGGCTTTACGGAAGCGTGTTTTGCCGACAGTGACGACGATTTGTGCCGCCAGGCCTTCGACTGGGACGACCCGCGTCTGTCCGGCCTGTCCTGGGAACAGCTCAAGGCCGACGGCCACGCGCGCCTGAACCTGCCGCGCGGCGCGGCACCGTTCGCCGACGGCGGCTTCCCGACGCCTTCCGGCAAGTGCGAGTTCTACAGCCAATCGCTGGCTCGTGAAGGCCTCGACCCGCTTCCTGATTTCATCGCCCCGCGCGAGTGGCGGCAAAGCCCGCTGGCGGCCGAGTTCCCGCTGGCGCTGATCACCCCGCCGGCGCGCAACTTCCTGAACACCAGCTTTGCCAACTCGCCGCGCTTTCTGGCGCAGGAAAGGTCACCCGCAGTCCATCTTCACCCAGCCGACGCCTCGGCACGCGGCATTGTCGACGCCAGCCCGGTGCGCATCTTCAACCGACGCGGCGAATTTCACGCCCGCGCCGTGGTCACCGACCGGGTGCGACCGGGCGTCGCCATGGCCACCTCGATCTGGTGGCGCAAGCTGTCGCCCGACGGACGCAACTGCAACCAGGTGACCAGCCAGGCGCTCACGGACATGGGGGGCGGAGCGACGTTTTACGATTGCCTGGTCGAAGTCGCCAGCGCTTAGGCAGTATTGATTGCCGCGCCGCGAGCAGTTGTCCGCCAACGACATCCCGGACGCATGGCTCGCAGCGGCAGTCATACAACTCGGCGAACATCTGGTCACCTTCGACGCCGATTTCAAGAAGCTGTTAGGGCGAACACAAGTGACTGTGCTCAGCCCAAACTGAGGGCTTGGGGGTGTCCGGCAAAGTCATGGCCTCAGGCAGCCAGGGATAAATGGGTCTGGATGACGGTCACCGCCATGATGTCGAAGATACCGCCAGTGTCGGTGTATTTCGGGTCGGCGAGTTCCTCATAGCGTCCACGGGAGTTGTAGGTCGTCTGGATCTCGCCGTTGACCTGTCCGTGGTACGGGCCTTCAAGATAGATCACGTTCCCGCGGTGCGCCTGGACGGTGGCTCGGATGACCGGATCGGCGATCTTCTCTTCGGTCACCTCTCGGATGTAGAGCGCTTCGTCGTCGGTGATTTGATGTTCGGCAAGGATTTGCGCGATCATGTCCTGCACCGACGACTTCACCGGCACCGGGCCGGCGCCGCCTTTCCGTGTACCGGGCTGTAGCTTCACCGGGCCGCCGCTGTTCATCACGCCCTGATACTGCACCGCCGCCCTGGTGACCACGGTAGCGCGAATCTGCTGCATCAGTTCCGAAACGGTCCCGGCCTTGACAAGTTGCGGGCCGACGTAGTCGGCGAAAGTGGCGAACTCCTGAACCGCCGGCGGGTAGGTGAAAAAGCAGGCGAGGAAATGGAAGCCCTTCACGAAGCGAGCGAGCAGGTAGGCGAACGCCTTGCGCTCTTCCCAACCGGTGAGCCTCGCCTGAAAGCGCGTGCGCAGGGCATTCACCTGGAATTGCACCTGCGCGTCGGTCCCGCTCTTGAGCAGGGTGAGCAGGTCGCCGGCGTCCTTCTGGGTAAAGACGCCCGCCGCGAGAATCTCCGCGTGCAGTTTCAGGCAGGTTTCCTGGTCCGGCTCCTCCGGCTCGAACGGCGTTCCCTTGCGATACCTGGCGAAGGCTTTGAGGATTTGTCTGGCGTTGTTGGTGAAGTCCACGACCACCACATCCTTTTTGCCGGAGTGACAGCGGTTCAGCCGCGAGACCGTTTGCACCGCGTTGCGCTCCAGCACTGGCTTGTCGAGGAACATGCCGGCAAGCAGGGGCTGGTCGAAACCGGTCTGAAATTTGTTGGCCACCACCATGATACGGTAGTCGTCGCCCTCGAAGCGGTCTTCGATCAACTCGCCCGTCTGCAACTCATTGACGGCGTGTTCGCTGATCGCAGCGTTGGTCTGCGGGTGGACGAAATCCGAGAAGGCAAAGAGCACCTTGTAGTCGGCGCCGCGCTCCTTGAGTTTCTCCTTGATGATGTTGAAATAGCGCAGCCCGGCCACGCGCGACGAAGTGACGATCATCGCCTTGGCGCGTCCGCCGATGAGCGGCTGCACGTCTTTCTCGAAGATGCGCAGCATCACCTCGGCCTTGTACTGGATCAGCCCGTCGTCCTGAAACGCCACGTTCTGCAGCGCCCTTGAGACGACACCCTTGGGGTAGAGCTTCTCCCCGTCGTTCTCTTCCGCTGTCGGGACGATGGGGCAATGCAGATTGTAGAGCGTCTTGTACGAAATGATGCTCGCCGCGACGTCCACGATGTAGCCCTCGGCGATGGCCTCCGCTTCGGTGTAGCTGTCGAACGGCTTGCCGAACATCGACACAGTGACCGGTGCCGGTGTGGCGGTGAAGGCGACGAACAACTGATTCAGATCATGCTCGCGGATGACCTTGGCGATCTGCTCTTCGAGATCCTCCTCGGGTGCCTCAATGTCTGGTTCGCTCTCCTTGCGGAACGGCAGGCGAATGGCCGCGCCCATCTGGCCTTCCTGTGAGCGGTGCGCTTCATCGATCAGGAACGCCACCCGCAACGTCTTCAATTCCGGGTTCTGCTGAATCTCCTCCAGCACCCAGGCAAACTTCTGCTGCGTGGTGACGATGATGGATTTCCGTTCCCTGAGGAAGCGCGGCAGGTCATCGGCTTTTTTCGCGATGCCGACCACACCCGCAAGGTGGGTGAACTGATCAATGTCCTCGCGGATGTTCGTGTCGAGCGATTTTCGATCGGTGAGGATGAAGGTGATGTCCACCAGCTTCTCGTTGGTGCCGGGTTTGAACAGGCTGTGCAGCCGGTCGGCCAGCCAGCAGATGGATAGCGTCTTGCCGCTGCCGGCGGAATGGTCGGCGAGATACTTTTTACCGATGTCGCCCGTCGTCGCGAAGTGGGCCGTGATGTCCTCCGCCACCCGGCGCACCAGGCGGCTTTGGTGATAACGCGGGAAGAGGGTAGAGGCCGGCCGGGCCGGTTTGTCGTCTTCGGCTTCCCGCTTGGGCACGCGAACGAGGAAGAACGAAAGCGCCTCCAGCAAGTGCTCAGGCGACAGCACCTCGCGATAAAGGAACTCGACGGGATACTCGCCGGCATTCGTCGGCGTGTTGGTCAGCCCCCTGTTGTGCCAGCGGAAGTTCTGCCCGCGGCGAGGGTCGGTGGCGGCCATCGCGTCGCTGGTGTCGGCGGCGAGGTAGAGGAAGGGATGCTGGAAAATATTCTGTGTGTGGTCGCGCTGGGTGAATTGCGCCACGGCGTCATGCACGTTCTGATTGGCCTCGTGCTTCAGTTCCATCGCCACGATGGGCAAGCCGTTGAGGTAGAGGACAAAATCAATCTCGTGGTTCGCGTCGCCGAAATAGAAGTGCGGTCGGAAGGTGATGCGGTTCTCGGCGTACTTGGTGGCGGCGGCGCTCGCGGCGGAGCGTGGCTTCGGATAGAAGAGACGGAACTCCAGCCCGCGTACCGGCAAGCCCTGGCGGAAGAGCATCCACAGCGGTGTGTGCTCGAGTTCGTTGCGCAGTGCCTTGAAGACTTCCTCGCGCGCGTCGGTGCCGTAATCGTCGACCAGCTTCTTCAGCGTGTCGGCCTGGCTGGCTTTGAGGAAGGCCCAGAGCTGGTCTTCGGCGATGAAGTGCTCGCTGTCCGTAATCTCGGACTGCTCCAGCACGGCATAGCCGTGCTCGCGGACCAGGTAATCCGCGATGTGCTGCTGAAAAGTCAGCTCCGGAGCCTTCTTCTTCTTAGCCATGGCCTTCGACCCGGTTGATGTCTGCCTCGGTGATTCGCCGCTGGCCGGTGACGCATTCGTGAATCAGGGACTTGCGGTAGGCAGTGAGGGTCGCGATTTGGATTTCGATGCAACCAAAGAGACTCCGCTGTTTCAAATCATGGTGCTCGATCTTGGCAACAATCTCGCGTTGCACACTGACCTTTGGAAACGGAATGCGAATGAGCCCAAGGTCACTGTGGCTGAGCCCCTGTCGCGACGCACCAGTGAAGGTCGAAAGGATCTGATCTTGGCCCATCGGCGACGAAAGAAAGGCGGCAAGAAATCGGTGGTCGGCGCACGGGCCAGGGCGAATGACGCAGACGTGCTGGTTGACGTTTCCTTCGCCGAATCCGTCGGGCACGAACGTGCAACGACCAATCGAAGCCCCGGTGATATTGAGCAGCACGTCTCTCGGCTTCACTTGGCTGCCATTCATCCTTGCATGGGTTTCTGCCGAAATGCAGGCCACATCATCGAGACGGAGACCGTCGAAATGAACGTTTTGACTTCGTATCAGCGGGATGCCGCTGTCGAGATAGCCAGCAGAGCCACCATCTGGTGTGACGCCGCTCGTTATCTTCGCCGCTACGTCTTTGACCCTCTCACTAATTGCGCCACTGTGATCAGCGAAGAAGGCGTGGATGATGGATTTGCGGAGAGCGTCGAGGGTTTCGAGTTGGCGGCGTTTGGCGGCCACCGCCGCATCAATTGCCGCGCAACTCGCATCCAGATACGCCGCGATGCGCTGTTGCTCCATTGGTGGAGCATCAGCCCAAGGAATTGCTTCGAGCTTTTCCGCAGTCAGGTGGGCTATCGTCGTGCGGCTGACAATGGCATCAATGAACCCTGCGTGTTTGATGTTGTAGAGCCAATAGTAGAGGAAGCGGGCGGAAGCATTCTGACGAGGACGAACCCGATTGACTGCATTCTGAAAATAACACTCATCAAGTCCCCCAGTCCAGATTGCGCAGCGCCCAACATCACCGCCCTCGTTAACAAGCAAGTCGCCGACCCGGAGAAGGAGTTCCTTTTTTTCCCGTGGTGCAAACCACATCGTCTTGATGTCGGAGACATCGACACCTTCCCACTGGACATTGGCAGAACGGACGTAAGGCTCTTCCGTCTCATCTGGCTTGCCTTGCTCCGGCTGAAGCATTTTCCCGAGCACGACCTCGAAGCCGCGCTTTAGAATCCGTTCCTGCCAAGGCGTTGGAAATGTCTTTTGACCGTTTATTGTGAGCGGTGCAGCCATAGGTCTATTTCCCGCCTTCCATTTCCACCCGCACCATATCAGCAAGTTGCCTGGCAGTCGGCAGTTTCCCTTTCAATTCGCCAGGCAGGTCCGCCTGCAATTCATAGGGGGCGACGCCGGTAGGCGGAATTATCCCAACGGGATTCCATCCTCCAGCCCAGGGTTGGCCGGAGGAACGACGGCCTAACCTGGGAATATGGATCGAAGCCGCCCAACCCCAACGGGGTTGTGTCCTCAATCCCAAACGTAACGCTCGTCCGCTGCGACGCCGTATTTTTGCAGAAGGGTCCGATATTCGTCCTGAAAGGTTCGCTGTTTGTGATGCTCCTCTTGGCTGGCGATGTAATGGCTGGTACGTTCCAGTGCCGAGGTGCTCACCGAAAAAACGCCAAATCCCGCCTGCCACGCAAAGGCTGCCAACGCCGGGTTGCGTCGTTTGATCCAGATGCTGGAGACGCGTTTTATTTCCTTCACCCAATCGGATTGTGTGACGCTGCGAGCCATCCGGCAGAGAAGATGCACATGATCTTCGACGCCTCCGACAATGACTGGCGGGCAATCCAATGATTTGGATACACCTCCGAGATAGGCGTGCATTTCCTGCCGGACTTCTGGAGCCTGCAAGAACGGCTGGCGATCCTTGGTGGAAAACACCAAATGGAGATAAACGGCGGATAACGATTGAGGCATGACGTATCCCTTCTGACGCAACCCCGTTGGGGTTGGGCTGGCCATCGGCGGGCACCCAGGGTAGGCCCGCAGACGGGCCTACCCTGGGCTGGAGGACGAAGCCCCCTTGGGGCACCTGCTCCGGCAGGGCGAGGTCGACGTTGTGCGCTTTCTTCTCGGTCACGGCGAGCTTGAAGGCGCTGGCCTTGATTTGATTGAGCAGCACATTGCGCGACCAGCCGAAACGGGCGGTGGCGCGCAGATACCCGAGGCGCGCGGCGGGGGCTTTGACCTTCTTGAGGATCTCGACGTGGTGGCCCCACGGGATTGCGGGCAGCAATTCTTGAACAAGCTATTCAAGAAATTCAGTTCCTCGATGAACTGCCGATAGTCGCCGCCGATCGCCAGGGTGATGTCGGTGGGCGTTGTCATCGGGCGAGTCCCGCGAGCATCGTCTCCGCCTCTTTCTCCAGCCGCCAGAACTCCGCCAGGAGATCTTTCGCTGGCGTCGGCGGCTGGTAGCGGTAAAAATATTTGTTCGGCAGGATTTCGTAGCCGAGGATCGTCTTGCCGTTCTTCTTCGTCTCCTCCCAGCGGATGATCGGCTTGGCAATTTCACGCTTCAGGAAGGCCGCGATGTCCTCGCCGTGCGGGATGTATTCGTCGTCCTGCACGTAGTGCCGGTGCGTCCAGTCGACGGCGAGCGTCTCGTCGGCGTCGGCCAGCGCTTCCCTGAACTTCCTGGCGGCGTTGTCGTTGGCTTTGACGGTGAACTCGACGGTCTTTTCCTCACCCCTCGCCTTCAGCCGAACGCGGAAGCGCAGCTCGCTGGCGTGGAAGTCCTGTTCCTTCTTCAGATTCGCGGCGCTGAAGGTCTTCTGGTAAGGCTCGGTCACGATGGCCGGCTGGTCGTGCTCATCGGTCTGCCAGAAGACGACGCTGACCTTGTGGTAGGCGAAGTCTTCGCGCCGAAAAATCTTGACCTGCTCGTCGGTGGTGCCCTCGGCCCAGCCTTCGCTATAACGTTCTTCGATCCACGCGCGATGCGCATCGGTGATGCGGTTGCGTTTGTTGCCGAAGGATTTCGGCTCCTTCTCAAACTGCTGGCGGGCGTCGATGAGCATCACGCGGCCCTGGTGGCTGGCGGGTTTGTCGTTGCGCAGCAGCCAGATGTACGTGAAGATGCCCGTGTTGTAGAAAAGCTGGTCCGGCAGCATGACAATCCCGTCGAGCCAGTCGTTCTCCAGAATCCAGCGGCGGATTTCGCTCTCCCCTGAGCCGCAGTCGCCATTGGAAAGCGGTGAGCCGTTGAAGATGATGGCGATGCGGCTGCCGCCGCTGTTGCCAGCCGCGTCGGGCGAAGCCATCTTGGCCAGCATGGTTTGCAGGAAGAGCAGCGCGCCGTCGTTCACGCGCGGCATCCCGGCCTTGTAGCGAGTTCGCTCCAGCTTGCGGGCCTCCTTCTCGTAGCCATCCTTGCCGCCCCAGGTGACGCCGAAGGGCGGATTGCTCAGCATCCGCTGGAAACGCCATTGGGTCTCCGGCCACTGGTCGCCCGGCTCCCTGCTGTGCGGCTCGTGCGGGATGAGCGAGTTGCCGAGGTGGACGGTGGCCTGCCGGTCGTTCTTGATCAGCAGGTCGGCCTGACAGACGGCATAGTTGGTGGGAGAAAGCTCCTGTCCGTGAACGGTGACGTATTTCTCCACCCGCGCCTTCTCGTCCGCCGTGTCGGCACGTTCCAGCAGGTGCTCTTTCGCCACCGACAACATGCCGCCGGTGCCGCTGGCGGGATCGTAGATCGAGAAATGCTTGTTCGGGATGGGAATGTCGAGCAACTCGACCATCAGGCGGATGACTTCGCGCGGCGTGAAGTGTTCTCCGGCCTCGTCACCGCTCTGCTCCGAAAAGCGCCGCAGCAGTTCCTCGTAGATGTAGCCCATCTCCAGCCCGGAAAGCTGGCCAGGGCCGAGGGCGAATTCCTTGTACTGGTTGAGAATCGGCGCCAGCCGGTTGTTCTTCACCATCAGGCCGATAGTGGCGCGGTAATTGAAGTGCTCGATGATGTCGTCAACGTTCTGCGAGAAGCCATTGATGTAGGCGCGGAAGTTCTCCTCCAGCAGCGCGTGATCTTCCTCGTAGACCGAGCGTAGCGTCCAGTCGGTGGTGTTCGAGAACGGGCACTGCCTGGGATTCAGCTCCAGATCCTTGACCAGCCGGGCAAGCTCTTTCTCGGTCAGGTTGGGCCGGTTTTTCAGCACCTCGGCGGACTTCTTCTCCCGCCAGTCAACCAGCACGCACTCCAGCCGGCGAATGACGATTATGGGCAGGATGACGCTCTGGTATTCGTAGGACTTGAACTTGCCGCGCAAGCGCTCGGCGGACTTCCAGATGTCGGCGGCGAGATTGTCGAGCTTGGGTTTGTTGAGCGAGAGAGCCATCAGAAGTCCTGCCAAATACACGGTACCGAATTGCCGCAAGAAGCGGCCTCTTGGAAAAGTAGGGTGAAAGCATACACCGGGGTTGACGGGCGAGGGCTTCGCGGCTGATGGCCTACGAGTGTAGCTACCCATCGTTGACCTACGCGCGCCACCGTACAGAAGGAATCAGATTCAAGGCTTATGGTCGTCCGTAGCAAGAGCCAGGGGCATCAGTTGCCGACCAGTCCGATGCACCCACAATCACCGTCGCCCCCTTATGGAGTGTTGACCACATGCCGCAGATCTCCCCATGCAATCGTCTGGCCGTGGTACTGGCGGTGTGTACCGTCAGCGTGAGTACGGCCGGGTTCACACTGCAGGCTCGCGCCGAAGGAAGTCCCGCGACGCAGAAATCGACATCGTTGCGACACGCCACTTCACCCGCCAAACCCAAACTCGACGTGTCGGGCCACAAGCGCGTCGGTGAAGCGTCGTTCTATTCAAAAAAATCTGTCGGCAAAAAGATGGCGGACGGCACCGCAATGAAGCCGCACGGTGACAATGCGGCCAGCAAGACGCTGCCGCTCGGCACCACGGCGAAAGTCACCAACATGGAGACCGGAAAGAGCGCCGTGGTCACCATTCAGGACCGTGGGCCGCATGTGAAGGGGCGAATCGTGGATCTATCGCCGTCCACCGCGCAGAAGATCGGCATCGAGCGCGACGAAGGCGTGGCCAAGGTGGAGGTCACGCCAATCACGGTTCCGCTGCCTGACGGCAGCGTGAAAACCGGCGTCGCGACGCCGGGCACGAAAACGGCCAAGCGCACTTCCAGCAGTCGGGTCGAGTGACGGACCCGGCTGTGACGCACGCCTTGCTACGCCACTTTGGCTCCTTCAGCGGGCTTGGCCTCCTTCGGCGGGCTTGGCTCCTTCAACGGGCAGTTCGCGTCGTAGGTCTCCTGCATCCGCTTGAGCTTGAGAACACCGTAAAAGACAGTGGTCGCCATGATAACGACCAGCAGTCCCACCAGCATCCTCTCGTGATCATAGGAGGCGAGACGATTGGCGACGTAGGCCGCAATGATCAAACCCAGGGCGGCGAGGTTGATGATCATGTTGGTCGTCTTTGAAACGATATAGTGCAGGGTGCCGAAGCCGGCAAGCTGATAGAGCATGAAGGGCAGGACCGCCATCGCCGGCAGTAGCTCGGAAGCCCCCAAGGTCACGTCGATGGCGCCGGGCGCCGCGGCGTGCAGCAGCTTGCTGTGCGCCAACTCATGGAACAGCGGCGGCACTGCACAGAGAAAGGGAACCACGGACATGAGTTCAAGGACCAGCGACCCGCTCCAGAGGCTAACCCTGGACGAATGATCAGCCCCCGCACCGTCCGACTGAGAACCGACGAACAGGCCGGCGACGACAGCCGTTGCGCACGAGAGGATCAGCAACTCGACGGCAATCCCGAAGCTGGCTGGTTCGCCGGCCTTGATCAGCAGCAGGGCGACGAACCCCGGGGTAAAGAACATGACGCGTACCATCCGGGCCCAAACGCGCGCGTCACGCTCCGGGGGCAGGATGGGCAGCGCAAGTCCATCGATGCCAATTCGTGGCCTATCTTTTGACACTTTGTTCTCCCTGAGACGAAAAATATTGAGGATCATCGGCAAGCGTAGCACGTTCTGGCGTGTGAATAAATCGCCAGACGCGCTCCTCGCTCCTGCCAATGGGTATCCAGCGCCAGGCTACGTCTTTCAGGCTTTCAGCAACTCCTCCCGATTCCCCAGCCAGCGCCTGAGATGGTGCCCGGCACGCTCGGGATCATCACGCAGCCACTTGGCCGCCGTCTCTTGCGCCAGTTCGACTAGGTCGGCATCGACTTCGAGGTCGGCGTAACGCAGCAGCGGCGCTCCCGACTGGCGACTGCCGACGAACTCGCCGGGACCACGCAGGCGGAGATCCTGGCGGGCAATCTCGAAACCGTCGCTGTTCTCGAAAATGATCTTCAGCCGCGCGCGGGCAGTTGGCGACAGCGGTTGCTGGTAGAGCAACACGCACACCGAATCATGGGCTCCACGGCCGACACGGCCGCGCAACTGGTGAAGCTGCGAAAGCCCGAAGCGTTCGGCGTGTTCGATGACCATCAAACTGGCGTTGGGCACATCGACGCCGACTTCGATCACCGTCGTCGCGACCAGCACGTCGACCTCGCCGGCGACGAATGCAGCCATCACGGCAGCCTTTTCATCGCCCCTGAGACGACCATGCACTAGGCCGATACGCAGACCGGCGAGTTCAACGGTCAGCGCGGCGTGCGTATCAAGCGCCGCCTGCAGTTCGAGTTTGGTTGATTCCTCGATCAGTGGGCAGACCCAGTAGGCCTGCCTGCCACTGGCGGCCACCGCGCGCACTGCGGCAGTGACCTCATCGCGCCGCTGGTCCGAGAACAATCGGGTTCTGACCGGAGAGCGGTCTGGCGGTAGTTCGTCGATCACCGAAACGTCGAGATCGGCGTAATAGCTCATCGCCAGCGTGCGCGGAATCGGCGTCGCGGACATCATCAACTGGTGCGGGTTGACGCCCTTGCGCCGCAACTCGAGCCGCTGCACGACGCCAAAGCGATGCTGCTCGTCGACGATCGCCAGCCCGAGTCGGGCAAAGTCGATGTTTTCCTGTATCAGGGCGTGCGTTCCGACGACCAGTTGCGCGCTGGTCGCCGCCTGCACCTGCTTGGCCCGCCTGATTCCTTTGCTGAGCCCACCCGACAGGCAGACCACCTCGATGCCCAGCGGTGCCAGCCAAGTGCGCAGCTTGAGATGGTTCTGCTCGGCCAGGATTTCCGTCGGGGCCATGAAAGCGGCCTGATGACCCGCCTCGATGGCCTGACACGCTGCCAGCGCAGCGACGATCGTCTTGCCGCAACCGACATCGCCCTGCAGCAAGCGCTGCATCGGGTAGGGCTGCTCGAGGTCGGCAATGATCTCGTCGGCGACGCGCCGCTGTGCGGCAGTCAGGGCAAAGGGCAGCGCCGCCTGGAGAGCGTTCGCCAAGCGGCCAGCAGGAGCCAGTTCGGGCGCACCCTTGCGCCGGCGAGCCAGGTAGGCGCGGCGCAGCGAAAGTTGCTGGGCCAGCAACTCGTCGAACTTGATTCGTCGCCAGGCCGGATGGCTGCGTGTTTGCAGCGCGGAGTCAGCCGAATCAGTGAGCTCGGGCGGCGGCGCGTGCAGCAGCGCCAGCGCGGTCGCCAACGACGGCAGCGAATGACTTTGGCACCAGCGATCGTCGAACAGATCGGCCAGATCGGCCTCTTTCAGCGCCCGTGCGATGAGTCGGCGCAGTGCGCTCTGCGATAAACCGGCAGTGCTCGGATAGACGGGGGTCAGCGACTGTGGCAGGGCTTCGTCATCGGCAAGGACACGGTAGCGTGGATGGACCATCTCGGGGCCCAGGAAACCGGAGCGGATTTCGCCGAAAATGCGCAGCCGCAGCCCTTGATCGCGCGCGGCTGCGAGCGCCCTCATCTGGCTGCCGTAGAAGTTCAGGAAACGCAAGAAGAGGATGCTGTCGTCGCCGTTGGCGTCGCTGACCCGGGCGACGAGTTGGCGACGGGCCGCCGGCGTGATCGAAACGTCGAGGACCCGCGCGTCGACCTGTACAGGAACGCCAACGGGAGCGTCGGCGATTCGCGTCAGGCGCGTCTCGTCCTCGTAGCGCAAGGGAAGATGGAGGACGAGATCGGAGGACCGCTCCAGCCCCAGCTTGCGCAGCCGACTCCGGATGGCTGGCGAAGCATCGATCTCCTCCGCGGCAGGCATATCAGCCGTCGACCACCATCACCGCATCGGCCTCGACCAGCGCAGCGCGCGGCAACGAGGCGACACCGACCGCAGCACGAGCCGGAAAGGGCTCGGAGAAATAGCGGCCCATGACCTCATTGACCTGCCCGAAGTGGGCCAGATCAGTGAGAAAAACGTTTATTTTGACGACCTCTGCCAGCGAGCCGCCGGCGGCCGTCGCCACCGCCTTGAGGTTGTCGAAAACACGAACGATCTGCGCATCTATCCCGTCGACCATCTGCATGCTGTCCGGGTCGAGGCCGATCTGTCCCGAGAGATAAACGGTGTTGCCCACTTTGACTGCCTGCGAGTAAGTGCCGATCGCCGCTGGCGCATGCGGCGTTGAAATGATCGTTCTGGCCATGCTGGGGTCCTCTACAATGTGTCAGGTTGAAACCGGGGATATTAAATGACGACCGCGATCATCGCCAATCTCGAAAAGCTGCTCGGTGGCCCACGTGACGGCGCCTTGCTACGCTATTCACTCGGCAACGAGCATCTGAAGGCCGGCAATTTTGCCCAGGCCGTGATCCACCTGCGGGCAGCGGTCGACCGCGATGCCCGGTATTCGGCCGCCTGGAAGCTGCTCGCCAGGGCGCTCGGCGAGAGCGGCCACCTGCCCGAAGCGCTCACCGCGTATGAACAGGGAATCATCGTCGCCGAAGCCAGGGGAGACCTCCAGGCGGCCAGAGAAATGACCGTTTTTGCTCGGCGACTGCGTCGGCAAGTGCCCGCGACCGACGAGTGACGCGTGCAGATTCAACGTGGCTGGACTCCCTGACGCGGCCCGGACGACCCGGCCGGCCTCGCTCCTCGCCTCTCTCAAAGACTCTCACTGCGATTGCGTGCCAGCGCCACCACCAGGTCTGCCTCGGCACGGGCTATGCCACAATGATGCGCGATGGTGGTCGCGTCATGCCCCTGGACGGCCATTTGCATGGCATCGTTGTAGAGCGGCGAAGGACCCGGCGCGGACCCTTCAGACTGGACCAGTTGACGCCGAAAATCGTCGCGAGCGGCCAGCACTTCGCTGCGCAACCCGTCCACCTCGCAGCGCAACTGATAGACCTCCCGCTGTAGCGCGGCGATCAGGCCCTGCCCCGGCGGAATCCCCGGCGGCGGCTCGTTCCAGGGGAACTGCGGCGCACCTGCATCGCCCTGCGTGGTGGACTCGGGGGCCGCGGCGGTCAGAGGGACTGGGCTCGCAGTTTCAGTCGGCGGCACTGGCACCGGGTTCTGAATGGCGCTGTAGGTAGCCACAGCCGACTGCGCAGCAAGCGACGACGCCAATGGGACCTGTCGCTCGCGCTGCAGACGCCGCATGCGCACGAGGAGGACCACGATGTACAACACCAGCAGCCCGATGATCGCAATCAAGCCTTCGCGCCAACCCAGACTATCCAGTAGCTCGAGATCCATTGCGCGCCTTAGTGACTGTGTTCGTGCACATTATGCCAGACACTTGCCCCGCCTCAAGGGCCATCTTGCAGGCTTGCACTGGACAAGCAAAATCCTCGTCCGGAAACCGGACGAGGATCGCCGAGGTCCTTACGGGCAACTTACCAGATCGCTTCGAACAACCCCGCTGCGCCCATACCAGTACCGATGCACATCGTCACCATACCGTAACGCTGTCGGGTGCGCTGCAATCCGTGCACCAGCGTGGCGGTCCGGATGGCGCCCGTGGCCCCCAACGGGTGACCGAGAGCGATCGCGCCACCGAGCGGGTTCACCTTGCTCGGATCGAGATCGAGAGTGCGCATGACGGCCAGTGCCTGCGCGGCAAAAGCCTCATTGAGTTCGAACCAGTCGACGTCATCCTGGCGGACACCCGCTTGCTTGAGGACCCGCGGAATCGCCTCGATCGGGCCGATGCCCATGATCTCGGGCGCCACGCCAGCCACCGAAAATCCGGCAAAGCGCGCCAGCGGCTTGAGGTCGAACTGTTTGAGGATCTTCTCTGAAACGACCAGTACGGCGGCGGCACCGTCGGACATCTGCGAACTGTTTCCGGCGGTCACCGACCCGCGTGCGGCGAAAACCGGCCGCAGTCTGGAGAGAGCCTCGATGCTGCTGTCAGCGCGCGGCCCTTCGTCGTTCTCGGCCAGATACTCATTGACAGTCACTTCGCCGGTGCCGAAATTCGGTCCGCGCGCCGCGACGGCGTAGGGCGATATCTCGGCCTTGAAATGGCCGGAACGAATCGCCGTACAAGCCTTCTGGTTCGATGCGACGGCGAATGCGTCCTGATCTTCGCGCGAGATCTTCCACTGCGCGGCGACTTTCTCGGCGGTGATGCCCATCCCGAAACCGATCGCGTAATTCTCCTTCTGCTCGAAAATGGCCGGGTTGATGGCAATCTTGTTGCCCATCATCTGGTTCATCAGCGACATCGTTTCGGTGCCCGCTGCAAGCATTACATCGGCTTCACCGAGACGGATGCGATCGGCTGCCATGGCCACGGCCTGTACACCGGAAGCGCAGAAGCGGTTGATGGTGATCCCGGGCACCGTGTTCGGCAGGCCGGCCAGCAGCAGGCCGATACGGGCGACGTTCATTCCCTGCTCGGCTTCCGGCATCGCACAGCCGACGATGACGTCGGCGACCAGTGCCGGGTCGATCGCCGGCACTTGCGCCATGACCGACCTGATGGCGTGCGCCAGCATGTCGTCCGGGCGAACGTGGCCCAACATGCCCTTGCGCCTGCCGACCGGCAAGCGCGTCGCGGCGACGATGTACGCTTCCTGAATCTGTTTGCTCATCATCTGTTCTCCTTGCTCGCTTTAATTGCGCAGCGGTTTGCCGGTTTCCAGCAGGTGCTGGATACGCTGCTGGGTTTTCGGGTTCTTCAGCAGGTCGACGAAAAGCTGGCGCTCGACGGTCAGCAACCACTGCTCATCGACCAGTGATCCGGTCTCGATGTCGCCACCGCACAGGGCGGTCGCGGCAGCCTTGGCGACGACATAGTCGTGCGCCGAAATCATGCCGCCTTCCTTCATGTTGGCGAGCATCATTTCGCAGTTGGCGATACCGGTACGACCGGCGACCTTGACCGCGCGCGGCGACAGACGGGGGTAATAACCGGCCTCGGCCAGCCCGCGCGCCTCGCGCAAGGCCACATAGAGCAGTTCGTTGGCGTTGAAGACGATCTTGTCCGACTCGAGGGCAAAACCGAGTTCCCTGGCCTGGGCGCCACTCTTCGAAACCGTCGCCATGGCGATGGTCATGAACACCGGCTGGATGAACTCGAACGGGTCGTTGCCGCCAGTCTTCGCCGCGTGCTGCGCGGCGCGGATGGCAAACTCCTTGCAACCACCGCCGGCTGGAATCAGACCAACACCGGCTTCGACAAGGCCTATGTAGCTCTCCAGCGCGATGACCCGCCGGGCAGCGTGCATCAGGAACTCGCAGCCGCCACCCAGGGCCATTCCCTGCACCGCTGCGACCACTGGCACCTTGGCGTATTTGAGGCACATCGACGAGTTCTGAAACTCGCCCACGTAACGTTCCAGCAGATCGAAGTCACCAGCAGCAATCGCTTCGGCGACCTCCTTGAGGTTGGCGCCAAAAGCAAACGGAGCCTCGTGCCATAGCACCAGGCCCTGGTAATCGGCTTCGGCACGCGCAACGGCTTCCTGCAGGCCAACGATCACGTCGCGACCCAGGGTATGGTTCCTCGTCTTGATGCTGACAATGGCGATGCCTTCGTCTACCTGCGGCAGCGTCCACAGGCGAACACCCTCGTTTTCCCAGATGGTCGTGCCGGCAACCGCTTTTTCGCCGAGGACCCGTTCGGGGAAAATCTGCCGCTGATAGACCGGCAGCGTCGAGCGCGGGCGGTAAGCATCGGCGCTCGCCGAATAGGAACCCTGTGCGGTATGCACGCCGGCCTGTACGACCCGGCCAAAGACCCAGGCCGGCAACGGCGCCGGGCTCATCGCTCGACCGGCGTCGATGTCCGCCTTGACGGCTTCGGCGATCGCCTGCCAACCGGCCGTTTGCCAGCTTTCGAAAGGGCCCTGTGCCCAGCCGAAGCCCCAGCGCATCGCAAAATCGACGTCGCGGGCATTGTCGGCAATGTCGGCGAGGTGGAAAGCGGCATAGTGGAAGATGTCACGGAAGATCGCCCAGAGGAACTGTGCCTGCGGATGTTCGCTGGCGCGCAACTGGGCAAACCTGTCCGCCGGGTTGCGGTTCTTGAGGATCGCCAATACCGTCGGGTCGATGTCGGCAGCAGCGTCGCGATAGTCCTGGAGAGCGAGGTCGAGCACTTTGATGGCGCGGCCATCCTTGCGGAAAATTCCGCAGCGCGTCTTCTGACCGAGCGCTCCCTTGCCGATCAGCGCGGCCAGCCAGCCCGGCACAGTGTAGTAGCCGTGCCACGGGTCTGCAGGCAAGGTGTCCTGCATCGTCTTGACGACGTGCGCCAGCGTATCGAGGCCGACGACGTCGGCGGTGCGGTAGGTGGCGCTCTTCGGGCGACCGATGATCGGGCCAGTCAGTGAATCGACGACATCGAAACCAAGACCCAGGCGCTGGGTGTGGTGCATGACGGCGAGCATCGAGAAAACGCCGACGCGGTTGGCGACGAAGTTCGGCGTATCGAGCGCCCGGACGATCCCCTTGCCGAGACGCGAAACGAGCCACGATTCGAGATCGTCGAGCAGCGAAGGATCGGTCGTTCGAGTGGCGATCAACTCGACCAGATGCATGTAGCGCGGCGGGTTGAAGAAATGGATGCCGCAGAAACGTGGGCGCAGCGCCTCGGGCAGGCCTTCCGACAAGCGGTTGATCGACAGGCCCGAGGTGTTCGAGGCGATGATCGCTGTCGGCGAGATGAACGGCGCGATTCTACGGTACAGATCGTCCTTCCACTCCATCTTTTCGGCAATCGCTTCGATGATCAGGTCGCAATCCTGTAACTGATCGAGGTGCTGCGAGTAGTTGGCGGCATCGATGTAGGCAACGCGGTCCTTGCTGGCCAGCGGTGACGGCTCGAGCTTCCTGAGCGCGTCGATGGCTTTCCCGACCATCCCGCTGGGATCGCCTTCCTTGGCCGGCAGGTCGAAAAGCACCACGGGCACTTCGGCATTCGCGAGGTGCGCGGCAATCTGCGCGCCCATCACGCCCGCTCCGAGTACGGCGGCCTTGCGTACGATGAAGTTGCTCAAGCTGTCCTCCTGTTATAGTCTGGGTCGTCTGCGCTCGCCGGGAACACCCCGCAGCAGTTCTGCACAAACCGCTAAAACGAACGTTTGAATTATACCTTGTCTGGTTTTTTCGTCAAGTGAAAAACGGCCAGCACCCGTTGCAGACTGGCCGATCGAGTCCCTGTGGATGGCGAAAAAAAACCCCGCAAAGCGGGGCTTCTCTGCTGGCTGGTGCCGCGCGATCAGAACGCTATCGAGTACTGTGCGCCCAGAATCCAGACGCTGGAATCGTAGTCTCCGGTGAGCGTACCGCGGTTCGTCAGCGGATTCGCCGTGGTCTGGTTGTTGTTGATCTTGGTGTTCGGGATATACAGATACGCGACCCCGAGATCGACCTTCTGTTGCTTCGCCGGTTTCCATTGCGTCCCGAAGGTGAACCACGTGCGATCATTGTCTGGCAGCGAAGCCAGGCGAGTGCTCGAATTCTTGACCGGTGTCTGGTCATAGGCAAGGCCGAACTGCAGGGTCACCGCTTCGCTGAGAAGGTAGTTCGCCCCCAGCGCGATACGGTAGGTATTCTGGAAATCCGCTTCGATGGTCTGCGCGACGCGGCCAGCTTGCGGTCCCGACGTGCGGTTGATGTCGATGTTCTTGATCGAACTCCAGCCTGTCCAAGACACGTCCCCGAGCAGATCCCAGCGGTCGCTCAGCTTCTGCGTCACGCTCAGAACGAAAGTGTCCGGCACCTCGAGGTTCGCCTTGACGTCGCTCGCTCCACCGCCAAGAATTAGCGCGCGTGCTGTGGCGGTGGCCAGCGCCGTGCCATCGCTCTGCAACTTGGATGTACCGCTGGTGTGATACTGGATGGTTGAGCGATACGACAGGCCCACTTTGGTGGCGGGCGAAATTGTGAACAAGGCGCCCAGATTCCAGCCCCAGGCACTGTCATCAATATTCAAATGTGCGCGTACTCCAGCCAGTCCCGGCGCAATGCCCACTTGCCGATAGTAGTCGGCCTCTATTTTCTGCCAGCTCACGCCACCGCCCAGGGAAACCATCTCGTTGACCCGATAGGCAATCGACGGGTTGATGTTGATCGTCTTGATGTCGAACTGGTCGGACTGCGCGCTACCCTTCCACGGCTTGTCGTACTGGGTCGACAGGCCAAAAGGCGCGTTGATCCCGAGACCGACATAGAGGTCCTTGTTCAGGGCCCACGACAGATACGCATTCGGGGGAAAAGCCCAACTGCCCGCATCGCTACCGTCACCCGTCGCCCCGAAGACGCCCACCCTGGAACCGCCGTCATCGAACTTGAAGCTGGGCCGCACCGCCGCCACGCCGCCGGAGGCCTCGCGCGCCTGCAATTGCGTCATCCCAGCCGGGTTGAAATAGATCGTGCTGGCATCGTTGGCCTTGGCCGCCGAGCCGGCATAGGCATTACCCAGGCCGCTCCCCTGCTCGATCAACTGAAAGCCGGAGGCCGCGGCGCTGCCCGAAAAGACGCCCAGCAGCAGCGCCGGAATCAACTTCATCGAAATCTGTCGTTCCATGTTCAACTCCCCCTTTGGATGTAGTCAGTGCGTGGCTGTTGCGCCAAGTGTCAAGAGCGACTTACCAATCCATCCTAAGGCTAATCTCCAGACAAATCTTCCTCTACGCAAGCTTTGGCAGCTCCCGCTTCTGTCCGTGTTGGTTTATCGCAACATAAGTCAACACTGCTTCGGTTACTTTTACCGTCATCGGCTGCGCTGGGTTACTTTCGGAGTGCGCCTCGCCATGGGGGTTGAGATCGGCACGCATCGGCATGACGCGCAGGATCGGTTGTTGGTCAGGCGTGTTTATTCCTCAGGTAGTTGAGCGGTCCGCCGGTAAAGGGAGCGAAGCCGGTGCCGAAAATGACCCCGGCATCGGCCAGATCGGCGTCGGCAACGATCCCGTCGGCCACCAGTTGTTGCGTCCGTTCGAGCAGGGGCTGCACGAGGCGCTCAGACAGACCAGCCGGCACCTGCCCTGCCGAGCCCTTGACTGCCCGGCCTTGGCAATAGTCGTAGAAACCCCGGCCAGACTTCTTGCCCAGGTGACCGGCGTTGAAACGTTCCAGCAGGCACTTCGGCGGCGCGGCGCCGGCACCGGCGAGGCTCTTGCCGGCAGCCATCGCGACGTCGAGGCCGACCATGTCGACGAGTTCGATCGGCCCCATCGGCATGCCAAAGGCGAGCATCGCCTCGTCTACGGTCTCCGCGGCCAGCCCCTCATCGACGGCGCGCATCGCTGCGAGCATGTACGGACCGAGGACGGCATTGACCAGGAAGCCCGGCGCGCTGCCAACCGGCAGCGGCAGTCGGTCGATCTGCCTGACGAAAGCCGTGCCCCGCAGGACCATTTCCGAATCAGCACCCTGGGCCGCCACGACTTCGACGAGAGGCATCCTGGCCACCGGATTGAAGAAGTGAATGCCGATCAGACGTTCTGGCCTGGCCAGGTCGCTGCGCAGATCCTCGATTCTGAGGCTGGAGGTATTGGTCGCCAGCACCGCGTCGGGTTTCATGACGGCGTCCAGTCTGGCGAGCAAAGCGCGCTTGGCGTCGAGATTCTCGAAGATCGCCTCGATCACCACGTCAGCCTGACGGGCACCATGGCCTTCGGGGTCGGGAATCAGCCGATCCATGACCTTGCGCAGTTCGCGCGGGTCCCGGAGGCGCTGGCGATAAGCCACATAGGCGCGCTGCAGCGCTGGCGCGATGCGCCCGATACCCTGGTCCTCCAGGGTCACCGTCAGTCCGCGCAGGGCGCACCAGGCGGCGATATCGCCGCCCATCACCCCGGCGCCGACGACGTGTACGCGTTTGGCGTGAAAAGAACTGCCTTTCCCGAAACCCTTGAGGCGTTCCTGCATGAAGAACACGCGCAGCAGATTGCGGGCGGTGGGCGAGCGAAAGAGGTGATCGATCAGTTCAGGCGCGGCCAGCGCATTGCCCTGATGCCGGGACCAGAGGTCGATGATCGCATACGGCGCCGGATAGTGCTCGGCGCGCGCGCGCTTGGCGACCCGTTTTCTGGCGCCGGCTGCGACCAGCCTCTTGAACGGGCCGTTGAGCAGGCGCAGCCACCAGGGGGGACGGCGACGCGGCTGATCAGCGAGCACCAGGGAAGCCGCTGCGTTGTCCATCACGCGTGCCGGCACACAGTCATCGGCCAGACCAAGCCGCTTGGCCTTCCTGGCGTCGATCGTCTTGCCGGTGAGCATCATGTCGAGCGCCACTTGCGCTCCGATCCGCTCGGGCAGGCGCATCATTCCACCCCAGCCGGGAACGAGACCCAGCATGACCTCCGGCAAACCCATCCGGGTCGCCGGTTCGTCGACCGCCAGCAGATAGCGACAGGCTAACGCCAGTTCGAGACCGCCGCCAAGGCAGTGGCCGCGCACCAGCGCCAGCGTCGGATAGGGGAGCGCGGCCAGGCGGTTGAAGAGCTGCCAGCCACGCGCCACCAGTTCGACACCCTGTTGGACGAAGCCGCTACGCGGAGGAAACGGCGGCGCTGTCGTGGTGTTGAAGTCAAGATG
>NZ_FLQX01000116.1 GCF_900089955.1 Candidatus Accumulibacter aalborgensis | reverse complement strand
GACACCACACTAAGCTCAAGACCCCGTCTCTCACAAGGAGGCGGGGTTTTTCCATTGCGCTGCCTTCCAGAATTTGATCTTCCCGGCGTCCGACAGCAGTTGCAAAATTAGGTGACAGCGTATATGCTGTCACTATGATTCCGATTGTTATCGACACCAACGTTTTTGTTGCTGGCTTACGTTCCGCAGGGGGGGCGTCACGTGAGGTATTGCGCCGGGCGTTGGCGGGAGGTGTCCAACCGATGTTCGGTAATGCACTATGGCTGGAATATCAGGACTTGCTTGGACGGCCGGTTTGGGGTGACGCCACAACACCCGCCGAGCGATTACAAGTGTTGGCTGCGTTGGCCAAGCTTGGGCGATGGGTGACGGTCTATTACGGCTGGCGCCCTAACTTGCCTGACGAGGCAGACAATCACCTGATCGAACTTGCCCTGGCAGGCGGAGCTGAGGTGATCGTTACGCATAATGTACGCGATGTAGGACGAGGCGAATTATGGCTCGGTAGTCTGCGCGTATTAACACCTGCGCAATGTATGGAGGAATGGAGATGAGTACCTTGACGATTAGGCTTCCGGACGACACCACCGAGAGGCTTAGATCCCTGGCGCGTAGCCGGGGGCTTAGCATGAACAAGCTAGTAGAAGAGCTAAGTGCTTATGCTTTGGCGGCGTGGGACACTGAAAATCATTTCCGAACACTGGCGGCTACAGGTGACGTTAGCCAAGCCCTGTCGATTCTAGATCGGCTTGATGCTCAGGTGCGTAAAAAGGGGTCTGCGTAAAAGGGTGCGACAGGGTGCAAAAGGGGTCAGACCCCATTGACAGTCGTTGCGATCAACGACAGTGATAAGCCATATGGCGCGATGACATCTTGCCTCAGTGGTTCAAGAGATGCATTTTTTTAATGAACCAGGCGTGCGGGTCCCGTATGAATGCTAATGGCATACAAGTATCCTCTCTGAACTTGCGCAAACCGCGCCTGCTGTGGGCCAGTGTGTATTGCCTGTTGGATACCTCCAGCGGCGCCTCCATCGCGGTGCGGGAAATGTTGCGTCAACTCGCGCACCGCGGGTATGACGTCTCCATCCTGGGTGCAACGGTGTTTGATCATGATAGGGGCACGGCGGGTCTGCAGGGCGCATGGGCTGATGTGCAGGCCAGCCGAGGTGGCTTGGTGTCACTGAAAGACGGCGCGCTGGAGCACAAGCTTTTTGCGACCACCAGCACCCGGCGTGAGCAAATGACCTCGTTCGAGGAGTGGGCGTGGTTTTCGCTCTACCAGCAGGCCTTGGCGACGTGCAAGCCCGACGTAGTGTTTTATTACGGCGGGCAGCCGTTTGATTTGCTCATCGCATGTGAAGCGCGGGCAAGGGAAATTCCTGCGGTGTTTTACTTGGCTAACGGCAATTACACGCAAGCGCGCTGGTGCCGTGATGTTGACCTGGTCCTGACTGATTCGCAGGCTACGGCGGATATGTATACCCGTCGCCTGGGTGTTGCGCCAAGGCCTGTGGGGGCATTTATTGACCCGGCGCGGGTGCTTGCGTCAGAGCACACCCGGGAACGCATTTTGTTTATCAATCCCATACTTGCAAAGGGTGTGGCCGTGGTCATCAGGCTAGCCATGCTGCTGGAGAAGCGCCGCCCTGACATCGTATTTGAAGTGGTGGAGTCGCGCGGCAAGTGGAGCGACATCCTGCGCTCCGTTTCAGCCGCCATGGGCCAGCCGCGTGAGATGCTGACCAACGTGGTGGCCACTCCCAACACCAATGACATGCGGCCGGTGTATGGCCGGGCACGTCTACTGGTGGCTCCCAGTCTATGGTGGGAGAGTTCGGGCCGGGTTTTGGCCGAGGCCATGCTCAACGGTATACCCGCCATTTGCACCGACCGGGGTGGTATGCCCGAGATGGTGCAAGACGGCGGCATCATCCTCAAGCTCGGTGCGGGCTACTATGAAGAGCCCTACACCGGCGTACCGCCCGACGAAGCGCTGGAGCCGCTGTTGCAGCGCATTGAAGTGCTATATGACGACGAAGCGCAATACGCCGAACTGGCCGCACGGGCGCTGCGTGTGGGGCGCACACGCCACCCATTGAACCTCAGCACGCAGCGTTTGCTGCAGGCTTTGCAGCCTTTGGTAGACCGGCAGGCGGGCGACAAGGATGCTGGAGCTGCCGTGCGCCAGTGGCACAGGCATGGGTTGGATGATCGATGGGCACTGGGAATTTCCGATCGCGCGCAGTGACTCGCGCACAGGAATGCAATAAGGGGTCAGACCCTATTAATATAAGGAGTGCTCATGAGCGACTGGACTGCCGGCTACGTGGCCGATATCGGCTACACCTACGGCTATTACCCTGAACTCAACCCATGGCGAGTCAAGCTCGCTTTTCTCACTGCCGGACTGCACTTTCCTGAATTCGGGACCGCCTGCGAACTTGGCTTTGGCCAGGGTTTGAGCGCCAATGTACATGCCGCCGCTTCTGTGACGCGCTGGTACGGCACTGATTTCAGTCCGGCACAAGCAGGCTTTGCGCAGGAACTGGCCGAGGCGTCCGGCTCTGGCGCCCAGCTCTTCGACCAGGCCTTCGACGAATTCTGCACTCGCGCTGATCTGCCAGACTTCGATTTCATCGGCCTGCACGGAATCTGGAGCTGGATCTCGGATCAGAATCGCCACATCATTGTCGACTTCGTCCGCCGCAAGCTCAAAGTGGGGGGCGTGCTCTATATCGGCTACAATACCCAGCCCGGGTGGGCGGCTTTTGCGCCCATGCGCCACTTGCTCACCAGGCACTCCGCAGTCATCGGTTCCGAAGGAAGCGGCATCATCCACCGGATCGACGGCGCGGTAGACTTTGCAGAAAAACTCCTGGCCACCGATCCGAGCTACATCCGCGCCAATCCGGCGGTAGTCGATCGCGTGAAGCGTCTGAAGGACCAGAATCGCCATTACGTGGCCCACGAGTATTTCAACCGGGACTGGCTCCCGATGCATTTCTCGACCATGGCCGAATGGCTCGTGCCTGCCAAGCTCAGCTACGCCTGCTCCGCCTTTTACCTGGACCATCTCCCGGTACTGAACGTGACCGCTGAGCAGCATGCTTTCCTCAACGAGATCCCGGATGCCGTATTTCGCGAGACGGTGCGCGACTTCATGGTCAACCAGCAATTTCGGCGCGATTACTGGGTCAAGGGCGCACGTCGTCTGAACCCCCTCGCGCAATCCGAGGCGATGCGCGCCGTCAGGGTACTCCTGGTCAACCATCGGACGGACGTCCCGCTGAAAGTGGCTGGCGCTTTGGGCGAGGCAGAACTGAGCGAGCCCATTTATGCGCCCATTATCGACCGGCTCGCAGACCACCGTCCGCAGACCTTGCAGCAGATTTTTGACGCAGTGAACGGGAAAGGTACTACCTTTGCCCAGGTTTGCCAGGCGGTCATTGTCCTCGTCGGGGCCGGACACCTCATTATGGTCCAGGATGAGCATAGCATGGCCAGAAAAGCGACTGACCGCCTCAACCGTCATCTGCTCCAGCAAGCACGAGGTGGCGGTGAGATCTCCTGTCTTGCGAGTCCGGTCAGCGGGGGTGGCTATGCCGTCGGGCGCTTTGATCAACTGTTCCTGCTGGCCCGCAGCGAGGGGAGGCAGCATCCTGCTGAATGGGCTGCCTTCGCCTGGAGCCTGCTGGCGGACCAAGGACAACGTCTACTCAAGGAAGGGAAGCCATTGGAAACGCTCGAAGAAAACGTGGCTGAACTCACAGCTCAGGCGACGCTTTTCGCCGAAAAACGGCTACCGATCCTGCGGGCATTGGCTATCGCCTGAAGGGTCGGCCGACAACGGCCAGCCCGTAGCTTGGGCTGAGCGTGCGAAGCCCAATAATCGACGGCACTGATCGCCGTTTCCTGCGTGCCAACTTCGGCCGGGCCGCGCTGGCCCTGGATTCCCGCATCGATCGTGACCGGCGGCCCCGGACTATCCGCTTGCTCGACGCTGTTGGGCCTCCCAGGGTCAACTCAAAAGGGCAGAAGGCGATCTGCCGCTCTCGGCCGGCGGTGTTTGGTACAATGCCGGCATGCTTCCTCCCGACTCGATCGTCTCGTACCTTTTTCCCTGGCGACAGACTTGGCTGCTGCGCCAGTTCGTGCAAAGACAGGTGGAAGCCCGTTACCGCGGTTCGCTGCTCGGCATTGGCTGGACCTTCATCAATCCGCTGCTGCAGATCACCGTCTATACCTTTGTTTTTCGCTATGTCTTCAGAATGAACTGGGTAGGCAGCACCGGCAGCGTCGATTTTGGGCTGCGCCTGTTTGCTGGGATGGTCGTTTTCGGCCTGTTTTCGGAATGCGTCCTGCGCGCGCCGAGCCTCATTCTCGAACAGCCCAACCTGGTGAAGAAAGTGCGTTTCCCGACCGAAATTCTGAGTTGGGTCAGCCTGATTGCGGCGCTTTTTCAGGCCCTGCTGGCGTTGGCGCTACTCATGTGCGTCTGCCTGGCGATGGGCATCCCGCTCGCCCCGGCCTGGCTGGCGCTGCCGCTGATCTGGCTGCCGCTGCTGCCGCTGTTGCTTGGGCTGGGTTGGCTGCTGTCGGCCGTGGGCGTCTATCTGCGTGACCTCGGGCAGGTGCTCGGCCTTGCCGTCGCACTGCTGCAGTTTCTCAGCCCGGTCTTCTACCCGATCAGCGCCCTGCCGGAAAGAGTGCGGGGGTTTGCCTACCTGAATCCACTGGCCCTGATCATCGAACAGAGTCGGGCGGCGATCTTCTCCGGCCAATGGCCCGACATGGGTCCGTGGCTCGTCGAAATGGGCGCCTGCATCCTTTTGGCCATCTTTGGGGCAAGCGTTTTCCGGCGGCTGCGCAGCGGGTTCGCCGATGTCGTCTGAGCCCTTGTCCACACTGGCGATCGCCGCCCGCAACCTGGGCAAGTCCTATCAGATCTATGGCAGCCCGCGCGCTCGCCTGTGGCAGATGATCCGGCCCAATCCGGCCGGGGTGCAGGTTTTCCACGCCTTGCGCGGCGTCGATCTGGACATTGCCCGCGGCGAATCGGTGGGCGTGATCGGCCCGAACGGCGCCGGCAAATCGACGCTTCTGCAGCTCATCTGCGGAACGTTGACGGCGAGCACCGGGACGATCGACATCAGCGGGCGCATCGCGCCGCTGCTTGAACTCGGCGCTGGTTTCAGCATGGACTTTACCGGCCGCGAGAACATTTTCCTCAATGCTTCGGTTCTCGGTCTGGGTCGCGAGGAAATCATCGAACGGCTGGCAGCCATCATTAGCTTTGCTGACATTGGCGATTTCATCGACCAACCGGTACGCACCTATTCGAGTGGCATGTACGTTCGGCTGGCCTTTGCCATCGCCGCGAGCATCGAACCCGACATCCTGGTGATCGACGAAGCGATCGCTGTCGGTGACGGGCAATTTGCCCGCAAGTCTTTCGATCGCATCATGGCCTTGCGCGAGCGCGGCGTGACGATTCTCTTCTGCTCGCACTCGCTGTTCCAGGTCGAAGCACTGTGCAACAAGGCGCTGTGGCTGCACAAGGGCGAGGTCCGGGCCTCCGGCCCTTCCTCCGGCGTGATCGCCGAATATGATTCGTGGCTGAACACGCAGATTCATGCCGACACGGCGAACCCCTCCGCAGCGGCGCTGGGAATCGGCGTGCGAGGGCATGCGGCATTCAGCGCCATCACGGTGAGCTGCGACGGCGTCGAGGGACTCGATCTGAACGCTCGCAGCGGCCACAGTCAGTTGGAGATCAAGCTGGAATACCATTCCGACCCGGCGCTGCCGATGCCCAATCTGGCGGTGGCCATCTACCCCGCAGACGGTCGCATCCTGACCAGCACCGGCAACTGGATGGATGGCGTGGCGCTGACACGTCGCGCTGATGGGGATGGTGTGGCGACGCTGACCTACCCGAACCTGCCGCTGCTCAAGGGCAAGTACACCATATCAGCCTACCTGATGTGCGAACGGGGTATCCATGTGTACGAAGGCCTCGAGCACATGGCAACGCTCACTGTCGAACAGGACCATCTCGAGCAGGGGCTGGTGTCGCTGCCGCACCGCTGGCAGAGCCTGCCGTGAGTCCGGCGCAGTTGCGCCTGGCCCTTGATAGCCGGCGCTTTTTCCAACTGGCTCACCTGCTTTCGCGTCTGCCGCTGCCAGCGCGCGCGCGGCTACGCCTGGCGCGCCTGCTCGGGCGCTCTTTCAGCCCTCAGCGGCGGGAACGGACGAAGCTGCTGGTGGCTTTTCGTCTCGGGCTCGGCCTGAACCTGGCGGAAGCCCAGCGCCTGTTCGGGCTGTGGAAGGCGAGCGACGGGCTTTTCGCGACGGACATTTTTGCCTACAAGAGCATGAGCCCGGAGTGGGTCAGGCGGCGAGTGGCAGTTGACCAGCCGGACGTTCTGGCCCGGATGCAGCGGGAAGGAGGCTTGGTGCTCACTTTCCACACCTTTCACCAGAACACCTTGGCTTTGACCCTCGGGCAATGCGGAATACCTCTGTTTCCGGTCGCCGCCACCGAGAAAAACTCTCCTTTTGCTCCCTACACCGGACCTTACATGCGCATCATCAATGGCGATAGCGAGGCGAAGTTCTCTGGTGGACGTTACCTGTTCACCGATGAAATGCGCAGTCTCGTCGCCGGCGTTCGCGCCGCATTTGCTGCCGGGCAGACCGTGTTGGCGCTATGCGACAATCCCGTGCCGGACAGCGCCATCCCCCCGGTGGCGATCATGGGCCGCCAGATCGGCATCGGCACCGGAGTCATGAAGCTGGCCCAGCAGGCGGAGGTTCCAGCCTACTTCGTGCTGTTCTATCCGGACCTCGTCGGTGGCTACCGGCTCATCCTGGAGGACGCTGGGCCTATCGAGGACCTGGAATGCACTGCCCGTGCCTATTTTCATTTCCTGGAACGGCAGTTGGCTGTAGCGCCATGGGCTTGGCAGGGCTGGTCCTGGTATCCCGATCTACTGCCCGTTCCCGACCATTCCCGTGCTGACGCCCGCATCGTATTTCTGCTGCGGGAATGTATCGAACTTGCCAGCCATCCACTATTGCGCGCCCGGGATGGTCTGCGCTGGGCCGTCCGAGCTTGCTGGTCGGGGGGACGTTGAACGCGGGAGGCCGCTTCTCCGGATGCAACGCAATGCCATCCTCGATTCGCTGAAGATACTTCTGGCCTTGATGGTCGTTGGCTTGCATGGCCGGTTTCTGAGCGATATTGATGTCCATGTCGGGTATTTTCTTGAGAACTACTTGTTCAGGATGGCGGTGCCGATCTTCTTCATGATTAACGGGTATTATTTCGCGAGCATCGTTGATCGCAGGTCTGCGGTGATCACCTGGCTGGGCAAGGTATCGGTCTTTTATCTCACCTGGTCGCTCGTTTACTCTGGCTTTTTCTGGCCAACAGAGCCCGGCCTGCTACCCGCCGCCAGATCCTTGGCGTTCACCCTGCTCATTGGTTACGCCCATCTCTGGTATCTGCCAGCAACGTTTCTTGCGGCGCTTTGCATTCTCCCCCTGAAAAATGCCAAAACCGTAGTGCTGGCGGCGCTGCTGGCCACGGCATATGCGTTTGGCTTGCTGTTGCAGTACTCGGGAAACTATCATTGGTTCCCGGACACTCGCCTTGACGTCGTGGCAAATGAAATTCCGACCTACCGGAACTTTGCCTTTTTCGGATTCCCGATGTTCGGCATGGGTTATCTGGCGGCAAAGAAAAGGCTTCCGAGCGAAATGTCACTCTATTGGAAGCTCTGCCTTCTTTCGCTGGGCGGACTTCTTTTGGCGGCTGAATATTCAATGAATGTGGCGCTGGGCTTGCCGATTGGAGAAGGCTTTGATCTGCTTGTCTCCCTTCCGGTGGTCTGCCTGGCGATATTCGTCCTTGCAGCGAGCGGCAGGACTATCAGCCAAAGTGCGACGCTGGGCGAAATTTCCACGGTCATCTACTTCATCCACCCGCTGTTCCTGTTGCTGCTTCCGGGCCTTGGCCTGCAGGCGGCAACCCCGCTCACGCTGGCAGCCGTGGTACTGTCGCTCCTCAGTTCACCTCTGGTCATCGCCGCAAATAAGCGATGGCGGATATTTCTATAACTGAGTGGAATTTGCCTGGGCGTCAGTCGCTGGTGCCTCCGCTGGCCAGGTCAGACATACGGGCGGAATCCACCACCAAGTCCTCACCGTCGCGAGTTAGCACCCCCCTGGTTTGCAGCACCTGAAACGTGCGCGTGACCGTTTCACGAGTCAGACTGACCATGATGGCGATTTCCTGGTGCGTCGGTGCCTTGACGATACGTCGCTGACCATCGCCGCCCAAAGTCAGGAGTTCGAGATGCGCGCAAATGCGCTGCAGGGGATTGGTCAAGCCGAGAATCTGGCGATGGGTGACCTGGACGCGAACCCTTTGCGCCAGCCGGCGGCACAGCGCCTCGGCCATCGCTGGCGTCGAGAAGAGCAGGGGCCGGACCTCGGCGGCGGGTACGAACACCACTTGCGAGACGCTGTTGGAGATCACCAGTTCCGGCTGCGGCTGGCCGTCGATAAGAGCCAACTCGGCAAAGTAGTCGCCTGGATCGATGAAATAAAGGCCGACCTCCCTCCCGTCCAGGGTGAAATCGATCGCTTGCAGGCGCCCATTGACCAGCAGGCAGAGGTGACGGGGGGCAGTGGATTTCGGCAGCACGACCTCTCGTTTGGCGAAGCTCTGGCTGCTGGCCTGGCCGGCGAGTCGCTCCAGGACATCCGCAGGAAGCGATTTCAGGAGCGGGAACTGCTGCAAGAGCAAGGGGTGCACTGCCATGGCGCGGATTATATCGTTTGTCCTTCCCTCGTGCCGGTCATGGCGACTCTGCTCCCCGTCGAGGATTCGGCTGTCTGATTTCCCCGGGCAGGAAGAAAATTTTGCCCGCCAATGCGGATTTCTGCGTTTCGCTGTAAGTAATTTCGGCTTTGATGCGTCTAAGCTGTGTCAGAGAAGCGGTTGCAGTCCGTCAGCTTTGACCTTACCTACCCCACACTGAAGGAGATACGAGATGTCACATCAATTGTCTGGAGTCGCTCTTGCTGCCGCTGCGGCAGCCCTCTTCGCTGCGGGAACCCTCGTCGCGCCGACGGTCAGCGCCGCTGAAGGCGCCCAGGTTCATTGCGCCGGTGTCAATTCCTGCAAGGGCAGTTCCGATTGCAAGACGGCCAAGAGCGAATGCAAGGGGATGAATGCCTGCAAGGGCCAGGGCTGGCTGGTCAAGGCCAGCGCCAAGGAATGTACCGATGCGGGTGGCAAGGTCGTCAAGTAAGCCCTCACCCCCGATTCCTCTCCCGCGCATGCGGGAGAGGAGAGAGGCGAGATGCGCGAGTCGCTCGCGCGACTTCATGGTCAGGAAAGGGGAGAGAAGCGGTGAGTGGGACGATCGAAGGCTTCGGCCTGGGTTTGCGCACTGAGCACTATCGCGATTTTGTCGCCGCACCGCAAGCGGTCGACTGGCTTGAGGTGATCTCCGAGAACTACCTCGTCGAGGGCGGCAAGCCCCTCCACTTTCTCGATCGCATCCGCCGCGATTATCCGATGGTCATGCATGGTGTCTCACTGTCGATCGGCAGTGTCGATGCCCTTGACGCGGGCTATCTGCGCCAGATCAAGGCGCTGGCCGACAGAATCGAGCCAGCCTGGGTGTCCGATCATCTGTGCTGGACGGGGGCCGGTTCGCTGAACCTGCACGACCTGCTGCCACTGCCTTACACCGAGGCGACGCTGCGTCACCTGGTACCGCGCGTGGCCCAGGTGCAGGACATCCTCGGCCGTCCGCTGGTGCTGGAGAACGTTTCCAGCTACGTCGCTTTCCGCGCCGACGAGATGAGCGAGTGGGAGTTCATCCGCGAACTGGTCACCCGCACAGCTTGTGAGCTGTTGCTCGATGTGAATAACGTCTATGTCAGCAGCGTCAACCACGGTTTCGATGCGCAGCATTTCATCGACGCACTGCCGCCCGCGGCCGTCCGCCAGATCCATCTCGCGGGCCACGAGGACCATGGCCGTTACCTCGTCGATACGCATGATCAGCCGGTTTGCGAAGCCGTCTGGAAGCTCTACGTCGATACCGTCCGACGCCTTGGTCACGTTCCGACGATGATCGAGCGTGATGACCACATCCCGCCCTTGCCTGAGTTGATCAGCGAACTGGACGTCGCGCGTTCGCTGGCGCGGCGCGCGCTGGACGACACGAGGCATGCCGCGTGAGTGCCCTGGGCGAACTGCAGCAGCGTTTTCAGCGCGCCGTTCTGAGCGAGAATCCTGCTCCCGGCTTGTTCGTCGCCGAGGGGACGCAGCCGGTGGGAGGTTTCGACCTCTACCTGCAGGCTTACCGTGCCCGTCTGGCGGCAGCGCTGCGCGACAACTTTCCGGTTCTGCACCGGGCACTCGGTGACGATGCCTTCGCGACGCTGGCGCGCTCCTACATCGATCTCCATCCTTCGCATTTTCGTTCGATTCGCTGGTTCGGCGATGCCCTGCCGGGGTTTCTCGCCGACGCGCCGGAGCGCGTGCCGCATCCGGCACTGGTCGACCTGGCGCGGATGGACTGGGCCATGCGGGCGGCCTTCGATGCTGCCGACGCGATACCGCTCAGCTTCGGCGATCTCGCCTCGCTGCAGCCGGACGATTGGCCGGGGCAACATTTCGTTCCGGTGCGCTCGCTGCAGGTACTCGATCTTTCGTGGTCCATCGAGCCGATCTGGAAAGCGCTCAACGATGCGGCCGACGCGGCAACCGACGAGCCGCAAGCACTGCCGCATGCCCTGCTCATCTGGCGGCCGGCACTGGACTGTTGCTGGCGTTCGGCGGAGGCCGGCGAAGCGGCCGCCCTGCGGGCCTTGAGCCGAGGTGCCAGCTTTGCCGACTGGTGTACGGTCATCGCCGCCGCGGGCGATCCCCAACCGGCGATGACCGCGGCCACGCTTCTCCGGCGCTGGCTCGATGAAGGTCTGCTGGCCAAGGCGGAGACGCCGGCATGACCGAACGGCGCTCGCCGGTCGGCGAGACCGCCTGCTGCGCTTGTGGCGTGCGTTTTGTTTGCGGTGCAGTCGCCGGGTTATCGTCCTGCTGGTGCATGGACAAACCGCGTCTGACCCTCGCGCCAGACGCGGCTGAGGGGAACTGCTACTGTCCCGCGTGCCTGGAGAAGCTGGAGAAGCGGCTTACCGACGCCGGGCGCCGATGCGCTCCGGCAACATGAGTATTGCGTCGCGGTTGCTCCACGAGAAACACTTTGCCGCCGCTTCGCGCCAGGGGAGCCAGCAGGAGTTCAGATGCTCGCCGCAAGCGATGGTCACCGGCTGGGCGGTTGGCACTTGCAGCGAGAAGACGTGCTCGGTGTTGACCCGTACTCCCGGCGCGTAGCGGTGGCGCCACTCGGCGAAGATCTCGTAGCTGTGGGTGACCTGCCAGTCCTGCAGGTCACCGGCGACGGCTGTAATGCCGGTTTCCTCGGCCACTTCACGGGCGGCTGTGGCCGGCAAGGTTTCGCCGGCTTCCTGACTGCCGGTGACCGACTGCCAGTAGCCGGCATGCGCGGCGCGCTCGAGCAGCAGCACCTGCAGGTCCGGCGTGTGGATGACGACCAGCACCGACACCGGCCGCTTGAAGTCGGTCATGCCACGGTCGGCAGCGTGGCCAGTCCATCGCTACGCAGATCGTAAAATACCCACAGCGGCAGGCCCTGCGACCGCCATTCCGCAATCGCCGCGGTAAACACTTCGTTGAGCGTCTGGAACGTGGCCGGGTGGGTGGCCTGCAAGGTCTCTGCGTGCGAGACGATGATCACGCAGCCAGCCGCTGGTTGCCATGAGAAATCGGTCAGGCAATCCTTCAGGGCATCGAAGTTGTGGCCATACCACTCGGGAAAGTCGAGGCCTCGCCCGAGCGCGGCAAGAACCGCGTCGATCCGGACGACGTCGGCGAGGCTGACCTCGAAACAGGCCAGGCCGAGCGCGTCGGCGGCCTCTCTGACGGCCGCCAGGCCGCTCTCCGGCAAATGGTAGACGCCGGTCTGGCATGCATTCTCAAGCACGGTCTGCAGACGTTTCTGGCTCATGACTATTCTATTCGTGTATCCGGAGGAAGCTGCGCTAGTGGTCGTCGCTGTAGTAGTCAGCCTTTACCCACCTCGACCTGCGTGTCTACCTTTTGACGCAGGCGGATGTGCAGTTCCCGAAGCTGTTTTTCGTCCACGCTGCTGGGCGCGTCGGTGAGCAGGCACTGGGCACGCTGCGTCTTCGGGAAAGCGATCACGTCGCGGATCGAATCGGCGCCGGCCAACAGGGTGACGATTCGATCGAGGCCAAAGGCCAGGCCACCGTGCGGCGGCGCGCCGTACCTGAGCGCGTCGAGCAGGAAGCCAAACTTGAGCGCGGCCTCTTCATCGCCGATGCCGAGCGCCTTGAAAACCTGTTCCTGTACGGCGGCGCTGTGAATCCGCACCGAACCACCGCCCAGTTCAGATCCGTTCAGCGCCAGGTCGTAGGCCTTGGCCAGGCAACTCCCCGGGTCGGTTTCCAGGAGCGGCAAGTGCTCGTCTTTCGGACTGGTGAACGGGTGGTGGCAGGCCGTCCAGCGCTTCTCTTCTTCGTCGTAGTCGAACATCGGGAAGTCAACCACCCACACCGGTTCCCAGGAATGACCATTGAGGAAGCCTTTTTCGTGGCCGATCTTGACCCGCAGGGCGCCCAGTGCGTCATTGACGACCTTGCGCTTGTCGGCACCGAAAAAGATCAGGTCGCCTGACTGCGCGCCGGTTCGTTCGACCACCGTCTGCAGTGCCAGCGCGTGCAGGTTCTTGACGATCGGCGATTGCAGGCCACTTTCATTGAGTTGCGTTGCGTCGTTGACCTTGATGTAGGCCAGGCCTTTGGCACCATAAATGCCGACAAACTGGGTATAGGCGTCGATCTCGCCGCGCGTCAGGCTGGCGCCGCCGGGAATGCGCAGGGCCGCAATCCGGCCACCGTCGCTGTTGGCGACACTGGCAAAGACCTTGAAGGAAACATCTTTCAGCGCATCGGTCAGGTCAGCGAGTTCGAGAGTCACGCGCAGATCGGGTTTGTCTGATCCGTAGCGGTCCATCGCCTCGCCGTAGGGCAGGCGCGGGAAGGGGTTCGGCAGGTCGGCGCCGATCGCCTCCCTGAACACCACCCGGATCAGTTCTTCCATCAGAGCGATGATCTCGCCCTCGTTCATGAACGAGGTCTCGATGTCCACCTGAGTAAATTCCGGCTGCCGGTCGGCGCGCAGGTCCTCGTCGCGGAAGCACTTGGTGATCTGATAGTAGCGGTCAAAGCCGGCAATCATCAAAAGTTGCTTGAACAGTTGTGGCGACTGGGGGAGGGCGAAGAACTGGCCCGGATGAACCCGCGACGGAACGAGGTAGTCACGGGCCCCCTCGGGGGTGCTCTTGGTGAGCATCGGCGTTTCGATGTCGATGAATCCTGCGTCATCCAGGAAGCGGCGAAAGGCGCGCGCCGTCCGGTATCTGAGTTGCATGTTCTGCTGCATCTGCGGACGACGCAGGTCAAGCACCCGGTGCAACAGGCGGATGTTCTCCGACAGGTTCTCTTCGTCGATCTGGAACGGCGGCGTCACCGAGGGGTTCAGAATTTCCATCTCGTGGCACAGGATCTCGACCTCGCCGCTGGCGATGTGGGCGTTGACCGTGCCTTCCGGACGGGCGCGGACCTTGCCGCTGATGCGCAGGCAGAACTCGCTGCGGACGGACTCGGCGGTCTTGAACATCAGCGGTCGGTCCGGATCACAGACGACCTGCGCCAGTCCCTCGCGGTCGCGAAGATCGACGAAGATCACCCCGCCGTGGTCGCGGCGACGATGCGCCCAGCCACAGAGGGTGACCTCCTGGCCGATGATCGGTGAGCTGACTTGTCCGCAATAGTGAGTGCGCATGCTGTTTTCCAGGGTTACTTGTGTCAGGTTATCGTGGCATTCGTGGTGGCATTGGCGGTCCGCGGCCTCAACGGGGGCGCGACGACGCCCATCGAGATCACGTACTTCAGCGCCGTATCGACGCTCATTTCCAGTTCAATGACCTCCGTTTTCGGCAACATCAGGAAGAAACCTGAGGTCGGATTCGGCGTCGTCGGCACGTAGACGCTGACATGGTCGCCGTCGAGGTGCCGAACTACCTCACCGCCCGGCGTTCCGGTCAGGAAAGCGATCGTCCACGTGCCCCGACGTGGGTACTCGATCAGCAGCGCCTTGCGAAAAGCGTTGCCCGACGATGAGAACAGTGTGTCGGAAACCTGCTTGACACTGTGGTAGATTGAATTGACGACCGGAATTCGGGCCAGCAGCCGTTCCCACCAGAGCACCAGCCGCTGGCCAATGAAGTTGGCGGCCAGAGCGCCAGTGACGAGGATGATCAGCAGCGTCAGGATCGCTCCGACGCCAGGCAGGTCGAAGCCGACCACATTGCGCGGGTGAATCGCCGCCGGCAGCAGGACCAGCGACTGGTCCATGGTGCCAACGATGAGCGCCAGAACCCAGGCGGTGATCGCCAGAGGGACCCAGATCAGCAGCCCGGTCAGGAAGTAGCGCTTGATCAGTGGTCCGCGCACGCGCCAGCTCCGGCAGTGGCTGGCGCACTTTCGCTGCTGGCCGGTTTTTCCACCGCGGCAGGTGCCTGGCTGGCCGGCGCTTGGTCCGCTGCTTCCTTGCCATCCGGCTCCTTGCTCACCGGCGCTTTACTGTGCCCATGCTTGAAGTCGGTTGCGTACCAGCCATTGCCTTTCAACTGGAAGCCCGCTGCCGTCACCTGCTTGCGATAGGTGGCCTGAGCACACTGCGGACAGACGCTCAACGCGGCGTCGCTGAGCTTTTGCAAGTGATCGTTCTCGAAACCGCAGGAAGCGCAGCGATAGGCGTAAATCGGCATGACTAACCCTCAGAAAGCACTGGCAAAAGACGAATTATACGCGAACCCGGCGGTGGTAACCGGCCTGCCGAGGGCGGGCGGGAATCCAGGCCGGTTTTTCTGGCGACTAGAGCAGGCCGATGTAGGCGCGCGTCAGCGGCTTGCCCCAGAACAGCGCCAGCATGCCCGCCGCCGCCAGGTAAGGGCCGAAGGGAATCGGCACGCTGCGGCCCCGTTTGGCGACCACGATCAGTGTCAGGCCGACGACTGCGCCGAGCAAGGACGAGAGCAGGATGGTCAGCGGCAGCATCTGCCAGCCGAGCCAGGCACCGAGCGCAGCGAGCAGCTTGAAGTCACCATAGCCCATGCCTTCCTTGCCAGTGGTCAACTTGAACGCCCAGTAAACCGACCACAGCGAGAGATAGCCGCTGGCGGCGCCGATGACGGCCGACTGCAGGTCGGCGAAGGTGCCCAACAAATTGAACAGCAGACCGGCCCAGAGCAGCGGCAAGGTGATCGCGTCGGGCAGCAACAGGGTGTCGAAGTCGATGAACGTCAAGGCGATGAGGCACCAGACGAGCAGCATGGCGCCGGCCGCAGGCCAGCCAAAGCCGAAATGAAAAGCGGTGAAAGCGGAAAGCAGGCCGCTGATCGCTTCGACGAGCGGATAGCGCGGCGAGATTGGCTGTTGGCACGCCGAGCAGCGACCATGCAGAAAGAGCCAGCTCAGCAGGGGAATATTCTCCATCGCCGTGATGCCGTGACCACACGCGGGGCACCGCGATCGCGGCGTGGCCAGCGACAGGTGCTCGTGCTCGGCCGCCTCCTCACCGCGAAGTTCGGCGCAATGGAGGCGCCAGTCGCGATCCATCATCTTCGGTAAACGATGGATGACGACATTGAGGAAGCTGCCGACCAACAGCCCGAGCAGACCACAGGTCACGGCGAACAGCGTCGGGTCCTGGGTAACGGTCAGCGCAGCCGGCATTATCCGACGACAGCGCCCAGTTTGAAGATCGGCAGATACATGGCGATGACCATGCCGCCGATGAGCACGCCGAGGACGACCATGATCATCGGTTCCATCAGGCTGGAGAGTGCTTCCACCGCATCGTCCACCTCTGCCTCGAAGAAATCGGCTACCTTGCCGAGCATGGAATCGAGGGCGCCGGATTCCTCGCCGATGGCCACCATCTGAGTGACCATGTTCGGGAACAGCTCGGACGTCTGCATCGCTGAGGTAAGGCTGGTGCCCGTGCTGACCTCGCTCTGGATCTGCCGGGTCGCCACCTTGTACACATAATTGCCGGCAGCCCCCCCGACGGATTCGAGCGATTCGACCAGCGGCACGCCGGCGGCGAACATGGTGGCCAGCGTGCGCGTCCAGCGGGCGATCACCGATTTGCGAATGATGTCGCCAAAAACCGGCATGCGGAGGACCATGCGGTCGAAGGCGATCTGCATGGTCTGCGACCGCTTCCAGGAATAAAAGAAGGCGTAGACCGAGCCGCCGATGCCTCCGAAGAGAGCCCACCAATACGCGACGACAAAGTCGGACATACCGATGACAATCAGCGTCGGCGCCGGCAGGTCGGCACCGAAACTCTTGAAGACTTCCTTGAAGGCCGGAATCACGAAGATCATGATCACCGCGGTAATGATGAAGGCGACGATGATGATCGCCACCGGATAGAATAGCGCCGCCTTGATCTTGGACTTGATGGCGATCATCTTTTCCTTGTAGTTCGCCAGACGGTCGAGGAGCGTTTCGAGAATTCCCGCCTGTTCGCCGGCGGCGACCAGGTTGCAGTACAAGAGGTCAAAGTGCAGCGGGTATTTCCGGAAAGCCTGCGACAGCGAACTGCCTGTTTCGACGTCAGACTTGATATCCAGCAACAGCTTGCCGACTGCGGGGTTATCGTGCCCGCGACCGACGATCTCGAAGGTCTGCAGCAGCGGTACGCCGGCCTTCATCATCGTCGCCAATTGCCGCGTAAACAGCGTGATGTCCTTCTCGCTGATCTTCCGCCCACCCCGGAAGTGCTGTTTGGATATCTTGCTGACCACAATCCCCTGCCGTCGGAGAGTGGCCTGCACCACGGTGACGCTGTGCGCGCGCTGCTCGCCGCGGATGACCTTGCCGGCCTTGTTTTTCCCCTCCCAGAGAAAAACGTGTTCCTTGACTTCCGGTGCCGCTTTCTTGACGGGTTTCGCTGCGCTGGCCATGGTTTCCTCTTCTTCAAGCGTTGGTGCAGGCGAGTACTTCATCGAGAGAGGTGAGTCCCTGCATGACCTTCAGCAGGCCGGAACGACGCAGGTCATTGACGCCCTCGCTTCTGGCCTGGATCGCGATATCGAGTTCCGTTCCGTTGGCCATGATGATCCGTTGAATGGCTTCCGTCACCGGCATCACCTCGTACAGACCGACGCGGCCCTTGTAGCCGCTTCCCTTGCAGCGCTCGCATTGTCCAGGACCATAGAGAGTCCAGGTACCATCGATGTCACTTTCCGTGAATCCGGCATTGAGCAGGGTCTCGATCGGCGTCTCCAACGGTCTCCTGCACGTGCACAGCCGACGGACAAGGCGTTGTGCCGTAATCAGCAGGATGCTCGAGGCCAGATTGAAAGTCGGCACCCCCATGTTCATCAGGCGAGTCAGGGTGGCCGGTGCGTCGTTGGTGTGCACGGTCGACAGAACCATATGGCCGGTTTGCGCTGCCTTGATCGCAATCTCTGCTGTTTCAAGGTCACGAATCTCGCCGACCATGATGATATCAGGGTCCTGCCGGAGAAAAGCCTTGAGCGCTACGGGGAAGGTGAGTCCGGCCTTGTCGTCGACGTTGACCTGATTGATGCCTGGCAAAGATATTTCGGCAGGGTCTTCCGCGGTCGCGATGTTGACCCCGGGACTGTTGAGAATGTTGAGGCAGGTATAGAGCGAAACGGTCTTTCCCGAGCCAGTCGGCCCGGTGACCAGGATCATTCCGTAGGGCCGGTGAATGGCGTCCATCAACACCGTCTTCTGCTCGGGTTCATACCCTAGCGCTTCGATGCCCATGTGGGCGCTCGTCGGGTCGAGAATCCGCAAGACGATTTTTTCGCCGTACATCGTCGGCAAGGTACTGACGCGGAAGTCGATCGAGCGGCTCTTCGACAGCACCAGGCGCATGCGGCCATCCTGCGGGACACGCCTCTCGGCGATGTTCAGGCGCGAAATCACCTTGATCCGCGAGGCGATCTTTTCCTTGATCACCAGGGGCGGCGCGGCAACTTCGCGCAAGACGCCGTCGGTTCGAAAGCGGATGCGATAGTTTTTCTCGTAGGGCTCGAAATGGATGTCCGAGGCCCCGTCGTTGATCGCGTCGAGCATCATCTTTTGAATGAATCTGACGACCGGTGCATCATCGACCTCAAGGTTTGCCGCCTCGTCGGCCTTCTCCTGAGGCTGATCATCGGTGAACTCGAGGTTGATGTCCTCGTTGGAGAGACTTTTCATCGTCTCGTCAGCCGACTCGGTCAGCTTGATTACCAGCGGAACGAGTTTGTTTTCCTCAACGATGACCGGGTCTACCGCCAGGCCCGTCTGAAAGCGGATTTCGTCGAGCGCGCGCAAGTTGGTCGGGTCGGCGATGGCGATAGCCAGTCGGTTGCCGCGCTTGTGCAGCGGAACGACGCGGTGTGCCGCGATCAGTTTCCGGTCAACCGCGTTTTTCTGGATATTCGCCTCGTCGAAGGCGGCCAGATCCAGCAACGGATAACCGAACTTGTCCGCGGCAAAACGCGCCATGTCCAGGAAGGTCGATTTCTGGGCGGTGACCAGTTGCTCGATCAGCGAAGTCTTGCTGGCTACCGCCTGGGCAAGCAAAACCTCCGCCTCGGTTTCACTGAGTCGGCCAGCTTGTACAAGCGCACGGGCGAGGCCGCTGAGCGGCGATTGTTGCGGGTTGGCTGCCATCTGTTTGCAATAGGGCCCTGCAACGCGTTGTGAACCGTCAGGTCCAGGCCGTCTCCGAGTCGGCCTCCCTGATCATGCATTGACTGAGCGTTTTTGTAAAGAAGGGAGGCCGCTTGTCCAGCAGTGTTGTGGCCGCTACCGGGTCGCGGCGTCCACCACCACCAGTGCCGTCATGTCCACGACTCGGCGAACCGTTGACGTCGGTGAGAGGACATGCACCGGGCGCGCTGCCCCGAGCAGGATCGGGCCGACTGCCATGCCGTCGCCGCCGGTCATCTTGAGCAGGTGGTGCGAGATGTTGGCTGCGTCGAGATTGGGCATCACCAGCACATTGGCTTCACCGGCCAGCGGCGATTCCGGGTCCGCCTTCTGGCGTATTGCTTCGGAGAGCGCACTGTCGCCGTGCATTTCCCCGTCGATTTCCAGATCGGGCGCCTTGCCCCGAACAATCGCCACGGCGGCGGCCATTTTTCGGGCCGAAGCGGTCTGCGACGAGCCAAAGTTGGAATGTGAAAGCAGTGCCACTTTCGGCCTGATCTTGAAGCGACGAACGGCGTCTGCTGCCATCAGCGTGATTTCAGCCAGTTGCTCGGCATTCGGATCTTCATTGACGTGCGTGTCGCAAAGAAAGATGGCCCGACCGGGAAGCTGCAGGTGGGTCATCGTGGCCATGGTCGTACACCCTGGTGCCTTGCCGATGATCTCGTCCACCTGTCGCAGGTGATGCCCGAAACGGCCGGAAAGGCCGCAGATCATTCCGTCGGCGTAACCGAGGCGAAGCAGCATGGCGCCGATGATCGTGTTGTTGTTGCGCAAGCGCGTCTTGGCGATGTCGATGGTCACCCCCTGGCGCCTGCGCAACTGGTGATAAGCGGTCCAGCATTCCTTGTAGCGACTGTCGCTATTGGGGTCGACGACGTCGAAATGGGTGCCCATACTCAGCTTCGAACCAATCCGCTCAAGTCGCGCCAGAATCACGTCGGGGCGGCCAATCAGGATCGGCCGTGTCAGGCCCTCATCCAGAATGGTCGGCACGGCGCGCAAGAGCCGCTCCTCCTCGCCGTCGGGATAGACGATGCGCGTCTTGGGCCCGCGTTTGGCAGCCGAGAAAACAGCGCGCATGCCGACGCCGGTCCGATAGACGAAATCCCTGAGCTTTTCCCGGTAGGCCGCCAGGTCGGTCAGCGGCCGGGTCGCGATGCCCGAACTCATCGCCGCCTGGGCCACGGCCGGCGCGATGGTGGTGATCAAGCGCGGGTCGAACGGCTTGGGGATCAGGTACTCCGGGCCGAACGCCAGTTCTTCACCCGGGTAGGCCATGGCGACCTCGGCACTCACCTCCTCCTGTGCCATCGCCGCCAGGGCCTTGACGCAGGCCATCTTCATCTGCTCGTTGATTCCCGTCGCACCGACATCGAGTGCGCCGCGGAAAATGAACGGGAAACACAGCACGTTGTTGACCTGGTTCGGATAGTCCGAACGGCCGGTCGCCATGATCACGTCAGGGCGCACCTCGCGGGCCAGTTCGGGCATGATTTCCGGCGTCGGATTGGCGAGTGCGAAGACAATCGGCTGGGCGGCCATGCTGACGAGCATCTCCGGCTTGAGGATGCCGGCCGCCGACAGGCCGAGGAAAACGTCGGCACCTTTGAGCGCATCGGCCAGCGTTCGGATTTCCGTTTCGCGCGCATAACGCGCTTTGGTCGGCTCCATGTCGGCATCACGGCCGGCGTAGATCACTCCTTTCGAGTCGCAGACGATGATGTTCTCGCGCCTGACGCCCAGATCGCACCACAGGTTGAGGCAGGAAATGGCCGCCGCTCCGGCTCCCGAGCAGACCACCGTCACCTCGGCGATATTCCTGCCGGTGACCTGGAGGGCATTCAGGATGGCGGCCGCTGAAATGATCGCCGTGCCGTGTTGGTCATCGTGAAAGACCGGAATCGACATCCGCTCCTTGAGTTTGGCCTCGATGTAGAAGCACTCCGGGGCCTTGATGTCTTCCAGATTGATCCCGCCCAGGGTTGGCTCCATCGCGGCGATCATGTCGATCAGGCGGTCGGGGTCGCTTTCCGCCAGTTCAATGTCAAAAACGTCGATGCCGGCGAATTTCTTGAACAGACAGCCCTTGCCTTCCATCACCGGTTTCGCGGCCAGCGGGCCGATATTGCCCAACCCGAGCACGGCGGTGCCGTTGGTGATGACGCCAACCAGGTTGGCGCGTGAGGTGTAGAGGCTGACCGCGCCGGGTTCGTCGACGATCGCATGGCAGGCGTAGGCCACGCCTGGCGAATAAGCGAGCGCCAGGTCGATCTGGTTGCTCAGGCCCTTGGTGGGCTGGACCGCTATCTTGCCCGGAGTCGGGTAGCGGTGATACTCAAGCGCTGCCTCGCGCAGGTCTGTCTGACGCTGATCGTTTTCCATGGTGCCTCCTGACGGGGTATTCATCGACGTAAAAACGCGCAACTCTAGCCGAGTCGCGTGGTTTACACAAAATGAATGTGTTCTGGATGCCGCGCAATGCGTCTTCGGACCGCGCGGCGAGGCAAGAATGTGACGAACGAGCGGATTCGACCGTGGCCGGAGTAAAATGTCGCACGCACGCGCAGCCGCCATGCCATGTGGCTAACCTTGCCGCTGCGGCGTGCCTTCGACTTGAATGGGAGATGATGAATGGGCCAGACCGCCACCAGTAACCTTCGCACCGTCGCTCTTGTCGGCCACGGTGCGGCAGGCAAGACGACGCTTGCCGAGAGCCTGCTCGCTGCCGCCGGCGCCATCAGTAGCCGAGGCACCGTCGAGAAGGGCAATACCGTTTGCGACTTTGACCCGCAGGAAAAAGAGTTCGGTCACTCGCTGAGTTCAGCGCTGGCGAGTTTTTCATGGCAAGGTGTGCTGGTTCAACTGATCGATACGCCGGGCTTTCCCGATTTCGCCGGCCAGGCCTACGGTGCTCTGGCCGCCGTCGAAACGGCCCTGGTGGTGATCAATGCACAGAACGGCATCGAGCTGTCGAGTGAACGGATGATGCGCTTGGCCGAGGCGCGCGGCGTCTGCAGGATGGTGGTGATCAACAAGATCGACGCCGACAACGTCGATCTGCCGGCGCTGGTGGGCGAAGTCCGCGAACGTTTCGGTCGTCAGTGCATGTTGCTCGACCTGCCGACGCAGCATGGCAGCGAGGTCGTCGAGTTGCTGGGCCATGACAGCGGTGACAGCGATTTCGAATCGGTGGCTGCGGCGCACCGTGCGCTGATCGACCAGATCGTCGAGGAAGATGAGGATCTGCTGGCGCGCTACCTGGAGGAGGGCGTCGATCCGAGCCCGGACGAGCTGCACCTGCCCTTCGAGAAGGCGCTGCGCGCTGGCCACCTGATTCCGATTCTCTTCGTTTCGGCCAAGACCGGCGCCGGTATCCCGCAATTGCTCGATGTTCTCGCCCGATTGGCGCCCAATCCGGCAGAAGGGAATCCGCCGCCGTTCTATCGCGGCGAGCCCGGCGGCCCGGTGCTCGCCTTCGACGCCGAACCAGACCCGCAAAAGCATGTCCTGGCGCATGTCTTCAAGGTCGTCAGCGATCCCTTCATTGGCAAGGTCGGTGTGTTCCGCGTACATCAGGGAACGATAAGAAAGGATTCGCAGCTCTTCGTCGGGGATGGCAAGCGTTCGTTCAAGGTCGGCCACATCTACCGCTTGCAGGGCAAGGAGTATGTCGAGGTCGACACGCTGGTGCCCGGTGACCTGGGGGCGATTGCCAAGGTCGATGAAATCGAGTTCGACTGCGTCCTGCACGATTCGCACGAGGACGATCATATTCACCTGAAGCCGCTCGAATTCCCGCAGCCGATGCACGGCCTCGCGGTGCAGGCCCGGCGCAAGGCCGACGAGCAGCGCCTGTTCGAGATCCTGCGCAAGCTCGAGGTCGAAGATCCGTGCTTCCGGCTCGAACGTCATCCGACGACCAACGAGACGGTGATTCTCGGGCTGGGCGAGATGCATGTGCGCGCCAAGCTGACCCGGCTGTCGCAGCAGTACAAACTGGAACTGGACACCAGGCCACCGCAGATTGCCTATCGTGAAGCGATCACCGGTTCAGCCGAAGGCCACTGCCGGCACAAGAAGCAGAGTGGCGGTGCCGGCCAGTTCGGCGAAGTCGCGCTGCGCGTCGAGGCTCTTGAACGCGGCACCGGCTTCGAGTTCGTCGATATGGTCAAGGGTGGCGTGATCCCGGGAGTCTTCATGGCGGCGGTCGAAAAAGGCGTTCGCCAGGCGCTTGCCGACGGCGTCGTTGCCGGCTTCCCGGTGGAGGACCTGCGCGTTACCGTGCACGACGGCAAGTCGCATCCGGTTGACGGCAAGGACATTGCTTTCTTCACCGCCGCTCGCAAAGCCACGGCCGAAGCAATTCGGGCCGCCAAACCGATCATCCTGGAACCCGTCGTGGACATCGAAATACTGGCGCCGGACGCGATGACCGGCGACCTGACGGGCGATCTGTCGAGCAAGCGCGGCCACCTGACCGGCACCCAACCGCGTGGCCAGGGCCTGATGGCGATCACCGGCGAGGTGCCGCTGGCCGAACTCGATGGCTACCAGTCGCGCCTCAAGTCGCTGACCGGTGGGCAGGGGTCCTATAGTTTTGCGTTTTCGCACTACGCGCAGGTGCCCCCGGCCACCCAGCAGCTCCTGGCGTCGCAGCACAAGGTCGTCGACGAGGAATAGGGCCGACAGAGACACGTAGGCAGGCGGCGCAGCGCAGCGGTGAGCAAAGTGTTCGAGGTCCTCAAGGTCTCCGACTGGTTCATCCCGCTGGCCCGCCGGCTGCTGTATCTCTGGGTCCGGACAGCGGTTTTCCCGCAGAACAGTCAGGAGCTCGGCCTCGACCCAGCGAAACCTGTCTGTTACGTTTTGCAGGACAGGCACCTGTCGAACCTGCTGGTTCTTTTCGCCGAGTCGCGGCAAGCGGGCTTGCCGCGCGCCGAGGCACCGCTGACCATCAGCGGGCAGCGACTGCCCTGCTCGTTCTTCTTTCTCAATCGTGACCGCAGCCTGGCCGGTCGGGCGCGTGACGGCAGTGTTCATTCACCTCTACTGGCCAGTCTGATCCGGCAGGCGGTCGCCGACCCCGAGGTCGATGTCCAATTGGTCCCCGTCGTCATCCTCTGGGGCCGCAGTCCGGACCAACAGGATTCGATTCTCAAAGCCCTGTTCTCGGAGACCTGGCGCTCACCGGGCGCCTGGCGTCAGTTACTGGCCATCGTGCTGCATGGGCGCAACGTTCTGGTGCGCTATAACACACCGATTTTGCTCCGCGATCTGCTGCACGGGGGGCTCGGCGAGGAGCAGGCGCTACGCAAGCTGTCGCGCGTTTTGCGCGTCCATTTTCGCCGTCAGCGGCAGATGGCCATCGGGCCTGATCTCTCACACCGCAACACGCAGGTCAACGCCGTGCTGGCCGGCGAGCGGGTGCGCCTGGCCATCGCCAGCGAGGCGGCGACACGTGGCATTTCGCTGGCCGAAGCCACAGCGAGGGCAGGCAATTTTGCGCTCGAGATCTCTTCCGACTATTCCTACGGTGTCGTGCGCGCGCTCGAGTTGTTCCTCGACTGGCTATGGACGCGCCTCTACGACGGCATCGAGTTGCACCACTTTGACGTCGTGACGCGCATCGCCCCGGGGCAGGAGATTGTGTACGTTCCTTGCCACCGCAGCCACATTGACTACCTGCTGCTCTCCTACATCATTCATCGCCAGGGGGTGACACCGCCGCACATCGCTGCGGGAGCCAATCTCAACCTGCCGCTGGTCGGACCGCTCCTCCGCCGCGGCGGCGCCTTCTTCCTTCGCCGCAGCCTCAAGGGTGAGGCGCTGTATGCAGCCGTTTTCCATGAATACCTGCACCTGATGCTGGCGCGTGGCTTCCCGCTTGAATACTTCATTGAAGGCGGGCGCAGCCGTAGCGGCCGGATGCTGACGCCGAAGGCCGGCATCCTCGGCATGACGGTGCACAGTTTCATCCGCGAGCACGCCCGGCCCCTGGTCTTCGTCCCGGTTTATATCGGTTACGAGAAGATCATCGAGGGGCGCACCTATCTCGATGAACTGGCCGGCCAGGCCAAGCAGCGTGAATCGCTGCTCGGCCTCGTGCGCAGTGTGCGCAGCATCAAGCGGGTGTTTGGCAAGGTCCATGTCAATTTTGGCGAACCGCTGGCCCTGGCCGGCCTTCTCGATGGGCAACATCCAGGCTGGCGCGGGGAAGCCGCCGAGAGTCAGTCGCTCTGGTCGCGCAGCGCCACTCGCCACGCGGCAGCCGAACTGGCCACGCGGATCAACGAAGCGGCGGTGCTCAACCCGGTTAACATGATTGCTCTCGCGCTGCTGGCCACTCCCAAACATACCGCCGACGAGCATGCCCTGCAGCGGATGATCGAGCACTACCAGGCGCTGAGCACGCAGGCGCCGTATGCGGCGACGACCATCGCCTGCCCGCTCGATGCGCCACAGATCGTCGCTTATGCCGAACGGCTGACCGTCGTCGAACGCTTCGCTGATCCACTGGGTGATCTGATACGCGTGCCCAAGGAGCAGGCGCCGCTGCTTGCCTACTTCCGCAACAACGCCCTGCACCTCTTTGCCCTGCCGGCCGTGCTTGCCTGCCTGTTGAGCCAGAATCGCGACCTCGATGCCCAGCGCGTGGCCCAGGCCGTGGCGGGAATCTGCACGCTGATGCGCGCTGAGCTCTTCCTGCGCTGGCCGGTCGAGGAACTGCCGACGGCCACGGCAGCGGTCATTGAGGTGCTCGTGGCCCGCGCTCTGCTGCGTCGCGTGGAAGCCGATGGCCGGCTCACCGCTGCGGAGCCGATCAGTCAGGAGTTTGCCGAACTCCGCCTGCTCGGTGAAACCATTCGGCCGCTGCTCGAGCGGCATTTTCTCACCCTGGCACTGCTCGAGCGACAAGGGAGCGGCCGCCTGACGCGTCAGGCACTCGAAGACAGTTGCCACTTGCTGGCCCAGCGCCTCTCGCTGCTTTACGAGTTCAATACGCCCGAGTTCCCCGAGAAGGCGACTTTCTCGGCGTTCATCGGCAATCTCATCGAAGGGGAATTTCTGCGCGAGGACGAAAGCGGCCTGCTGCACTTCGACGAACGCCTGCTGACGCCGTTGGCGCATTCCGAACTGGTTCTCTCGGTCGAGGCCAGGCAGGCGATCCGGCGCATGGCGCGAGCCGGAGTGGCGCCCTAGCCAGGCCGCCGCCCACGAATCGCCGTGCCGTCATCGTGACCGCCAGCAGCAACTTCCCACTCGCGTCGCCGATGTGTAGTTTCGCTCCCCGCTGCCTGTCCATTGACCTCGAGGTCGGGTTGCGCGATACGCGGATTCACAGTCTTGCTGCTCTTCGCGGCGACTTGCCCGGAGCCTCGCTGCATTTCAGGCAAGGCGATCTCTTTGCCGCGCTGGAACGACTCGACGCGCTCGCCGAAGGCGCCAGCTTCCTGCTCGGCCATAACCTGATCGCTTTCGACCTGCCGCATCTGGCCGCCGCCAAACCCGATCTGCGGCTGCTGCAACTGCCGGCTGTGGACACGCTGTGGCTCAACCCGCTGGCCTTTCCGCGCAATCCCTATCACCAGACAACCTGATCTCGGCGCCATGACGTTTGCGCGGGTGGCATCACGAATCGGCAGTAGTTCATAAGGTTAGCGCGCTGATAAAGCACTGGCGCGGGTTTGTGACGAGGGGCGTGTCGGATATTGCGAAGATACCGATAGAGACGGATAGTAGGGTTTTTTTGGCCGGCGCCACGCCGATCTCGCGGGAGAATCCGATGCCCCAACTGCTGTTGCCGATCTTTCCTGATGCCGTGACGCCGATCAAGGACTTGCTGTCTGTCGGGAAGCAGGACGGGCAAGTCGTGTATTTCCACGGTGTCCTGCCGGTGTTCAGTCATGCGGAAGAGGATTTGGCGACGTTCCGGATGATTACGGCGCAGTTTATCGCGCAGGGTCATCTGCGGGTGGTGGACGTGGCTAGCGCCTTCGGGGTGCCCGCGTTGAGTGTCAAGCGTGCGTTGAAGCGCTATCGGCAAGAGGGGCCGAAAGGGTTCTATGTTCCGCCGCGACGCCGTGGTCCGGCGGTGCTGACGGCAGAGGTGTTGAAGCAGGCGCAGGTCCTGTTGGACGACAGACAGACAGTACCGAGTGTCGCGACAGAGCTGGGGATCAAGAGCGACACCCTGTCGAAAGCGGTGCGCGCTGGGCGGCTGCATGTTCCGGCGGCGAAAGGGCCATGCGCGGTCGTATCGAGCACCAAGAGCGAGCGGAGCGCGCTCGACAGCAAAGCTCCGATGGGCGTTGGGGCAAGCCATGTGGAAGCCCGGGTGGCGGCCAGCGTGGGCGGGCTGAATGCGGTCGCTCCCCAGTTCCAGGCGGCCGTCGACGTGCCGCGGGGAGGGGTGCTGTTTGCGCTACCCGCCTTGTTGGCAGTGGGGCTGCTCGAAGGAGGTGAGGAGCTGACGCTGCCACCGGGTTACTACGGGATCGACAGTCTGTTGATGTTGATCGCCTTCATGGCCCTGGCGCGACTGGAATCGGTCGAGTCCCTGCGCTCGTGTGCGCCTGGCGAGTGGGGCAAGCTACTGGGTCTCGATCGGATTCCCGAAGTGCGCACTCTGCGCGAGAAGATTGGGCTCCTGAGCCAGGGCGATCATGCCGAAAAATGGAGTGCCGACCTGTGTCGGCGCTGGATGGCGGCGGCACCGGAACAAGCGGGCATCCTCTACGTCGACGCGCATGTGCGGGTGTATTACGGCGAGCAGACCCAACTGCCGCGCCACTACATCGCGCGGCAGCGGCTGTGCCAGCGTGCGACCGCTGATTACTGGGTCAACGCGATCGATGGGCAGCCCTTCTTTCGGGTCACGCAAGCCGTCGATCCGGGTCTGATCAAGGTGCTTGAAGGCGAGATCCTGCCCCGCCTGGAACGGGACATCCCGAGCCAGCCGAGCGCCGAAGTGCTCGCGGCCGAACCGCTACGCCATCGTTTCACCCTGGTTTTCGATCGCGAAGGCTATAGCCCGGAGTTGTTCAAACGCCTGAAAGCACGTCGCGTGGCCTGTCTCTCCTATCGCAAGTACCCCGGCGACGATTGGTCACCTGAGGAATTCGTCGAAGGAACCATTGAGCTGCGCAGCGGTGAGCGGGTACGTATGCGACTCGCTGAACGGGGAACGCTGCTCGGCGGCGTAGTGTGGGTACGCGAGGTACGCAAGCTCTGTGACACCGGTCGCCAAGTCTCCCTGATCAGCACGGATTATCAGTCCGGCATGTGGCTCTTGGCGGCCACTCTGTTCGCCCGGTGGTCTCAGGAAAATTTCTTCAAATACGCCCGTGAACACTTTGCCCTGGACCGCCTGGCGGACTATCAGACGGAAGAAATTCCTGATACCGCACGGGTCGTTAACCCGGCTCGCAGAACCCTCGACGGGCAGGTTCGCTCGCTGACCAGCAAGCTCAGCCGACGGCTCGCGCAATTCGGCACGCTCAACCTCAACGAAACGATTGACCCGGCGAAAGTCGAGGCCTTTGTCGCGAAAAAAGCCGCTGCCCACGACGAGATCGAACAGCTACAGGACGAACTCAAGACCCTGAAGGAACAACGCAAAGAGACACCCTCACATCTCGACATCAAGGACTTGCCGGAAGAAAGCCGATTTCGCCGGCTGAGCACCCACAGCAAGCAATTGCTCGACACGCTCAAGATGATTGCCTATCGCGCGGAAACGGCCATGGCCAACGTCCTGGCACCGCTTCTCGCGCGCCCGGACGAGGCTCGTAGCTTGCTACGCGCGATCTACACGACCGAAGCTGACTTGCTGCCCGACCCCCAGGCCGGCACCTTGACCGTACGCCTCCACCACATGGCCAATGGCGTGTCGGACCGCGCCGTCCGCAAACTCTGTGACGAGTTGAACTCTACCGACACTCTCTTCCCACGCTCCAACCTCCGCTTGATCCTCCAACTCGGTACTTCGCAAAATCCGTGAGATCAGGTTGTCTGATCACCATCTGGTCAAGCATTATCAGGACGGACAATTGAAGCGAGGGCGCTTGAACGACCCGCTGCTCGACGCGCAACTGACGCTTGAAGTCTTTCGCAACCAGCACGCGGCGCTGGCGGAAACCCCGCCGAACCTGGTTCTTGCCTGGCACTGGCTGACCACAGTCAACAGCACGGTGTCGGGGCTTGATCGCTTCTTCATGTCCTTGCGCCACAAGGCACGCCCGAGCGACGACGAGGCACTCGCCGCCATTTGCCGGCAACTCGCCGGGCAAACCTGCCAGACGCACGCCAGCGATATTCTGGCTGACGCCGCTCGCCAGGGCTGGGCCTTGGCGTACGCCCTGGCCTGGCTGTCGGTGGCCGGCGGAAATTCGGTGATGCCACCGTGGGTGCGCCATCAATTTCCGCAGGCCGGCGTGCTGATCAAACGCCTGCGCGGCACAGCTTGCGCCGACCCGGCTTGCCAGTGGTGCCGGGAACGGCACGATGCCCGGAAAGAACTCACGCACTGGTTTGGCTTCGCCGAATTTCGTCCCAAGCCGGCCGATGAAGAGGGCCGTCCCTTGCAGCAAGCGATTGTCGAAGCAGCAATGCGCGGCGAACACCTGCTGGGTATTCTGCCGACGGGAACCGGCAAATCGCTGTGCTATCAGATCCCCGCCCTCTCGCGGTTCGACAAGACCGGTGCGCTGACTGTCGTCATCTCGCCGCTGGTGGCCCTGATGGCCGATCAGGTGGCCGGGCTGGAAGCCAGGAACATCAAAAGCTGTGCGGCGCTCAACGGGCTGCTCTCAATGCCCGAGCGCGCCGACGTGCTCGACCGGGTGCGCCTCGGCGACATCGGCATTCTCATCGTTTCGCCCGAGCAACTGCGCAACCGAACGCTGCGCAAGGTGCTGGCGCAGCGCGAAATAGGCGCCTGGGTGCTCGACGAAGCGCACTGCCTTTCCAAATGGGGGCAGGATTTCCGCCCGGATTATCGCTATGTCAGCCGGTTTATTCGCGAGAAGGCCGGCGATCAACCCGACAAAACCATTCCGCCCGTTCTCTGCCTGACGGCGACCGCCAAGCCCGATGTGGTGGCCGACATCCTGACCCATTTCAGGGAAAAGGTCGGCATCGAGCTGCGCTGCTTCAACGGCGGCGCCAGTCGCACCAATCTTGATTTCTGTGTCGTTCCGACCAGCCCGGCCGAGAAATTCTCGCACATCCATCAGATTCTGGAGGCCGATCTGCCACCAGACCTGCCCGGCGGGGCCATCGTCTATTGCGCGACGCGCAGGCAGACCGAGGAAGTTTCAGGCTTTCTGCAGCAAAAAGGCTGGGCAGTCGGCCACTATCACGCCAGACTGCCGCCCGAAACCAAAAAGAGCACACAGAAGACTTTCATCGAAGGCGGTTTGCGCGTCATCGTCGCAACCAATGCGTTCGGCATGGGCATCGACAAGCCGGACGTGCGCTTGGTCATCCACGCCGATATTCCCGGTTCGCTGGAAAACTACCTGCAGGAAGCCGGGCGCGCCGGGCGCGATAGTCAGTCGGCACGCTGCGTCCTGCTGTACACCATCGAGGATGTCGAACGCCAGTTCGGCATGTCGGCCCGCTCGCGACTCTCGCGCAAGGAAATCCAGAGCATCCTGCATTCGCTGCGCAATCTCGACCGGAAAAGACGCAAGGGCGGCGGCAGGGACGGTGACCTGATCGCCACCTCCGGCGAGATCCTCGCCGAGGACGAAGACGGCGCTTTCGAGCGCGATTCGGCCACCGATGACACCCGCGTGCGCACCGCCGTATCGTGGCTGGAAGAAGCTTCTCTGCTCACGCGCGAAGAAAACCGGGTGCAGATTTTTCCCTCCTCGCTGCGCGTCGCCTCGCTCGACGAAGCACGGAAAAAACTTGCGCAGAAGGTCATCGCGCCGGAGTATCTGCAAAGCCTGCTGGCCATTGTCGGTGCGCTGATCGGCGCGCCGGTCGATGAAGGCATGTCGACTGACGAGCTGATGCTCGTTTCCGGGCTTTCGTCGGAAAAACTCCGTGCCGCGTTCTACGACCTGGAGTCGCTGGGGCTGGCCAGCAACGATACGGCCCTCACCGCCTACGTCCATATTGCCGTCGAACGCTCGTCGAGGATACGCTTCGAACAGGCGGCTGCGCTTGAATCGGCACTGATCGGCCTGTTGCGCGAGCAGCACCCGGACTTGGGCCGGGGCGAATCGTCAGTCCTGCACCTGCGCCGGGCCAACCAGCATCTCAAGGACTCTGGTCACGCCGACGCCCTGCCGGAGCGCCTGCGCCAGTTGCTGAGCAGCCTCGCCGCCGACGGCCGCGATGACGAGGGCGGCCTGGGCAGCCTGAAGCTGCGCCGTGTCGATGCCGAATCGGTGTCTATCGAACTGCAACGTGAATGGTCGGTCCTGGAAACCACCGCCCGGCGCCGTCGAAACGCAGCCGCGTGCCTGCTCGACCACCTGCATGCCTTTTTGCCTTCCGGCGCACGTGGCAACGATCAACTGGCCGAAACGACGCTCGGCAAACTGCTGGCGGCGCTGGAATCCGATCTGCTGCTCAAGGCCGAGAAGACGATCACGCCCAGGCTGCTCGATCGCGCGCTGCTGTGGCTGCACGAGCAGGAGATCATCCGGCTGAACAAGGGGCTTGCCGTCTTTCGGCCGGCGATGACGATTCGTCTGGAACCCGACTGGAAGAATAAATTCATGCCAGCAGATTTCGCGCCGCTCAAGCTGCACTATGACGAGCAGGTGGTACAGATTCACGTCATGGCCGAGTACGTGCAGCGCGGGCTCAAGGCCATGGCCGAAGCGTTGCACCTGACGATGGATTACTTCAGCCTGCCACGCGACGAATTCATGCGCCGCTGGCTGCCCGATCGCGACAAGGAACTGGCGCGCCAGACGACGCCTCAATCGTGGCACGACATTGTCGAGGTACTCAATAACAGGCAACAGCGCGAGATCGTTGCCGACGAGCGGGAAAGCACCAACGTGATCGTTCTGGCCGGTCCCGGCTCCGGCAAGACGCGAGTACTGGTGCATCGCATCGCCTACCTGATTCGTGCCCGCCGCGAGAACCCGCACGCCATTCTGGCCCTGGCCTACAACCGCCACGCCGCCGTGCAGATTCGCCAGCGCCTGGGCGAACTGATCGGCAACGACGCGCGCGGTGTTGCGGTGCTCACCCTGCACGCGCTGGCCATGCGGCTGGTCGGCGCCAGTCTGACAGCGCAGAACATGGGTGCGGGCAGCGACCTGTTCAAGGAGATCATCGAGCAGGCGGTCAGCCTGCTCAAGGGCTGCGGCCTGCCGCCGCAAGACGCCGACGAGCAGCGCGAGCGCCTGCTGGCCGGCTTCCGCTGGATTCTGGTTGATGAGTATCAGGATATCGCGCCTGAACAATACGCGCTGATTTCGGCACTTGCTGGTCGCACGCGCAGCGATGAAGATGGCCGTATCAACCTCTTCGCCGTCGGCGACGACGACCAGAACATTTACGCTTTTAACGGCGCCTCGGTCGAATTCATCCGTCACTTCGAGGCCGACTATGCCGCCAGGCCGACCTTCCTGACGGACAATTATCGCTCCACAGCGCACATCATTGCCGCCGCCAACCGGATGATCGAACCGGCTGCGAAGCGCATGAAGCAGGCGCATCCGATCCACATAAATGCGGCGCGCAAGGGGCAGGCCGCCGGCGGCGAATGGGCGAGCATCGACCCGGTCGGCCAGGGACGCGTGCAGATACTGCCGGCCGGTGACAACGATCAGACCCAGGCGCTTGCGGTGATCAGTGAATTCGAGCGCATGGCGCTGCTGGCGCCGGAGTGGGACTGGGCGCGTTGCGCCGTCATCGCCCGCAATTGGCGATCACTCGACCCCGTGCGTAGCTATTGCGAAGTCAAGGGGATCCCGGTTCAGCAGGCCGATGAAGACAGCAACGGTTTCTGGAGTCTGCGCGAGACGCAGTCACTGATTGGCTGGCTGCGGGCGAGAAACAGCGGATTGATCGACGTCGGAATGATCACCCGATGGCTTGAAATGCGGCCAGAGGGAGAACCCTGCGCCCGTTGGTGGGCTTGTCTGCGCGAGGCCGTCGCGGAATATGCGCTTGATGTCGGCGACGCCGAATTACCGCTGGACCACTTTCTCGAATGGCTGGCCGAATGGGGTCGGGAAGCGCGGCGCCGGCAAACCGGCCTTTTGCTGCTTACCGCGCACAAGGCCAAGGGGCTGGAATTCGACCACGTTGCGGTACTCGATGGCGACTGGCTGCGCAGTGGCGCCAACGAGGATGCGGACGCGCCACGCCGTCTGTATTACGTGGCCATGACGCGCGCCCGGAAGACGCTGGCGCTGGCCCGCCTTGATCGCGGGCAGGCCTGGCTCGATGCGCCAGCGGGTTTGTCGTCCGCATCACCAGCCATCCTGCGTCGCCTCGCCACCGCGCTACCCACACCGCCGCGCGAACTCGCTCGTCGCTATCGGCGGCTTGGCTGGCGGCAGATCGACCTTGACTTTGCCGCTCAATATCCTCCTGGCCACGCCATTCACCAGGCACTTGCCGCTCTGGCGGTGGGCAGCCGGATTGAGCTCCGGCAACAATCCGCCAAGGCCTGGCGATTGTGCGATGCGCAAGGGGTCGACATCGGCGCCCTGTCGCAACACTTCGAACCGGAAAACAACATGGCCTGCATGGAAGTCCGCGTCGCCGCAATCCACGTGCGCCGGCCCAGGGATGTGGCAGACCAATACAAGTCCCGGATCAACGCGAAAAGCGAATCCTGGGAGATGCTCGTTCCCGAACTGGTCTATGCACCGCGCAGCTAAGCTTGCCCTTCGCGGTTTCATTCAGCGATGGATCCGTCTAACCCGACTGGCGCTGCTCAGGCGTGTGCGCCGGGACCGCGCCGCACGGCCTGCTCGATACGCTGCTTCTCGGCCAGGACCTTGTTGGCGTAGCCGCTGTCAGGGTCATCCGGCGCGCCGCCATAGTGCTGCAGGCCGGCAACCAGACTACCACGCCAGCGAATCGCCTCTTCGAGCACCAGCACACCGACCTGGATGTTGGTCGCCGGGTCCAGGAAGGGCTGGTCACCGGACCCTTGTGGAACCTTGTCCAGGTGATAGCCGGGGATCACCTGCATCAGTCCCTTGGCGCCAACCTGACTCTCGGCGAAGGGGTTGAACCTCGACTCGATGCCGATGATGGCGATGATCAGCAGAGGATCGACACGGCGCTCGCGGCCAATCGACTGCGCGGCCTCGAAGACCGGAACGAGGGCCTCCGGCGCTACCCGGTAGCGACGCGAAACGAAGTCCAGAGCGCGTTGCAGACCTGGCGACAGCACTTCGGGAACGGCTTTGACCGCTTCCGTGGGGGTGGCTTCGAGCGCCGTCGTCGACTCCGCGAGAACGGCCGGGTGCGGGTCAGCGCCTGGGCTGACGAATGGCTTGAGCGTGCTCAAGAGGAGCATCAGGCCAACGATGATCATGCTGTGTTGAACAAAACTCAAAGTGGCGTCGGTACTGCGCGCCGTAGTACTTCTGAGCGAGATAGTTGCGGACATGCTCTCTCCTTCACTTTGGTCATCGCGCCAATCAAACGGCTCGACGATGGACGGTAACAGGCGGGTGCAAAGCCTCGAATACGCGGGAGGTACTTACCCTGAGGCCGGAACTCTGTGCGGTCTGAAAAGCCCGTGAGCAGAGCGGCGAGAGTGCAGCGGGATAGCCAAAATTGGCTGAGTGGCTGAACGAGGAATCGCAGTCTATTGATTAATCTCGATTCCGTCAACTCGCGTTGCCAGACCTGGCTAGGGAGCGCCGCTCGATGGGGCAGCGGAAATGCCCGTCGGGTAGAGTCCTCAGGCCCGCTCTCGCCAAACGGTTATGACCGTTTCCCTCACCCCCGACCCCTCTCCCGCGCGCGGGAGAGGGGGGATTTGTGAGTCGCTGGTGCGACTTTCATAGTCACGCAGCGTGTGCTCGGCGCGCTTGCGGCCAGCGAAATATAATGGGTGTGGATCTTTTCGGCCACGGAGGACTCAAAAAGAATCCAATATGTAGCAGATCAATGGCTTGGCAGATTACCCCGAAGGCGCCACGTAACTTTTCGGGCCGGCATTACTCAGGCCTAAACCGAGCTTTTGACGCTCTTAGCAGGCGGAAATTGACCATTTTTTGGCTTCAAAGGCGTGGCCGAAAAGAGCCGCACCCAAATATAATGGCGCGATGCCGCCTTGTCGGCTCCCACCACCTTCAGGATACCCGTATGGATTTCATGTCTCTCCTCGCCAGCCCGCAGGCCTGGCTGGCCTTTGCAACGCTCACTGCCCTCGAGTTGGTGCTCGGGATTGATAACATCATTTTCATTTCGATCCTGGTCGATCGTTTATCGCCGGAGGCACGGGAGAAAGCCCGCAAGCTGGGCCTGTTCCTGGCCATGTTCCTGCGCATCGCGCTGCTGCTGCTGCTGTCGGTGATCGTCGGTGCCACAGCGCCGCTGTTTGCCATTCTTGGGCAGGCCATCTCGCCGCGCGATCTGATCCTGATCGGCGGCGGCGTGTTCCTGATCTGGAAGAGTACTCAGGAGGTCCATCAGTTGCTCGAAGGCGAGGAAGGAGAGGCATCCACTGCCGTCAAAGCAACCTTCTCGGCGGTCATCTTCCAGATCGTCATCATCGACATTGTCTTTTCGCTCGATTCGATCATCACGGCCGTCGGTATGGTCGACGAAGTGGCAGTGATGATCGCGGCCGTCGTCGCTTCTGTGGGCCTGATGATGGTCTTCGCCGCGGCCATCGGGCGCTTCGTTTCCGGGCATCCGACGATCAAGATGCTCGCCCTGTCGTTCCTGATGGTCGTCGGCGTGGCGCTGGTCGCCGAGGGCTTCGGTCACAAGGTGCCGAAGGGTTACCTCTATTTCGCGATGGCCTTCTCGATCACCGTCGAGATGCTCAATATCCGGATGCGCAGAAAGCAGTCGGCCGTTGTGCATCTGCATCAGCCCTACACGCGCAGTGACCCGGACTGAGTCTTTTTGAATTACCGTCATTCCCGCGTCGGCGGGAAGCCAGTTCGTTTTTCTAGATCGGTCTTTCTAACATCTTGAACAAATGGATGAATCTGGATTCCCGCCGGCGCGGGAATGACTGTGGTCGGTCAGAATAAATTCACTGTGCGGCGCCCGCCATGCTGCCTTGACAGGCGATTCCCTGACAGGTAGATTGACGCCATGGTACGCTTGCGCTTGGGTTCGCGCCGATTTGACATCAACAGATTGCGGGCGCGTTAGAAATGCCGCTAAAGCGGGGCCGATACCAGGAGTCCCGGCAGGACTCCCAGCAGGATTCCAAGATTCCAAGACCCGTCGAGCTTTGCGCCGACGGGTTTTTTTGTTTTGCGCCTGGCGCGAGACCAGCGACGAAGAAAAGGGATAGACATGCAGCCTGACCGTACAGCCGAACTGAAGACTCGCCTCGAACAGGACATCCTGGTTCTCGACGGCGCGATGGGAACGATGATCCAGCGCCACGGGCTGCAGGAGGCGGACTACCGCGGTACGCGCTTCGCCGACCATGCGCACGATCTGAAGGGCAACAACGACTTGTTGCTGCTGACTCGGCCCGAACTCATCCGTGACATCCACTCCGAATACCTGGCAGCCGGCGCCGACATCATCGAGACGAACACCTTCAACTCGACCAGCGCTTCGCAGGCCGATTACCGGCTGGAAGCCGTCGTCTACGAGTTGAACGTCGCTGGAGCGCAACTGGCGAGGGCCGTGTGCGACGAATTCACCGCCCGCAACCCGGCCAGGCCGCGTTTTGTTGCCGGCGTGCTCGGCCCGACGTCGCGCACCGCGTCGATTTCGCCGGACGTGAACGACCCTGGCTTCCGCAACACCAGCTTCGATGAACTGGTCAGCACCTATGCCGAAGCGATCCGTGGGCTGTGCGTGGGTGGCGCCGATATCCTGTTGGTCGAGACGGTCTTCGACACGCTGAACGCCAAGGCAGCGCTTTTTGCCATCGAACAGTATTTCGAGCAGGCAGGTCGCCGCTGGCCGGTGATGATCTCGGGCACCATCACCGACGCCTCGGGGCGGACGCTGTCGGGGCAGACTGCCGAAGCTTTCTGGAACTCGCTCAACCACATCCGCCCACTCTCCTTCGGCCTCAACTGTGCGCTCGGCGCCGCCGACCTCCGACAGTACGTCGCCGAACTGTCGCAAATCTGCGATTGCTTTGTCTCGGCGCACCCGAATGCCGGTCTGCCGAACGCTTTCGGCGGCTACGACGAAACAGCGGAGCAACTGGCTGCGGAAATTGCCGACTGGGCGAGAAAGGGCTTCGTGAACATCGTCGGCGGCTGCTGCGGCACGTCGCCCGAACATATCGCCGCCATCGCGAGAAGCGTTGCCGGCGTCAAACCGCGCGTCATCCCGCACATCGAGCGCAAACTGCGCCTGGCGGGTCTCGAACCTTTCAATGTCGGCAAGGACTCCTTGTTCGTCAACGTCGGCGAGCGGACCAACGTCACCGGTTCACGGGCCTTTGCCCGGATGATTCTCGAGGGCCGCTTCGACGATGCCCTGGCCGTCGCTCGCCAGCAGGTGGAAAACGGCGCGCAGGTGATCGACATCAACATGGACGAGGCGATGCTCGATTCGAAGGCGGCGATGGATCGCTTCCTGAAGCTGATCGCCAGCGAGCCGGACATCTCGCGCGTGCCGATCATGGTCGACTCGTCGAAATGGGAGATCATCGAGGCCGGCCTCAAGTGCATCCAGGGCAAGGGCATCGTGAACTCGATCTCGATGAAGGAAGGCGAGGCCGAATTCCTTCGTCAGGCGGGGTTGGCGCGCCGTTACGGGGCCGCCGTGGTGGTCATGGCCTTCGATGAGGCCGGGCAGGCGGACACTTACACGCGCAAGACCGAGATCTGCACCCGCGCCTATCGCCTGCTCACCGAGCAGGCGGCTTTCCCGCCCGAGGACATCATCTTCGACCCGAACATCTTCGCCATCGCCACCGGCATCGAAGAGCACAACAACTATGCCGTCGACTTCATCGAGGCCTGTGTCTGGATTCGTTCCCATCTGCCGGGGGCGCAGATCTCCGGTGGCGTCTCCAACGTCTCCTTCTCCTTTCGCGGCAACGATGCCGTGCGCGAGGCGATCCACACCGTCTTCCTGTACCACGCGGTCAGGGCCGGACTGTCGATGGGTATCGTCAACGCCGGCATGCTCGGCGTCTATGACGAGCTTGACCCGGTGCTGCGCCGCAAGGTCGAGGACGTCGTCCTCAACCGCAGCCCAGACGCCGGCGAAGCGCTCGTCGAGTTTGCCCAGACGGTCAAGGAGGGCAAGGCCAGGGAGGGTGGCATGGGCGGCCTCGACCTCGCCTGGCGAGAACTGCCGGTCGACGAGCGCCTGACGCACGCGCTGGTCAAGGGCATCAACGACTTTGTCGTCGCCGACTGCGAAGAATGTCGTGCCGCGCTGGAGTCCGCCGGCAAGCCGCCGCTGTCGGTGATCGAAGGCCCCTTGATGAGCGGCATGAATGTCGTCGGCGACCTCTTCGGCGCCGGCAAGATGTTCCTGCCGCAGGTGGTCAAGTCGGCGCGGGTGATGAAACAGGCGGTAGCGCACCTGATTCCCTTCATCGAGGCCGAGAAGTTGCGCACCGGCATCAGCAGCAAGGGCAGGATCGTCATCGCCACGGTCAAGGGCGACGTGCACGACATCGGCAAGAATATCGTCGGCGTGGTGCTGGGCTGCAACGGCTACGAAGTGGTGGACCTCGGGGTCATGGTCTCCTGCGACAGAATTCTGCACGCTGCGCGCGAGCACGCTGCGCAGGCCGTCGGCCTGTCGGGGCTGATTACCCCGTCGCTCGAAGAAATGAGCCATGTCGCTGCCGAGATGGAGCGCCTCGGCTTTGCCACCGGGATCGATGGAAGCCCACCGGTGCCGCTCCTGATCGGTGGCGCGACGACCAGTCGCGCACACACGGCGATCAAGATCGCGCCGAACTATTCCGGTCCGGTGGTCTATGTCCCCGACGCTTCGCGTGCCGTCGGCGTCGTCACCCGCTTGCTGTCTATCGACCACGCGGCCGACTTCAAGGCCGAACTGGCCGCCGACTATGAAAAGCTGCGGTCGCAGCACGCCAGGAAGAAGGGCATCCCGCTGGTGACCATCGAGGCTGCGCGCGACAACCGCTTCGTGTGGGACGTCGATGCCGAATACCGGCCAACCGCGCCGAACAAGCCCGGCCTGCACGTGCTGCGCGAGATCGATCTGGCGACGCTGGCCGAGTTCATCGACTGGGCGCCTTTCTTTCAGACCTGGGATCTGGCCGGCAGCTACCCGAAGATTCTCGACGATGCGCTGGTCGGCGCAACGGCCCGAGCAGTGTTCAGCGATGCGCAAGCGATGCTCAAAAAAGTCATCGCCGAGAAATGGTTGAGCGCCCATGCCGTCTGCGGGCTCTTCCCGGCCAATGCCGTCGGCGACGACATTGAAATCTATGCCGACGAATCGCGCCGCCGGCCCTTGATGCGCTGGCACAACCTTCGCCAGCAGCACGAGCGCCCCGCGGGAAAGCCGCACTACTGCCTGACCGATTTCATCGCCGACCGGGGAACGTCCGACTGGATCGGCGCCTTTGCCGTCGGCGCCGGCTTCGGCATCGAAGCCAAGCTCGCCGAGTTCGCGGCGGCGAACGACGATTACCATGCGATCATGTTGAAGTCGATCGCCGACCGCCTGGCCGAGGCCTGCGCCGAGTGGTTGCACGCGCAGGTACGTCGTGATTACTGGGGCTACGCCGGTGATGAGCTGCTCGACCGGGAGGCTCTGATCGGTGAGGCCTACCGCGGCATCCGGCCGGCGCCCGGCTATCCGGCGTGTCCCGATCACACGGCCAAGGCTGCGCTGTTCACCCTCCTCGATGCACCGCGCAACGCCGGCATGGAACTGACCGAATCGTTTGCCATGACACCCGCCGCGGCGGTTTCCGGCTTCTATCTGGCGCACCCGCAGGCGCGCTATTTCGCGGTCAGCAAGATTGCCCGTGATCAGCTCGAAGACTGGGCGCAACGGGCAGGTTTCAGTGTCGCCGAAGCGCAGCGCTGGCTGGCGCCGCTGCTCTAGGCGCAGGCCGCACCATGACTGGCCGGCAGCTTCCCGACTTCGTCGAACGCGACGTGGACCTGGCGACGCGAACGACGTTGGCGCTGCCCGGCCGTGCTGCCTTCTATGCCGAAATCAGGTCCACCGCACAACTGGAGCGGCTTGCCGGAACGAGAGCGCTGCGCCGCTTCGTCCTCGGTGCCGGCAGCAACCTGGTCCTCACTGGCGACTTTGACGGCATCGTCCTGCACATGGCGATCAGCGGCCGCCAACTGATCGGCGAGGATGACGACGCCTGGTATGTGCGTGCCGGTGCCGGCGAGAACTGGCATCAACTGGTCAACTGGACACTGGTCAAGGGCTGCTGGCCGGGACTAGAGAACCTGGCGCTGATCCCCGGCACGGTCGGCGCCGCGCCGATCCAGAACATCGGTGCCTACGGACTCGAAATGGCGGATCGCCTGCAATCGCTCGAAGCCTTCGACCTGCGGACTGGCAAGACGCTGCGCTTCGATCGTGACGCCTGCCGCTTTGCCTACCGTGACAGCATCTTCAAGCACGAGGGCTGGCACCTGAACGCGCGCCTGGTGATCACGCGGGTGACATTACGCCTGGCCAAGGCCTGGCGGCCGCTGACCGCTTACGCCGATCTGGCCGCCGAACTCGATCGGCAGCAGCTCGGCCGCCCGAATGCCCGCCAGATTGCCGACGCCGTCATCGCTGTGCGCAGGCGCAAGCTGCCCGATCCGGCCGTGCTTCCCAATGCCGGCAGCTTCTTTCACAATCCGCTGGTCGACGCGGCCGTCGGCGAGCGACTGGCTGCGGCGCATCCGAACCTGCCGCGTTACCCGCAGGCCGATGGCCGCGTCAAGCTCGCTGCCGGCTGGTTGATCGAACAGAGCGGCTGGAAAGGTCGCGACCTTGGCCGGGCAGGAATGTACGAGAAGCAGGCGCTGGTGCTGGTCAATCGCGGAGGCGCGACCGGCACCGAGGTCGTAGCGCTGGCGCGCGCCGTGCAGGCATCTGTCGGCGAGCGCTTTGGCGTTGAACTGACTCCCGAGCCGGTTTTCCTCTGAACTCGGCCGTCACCGGCAACGCACTCAGAAGGCTTCGTCGGGGCGCAGGAAACGCCATTGACCGAGCGGCAGGTCGGCGAGTCTGACCGCCCCGATGCGCACGCGCTTGAGGCCGGTCACGCGCAGCCCGACCAGCTCGCACATCCGGCGGATCTGTCGCTTTCTGCCCTCGCGCAGCACGAAGCGAAGCTGATCGTCGTTGAGCCATTCCACCTTGGCCGGCTTCAAGGTCCGTTCGTCGAGGCTGAGCCCGTGATTGAGCAGCGCCAGGCCGCGGGCGTCCAGGTGGCCTTCGACACGCACCAGGTATTCCTTGTCGATCGTCGAGTCTTCACCGATCAACCTGCGGGCCACCCGGCCATCCTGGGTCAGCACCAGCAGGCCCGTTGAATCGATGTCCAGGCGGCCAGCCGGTGCCAGCCCCTTGAGACAGGAAGGATGAAAGGCCGGCGTATCCGGCGTTCGGCATTGTCTCTCCGGCTGGATCAAGGTCACCGCTGGCGTACAGCCAGGTTCCGGCTGCCCCGAGACATAACCCATCGGTTTGTGCAGCAGGATGGTCATCTGGCTGTGCTGCTGCGCCTGCGCCCGCCGGTCCAGGGTAATCACGGCTTTTGGCCCGGCGCGGGTGCCGAGCTCGCTGACTCGCCGCCCATCGACGAAGACCCAGCCGCGCGTGATGTACTCATCGGCGTCACGGCGCGAACAGAGTCCTCGCGCGGCCATCAGCTTGGAAATCCGCACGCCGTCGGGCGGCGGGCTGGCCGCCGTCGGTGACCTCGGCGACAGAGCCGCCGGCGCACCGACCGGCAGCGCAGCGGCGTCAACTGCCGCCGCCGGCCGCTGCCTGGTCATCCGGCCGCGCACCGGCGGAGGGCCGGCGCCGACCGGCACTCCACTCGCTGCTGCGCTGGGCGTCAGCGTCTTGCGTGGCCGGTCGGCCATCGATCAGGCAATATCGAGCAACTCGATCTCGAATACCAGCTTGGCGTGCGGCGGGATCAACTTGCCGGCCCCGCGCGCACCGTAAGCCAGCTCGGCGGGAATGGTCAGCTTGCGAATGCCACCGACGCTCATGCCGGGAACGCCTTCTTCCCAGCCGGCAATCACGTGCCGTCCGTCAAGCGCAAAGCGGAAGGGCTCGTTGCGATCCTTGCTCGAATCGAACTTCTTGCCATCGGCCAGCCAGCCGGTGTAGTGCACGATGACATGCTGGCCAGCGATGGCGGTGGGACCGCTGCCGGTGATGATCTCTTCGATCTGGAGACCGCTGGGGGTGGTGACAATGGGCATGGTCGCTCCTGGGGAAAGAAAAGTGCGAAGTTTAGCCCAGCCTGCTGCCAACGGGCCAGTTGAATGCACGGCGCAAGCACCAAACAGCGTGCCGACAAGCGCCCCGGCGGATTTAACGACTGGCGCAGGCGACACTGGCGGCGCATGCGCAGACAAACATGCTCAACCAGGGAATGGTGCTATCCTGCGCAACACCCCGCCATAAATCGAGATTTCATGGTCCGTTCTCACCTCGTCGAACTCATGCGCCGCCATTATCTGAAAGCGACCGAGTTGGCGCGGCTGGCGAACGTCAATCGCAGCACGGTGGCCGCATTGACGCGCGATCGGGCGACCCGGGTCGATCTCTCTGCGCTCGAGCGAATCTGCACGGTCCTCGGCTGCGGGCTCGGTGATCTGCTGGAAATCGTCCCGGACGAGCCTCGGCAAAACGACAACCCGCCGACTGCGCGAGCGACCTGAATGCCCATGAGCCTCAGCCGCTGGCAGGCCGTCTCACAGTCGCAGTTCGCCTGGGAGCGCGAGGCCCTGGACTGGCTGCGCAAGCACCTTCCCGATCGCGAGCCCTGGCACGCCTGGACCAACTTCGAATTCATCGACGAGGAGGGCAAGGTCAACGAGGTTGACGCGCTGATCCTGACGCCAGCGGGTCTTTTCCTCATCGAGATCAAGAGCCGGCCTGGCGACGTCACCGGCGATGCGCATACCTGGCTGTGGGTCACCGACGGTCGTGAACGGGCCTGCGACAACCCGCTGATCCTCGCCAACCGCAAGTCGAAGCGACTGGCCAGCCTGTTGCGGCGGCAGTCGTCGGTATTCAAGGCCAAGGTGCGCTTGCCCTTCGTCGAGCCGCTGATTTTCCTGTCGGCCACCAGCCTTGCCTGCAAACTCAGTGGCCCGGCCCGCTCCGGCACCTACCTGCGCGGTCAGCCGAACAGCGAGTCCGATACCGGCATCATCGACGCATTGCAAAACGGCAGCGGTGGTGCCCGCGCGATCCAGCCCAGCCACATCGACCATCAGCACGCCCGGGTGCTTGCCCGGGCCATGGCAGAGGCCGGCATAAGGCCCTCGAACAAGCATCGCAAGATTGGCGACTACCAGCTCGGCGCGCTGTTGTCGGAAGGCGGCTCCTACCAGGACTGGGAGGGCACGCACACCGCGATGGCGGCCGTACGCCGGCGCGTTCGCATCTACACGGTCGCCGCTGCCACCACGCCCGATGCGCGCAAGTCGCTGGTTCGCCAGGCGCAGCGAGAGTTCCAGATCCTCGAAGGCATTGACCACCCGGGCATCGTCAAGGTCAAGGACTACCAGGACAGCGAACTCGGCCCGGCGCTCATCTTCGATCACGACCCCAAGGCCATCCGGCTCGACTTCCTGCTGCGCGAGATGGGTCAACAGCGGGGTCAACAGCGAGGCCAACCGCTCAGCGTAGACCAGCGCCTGCAGATCGTCCGTGATTTGGCCGAGACCCTCAAACACGCCCACCAGAAGCGCCTCTACCACCGCGCCTTGTGTCCGCAAAGCGTCCTGGTTCAGGACGTTGCCGGCGCAACGCCACGGCCGCGCATCATGAACTGGCAGACGGGTACACGAGAGGGAACGCAGAGCAGCGACACCATCGATCCAGCGCGCCGCACCGTCGGCGGCACCATGCACGTCGAGGAGTATGTCGAGGACCCCGGCCTGGTCTATCTGGCTCCGGAAACTTCGCAGTCAGAGGCGCAGCAAGGCCCCAGCCTGGATGTCTTCAGCCTGGGTGCGATCACCTATCACGTCTTCTCCGGCCAGCCACCGGCAAGCTCGGTTCTCGATCTCGCCGAAAAGCTGCGCATTGGGCAAGGCCTGCGGCTGTCGGACGTGCTCGACGGCTGCGGCAAGCAGCTTCAGGACCTCATCCAGTACAGCACCTGTCCCGACGTCATGGGCCGCTACGGCACCATCGACGAGTTCCTGCGAGACCTTGACAAGGTCGTCGATGAACTGACTACCCCGGAACCCGAGGCCACCGTCGATCCGGCCGCGGCCAATCGCGACGAGCGCATCGAAGGCGGCTTCACGGTGATTCGCAAGATGGGCCGAGGCTCGTCGGCCGACGTGCTGCTGGTCCGCGAGGATGGCAAAAGCGAAGAGATGATCCTCAAGGTCGCCCTCGACGCGAGCTTCAATGACCGTCTCACCGCCGAGGGTGAAGCGCTTGCGAAACTTCGTCATCCGAACATCGTCGAGTGGCAGCGCACGCTCAGCGTCAATGGCCGGACGGCGCTGCTCATGCGCAAAGCTGGCGAAAAGACCCTGGCCGACCGCATCCGCGAAGAGGCTCGCCTGTCGCTCGACCTCCTGCAACGCTTCGGCGAAGAGCTGATCCAGGCGGTCGATTATCTCGATCAGCAAGGCGTCGCCCACCGCGACATCAAGCCCGACAACATCGGCATGTCGCAGGCCGGTACCCGCGGCAAGCTGCAACTGGTCCTGTTTGATTTCTCGCTGACCCGTACCTCGGCCGAGAACATCTCCGCCGGCACGCATCCCTATCTCGACCCTTTCCTCTCACTGCGCAAACCGGCGCGCTGGGATCTCCAGGCCGAGCGCTTTGCGCTCGCCGTCACCCTGCACGAAATGGTCACCGGCGTAGCGCCGCGCTGGGGCGATGGCAAGACACAAGCGTCGATGCTCGATTGCGAAGCCACGCTCGCCAGCGAGCGCTTCGACCCCTTGCTGCGCGACGATTTCACCGCATTCTTCGCCAGAGCGCTGAACCGCAACCCGCTCAAGCGCTTCGACAATGCCGAAGAGATGCTGCGCGACTGGCGCCGGATCTTCGAGGCCGGCGCGACGGCGAGCCAGCAGTCGGCCGACCCGTTCGAAGCCGTCGCCCGCCTGGCCACCGCCAGCACCAACATGGCCGAATTGGGCTACAGCGTCGAAGCACAGAACGTGCTCGAAGCGATGGCCATCCACAACGCGCGCGAGCTGTTGGCGGTCGATCGCGTGCGCTTCCGCTATCTGCGCGGCGTCGGCGATCGCATCCGCAAGGAAATCCGCCTCAAGGCCAAAGCCCTGGCTGCCATCCGGCCGGACCTCGTTCAAGGCCGTCCGACGCTGCACGAGGTCGATGACGATTCGGCAGCCGCCGGCGCGATCAGCGTCAATGAGTTGGCGGCGCAGCTCCTGCCGCGCCGGCCGGCCGGCGACGACCGTGTCGAAGAAACCGCACTGGCCATCTACCTTGGCCTGGAAGAGGCCGAAGGCTCGAGCCTATGGACACCGCTGGGCGTTGCCGCCAGCGCACTTGCGATCGACCGCAATGACCTTTCCGCCGCCTTGCTGAAAGCTCGTGAGCGCTGGCTGAAAACGCCGCAGCTCACCGAACTGCGTAATCACTTCGAAAGCCTGCTCTCCACCCAGGGCGGGGTGATGACCGTGCCCGAGCTGGCGTTGGCGCTGCTCGCCATGCGCGGCTGTGCGTCGCAGGACGAGCCCGAGCGCCTGCGCCTGGCGACCGCCGTCGTCCGCGCATGCTGCGAAGCCGAAGCCCACCTGGAGCGTCTGCGTTTTCAGGAATTCGAGCACCGCCCCTGGCCGCTGATCGCCTTTTCTGTCGAGCTGGCCGAATACGCCCGTCGGCTCGGTTCGTCGGCAGACGCCTGCGCGCAGGCCGAACCCTTGCTGACGCCGCAGAGAGCCCTCGAAACATTGGCGTCGGTGCCCGCACCCGAGGTCAGTCCGGCGCTTTCGGCACAGCGCCTGTTACGCCTGGCGACCGCCGCAGCGCAGCACGCGGCGCTGTCCAGCCGCCAGGAAATCTATCCGCGCGGCATGGCCGCTGCGCTGGCCTTGCGCCAGTCGCTAGGCGCGCTGATGGGGGTGCGTTTCCTCAAGCTCAAGGACGTGCAGGACCGGGTAGCCGGACGCTACCCCGAAGCACAGCCGCTGCCGCAGCGCCCACTCCTCGACACGCTTCTGGCCGACGTTGGCGCGCTGCTCGTCTGGAGCGACGACACCCCGGCTGGCTCGGGCTACGTGCCGTCGACGCAAGCGCTCGGCCCGTCGGCGGGCACCACCACGCAATACTCGCGCGTCACCACGACCATGGAGCGCGGCTTGCCGGCATCGGATGCGGGCACCAACGAGGCATCCGCCCCGGCGATCGAGGCGCAGAAGCTGGAAGATCGGCTCGCTTATGCCCACAAGGCTGGCGGTTTTCTCGTGCTGACCGTCGAGCCGCGGCTTGCGCACCATGTCGAAGCCGAGTTGCTGCGCCGCTTCGGCCGCCAGCGGCTGAGCTTCGACACGCTCATGCTCAAGGCCCTGCGCCAACAGGCCGAAACGCTGAAGGTCAACTGGAATCTTGTGCTCACCGCCGACGGCGCAGCCCCCACCAGCACCGATTGGAGTCGCCTGATGCGCCTGGTACACAAGGCGCTGCCGCAGGTGAAGCAGGCGCTGCTCGATGCCACAGATCCTGTCCTGCTGGTCAATTTGGGCCTGATTGCCCGCTATGGCCTGATGCCACTGATCGACGAGCTGCGTGACGAGGTCGGCCGCCCGGGCAAACTGGCCAGCCTGTGGATGCTGCTGCCGATGGCGGCCACCGGTCTGCCTACCGTCGACGACGTCCCCGTACCGGTGATCACCTCAACCCAGTGGGCGAACGTTCCCGTCGCCTGGGCCAGAAACCTGCACCGCGCCGCCGCGGCCTGAATGGACAAGGAAACAGGAGCATGAAAGGGCAGACAAACCGTTCGATCCTCACCCCTGCGCTTCAGAAAAAGCTGCGCACCCACATGACCGATGCCGAAACTCGATTATGGCAACGTCTGCGCGCTCGGCAGAATGCCGGTTTCAAATTCCGCCGTCAGCATCCGTTCCTGGATTATGTGCTCGACTTTGTGTGCCTGGAAAGGCGGCTGATCGTGGAGGTCGATGGAGGCCAGCATCAGGACTGTGAGGCAGATCGGGCGCGGGATCGGCGATTGCAGGAGGCGGGTTTTTTCATCATGCGATTTTGGAACAACCAGGTGTTACAGGAAACGGATGCTGTGGTAGAAGCGATCTGGACGGCGTTGCAAGAAGAATCCGGGGAGGATGCCTCGCTGATGACCCCATCCCCACCCCGGCCCTCCCCTTGAAGGGGAGGGAGTAGCCACACCGGCGAGGCTCGTGACCCCCGCACTTTCATTCACTCCCTATCGCCCATGGAACTCCTCCCCCTTCAAGGGGGAGGCTGGGAGGGGGATGGGGGAAAACCGACGGATCACTGCCGTGCCTTGTAACCCCAGCCCGTACAATCGCAAACGTCGCTGTCGCGACCTGTCCCCGAAGCCCACCGATGATCAATGCCCAAATCCTGCTCGCTGACCTGACCCGCCTGCTCAAGCGGCTCGAAGACGACCTGCGCGAACGCGCCCTCAGTTCAGCGAGCGAGGTGCCGGAACTGCGCACCCAACTGCAGGCCGAGTGGCAGGCGGCGCGCGATGCCGGGCGCACGGCGGAGGCCTTCGAATCCTGGGGAGAACAGGCCATCACTCAGGCCGGCGTGCACTGGCTGTTGAGCTGCGTGTTTCTTCGCTTCATCGAGGACAACGAGTTAGTGGACCGGCCGTGGATCAGCGGCACACCGCAATCAGGCCGACTGGCCCTGGCGCGCGACCGGCATGACGCCTACTTCCGCGAACATCCGCATCAGAACGATCGCGACTATCTGCTTGCCTGTTTCCGTGAGGCGGGAGCGCTGCCGGGCCTGCACACTTTCTTCGACGGCGCCCACAACCCGGTTTTTCGCTTAGGGATAAGCGGTGATGCGGCGATGGCGGTGATGCAGTTCTGGCAGGAGGTTGCCGCCGATTCCGGGGCGCTAATCCGCGACTTCACCGATCCGAGCTGGAACACACGATTCCTCGGTGACCTTTATCAGGACCTCAGCGAAGCGACGCGCAAGCGCTATGCGTTGCTGCAAACGCCCGAGTTCGTCGAGGAGTTCATCCTCGACCGGACGCTGACCCCGGCGATCAACGAGTTCGGCTATCGCGAAGTGCGGATGATCGATCCGACCTGCGGGTCGGGGCACTTCCTCCTCGGTGGCTTCCATCGCCTGGTTGAAGAGTGGTCGAGCAACGAGCCGGGACGCAACCGTCGCGACATCGCGCAGAAGGCGCTGAACGCGGTCGCTGGCGTTGACCTGAATCCGTTCGCGGTGGCCATCGCGCGCTTCCGCCTGTTGTTGGCTGCGTTGAAGGCCAGCGATGTGCATCGAATGGCCGAGGCGCTCGACTTCAAGATTCATGTTGCCATTGGCGACAGCCTGCTGCACGGCCGGCGCTTCGGGCTGAGCGCCACCGAGGACATGTTCCAGGGATCCGAACATTTTGCCGATACCGGTTTGGCGCATGCGTACGCCAGCGAAGACCTGGCTGAAGTCCAGGAAATCCTGGGCCGTCAGTACCACGCCGTGGTCGGCAACCCGCCGTACATCGTCGTCCGCGACGCGGCGCTGAACGCGGCCTATCGCAGGCAGTACGCCAGTTGCCACATGAAGTATTCGCTCGGCGCGCCTTTCACCGACCGCTTCTTCGAACTGGCAGTTACCGGACGTGATGCCCAGCCGGCCGGCTACGTCGGGTTGATCACTGCCAACTCGTTCATGAAACGCGAGTTTGGAGCCAAGCTGATCGAGCAGGTCCTGCCACGGCTGGACCTCACGCATGTGGTCGATACCTCGGGCGCCTACATCCCCGGCCACGGCACCCCGACGGTGATCCTGTTCGGCCGGCATCGCGCGCCGGTCAGTGATGCGGTGCGCACGGTGATGGGGATCAAGGGCGAGCCGAGTACGCCGGACGATCCGGCGCAGGGGCTGGTGTGGTCGGCGATCGTCGGGCAGATCGACCGCGCGGGGTCGGAGAGCGAGTTCGTCAGCGTCGCCGACACGCCCAGGGCGACGTTTGCCAGGCATCCGTGGAGCATCGGGGGTGGCGGCGTACTCGGGGTAAAACAAAGGATTGAAGGTGGCCGCGAGGTGCTGAAGACGTGGTCGATTTCGATCGGCTTTGCGGTCATTACAGGCGAAGACGACGTATATGTAATGCCGCCACACGTCGCCGCCAAGATCGAGGCGCCGACAAAAGAGTTCGGCGTGGGTGATGAGGTAAGGGATTGGACCCACACACCTTCGGATGTAGCTATCTTTCCGTACATAGAAAGGGACGGCATGCATTCGGCGACCGCATCTCCCGCATGCTCGAAACTTGAAAACCACTTTTGGAAGATGCGGACTAAGCTGCGTAACCGTCTCATGTTTGGGAAGACCCCCGAGATGGCGGGTAAGGCGTGGTGGGAACTTAGCTTCGTTTCTTCTGAGCGCACGCTGGCCCCATATCTAATTCCCTTCTCCTTCGTCTCTACTCACAACCATTTCTTGCTCGACCGTGGCGGTAAGGCATTCAACCGGACGGCACCCGTAATCCGCTTGCCGAAACTGGCAGATCTGAACGAACACCTCGGGCTGCTTGGGCTACTGAATTCCTCCGTAGCGTGCTTCTGGCTAAAGCAAGTAAGCCAAAACCGCGGCAGCACTGTTGACCAGAAGGGGGCTCGCCAACGCACGGCTCCCTTTGAGGACTTCTACGAACTGGGCTCAGGGATCGTGGCCGAGTTCCCACTGATCGACAACCGCCCGGTCGATCTGGCCGAAACCCTCGACCGACTCGCCCAGGAACTCGCCGCCATCAGCCCGGCGGCCTTGCTCGATACATCCCGCGTACCCGAAGGAGACCACGATGCCAGTCCATAAAACCACTGCCCGCATTCAAGCCACTGGCGAACTCACCATCACACACCTGCCTTTTGCGCCGGGGACCTTGGTCGAAGTGCTGGTCGTGGGCAGCGAACGCAGTGCTGCCGAGCGCGAGCAGGAATGGGCGCGCTTGATGCAAGCGGTGCAGGCGCTGCCGCAGGCTGAGACGATAATTGACGAAGACATCGCCACTGAAATCGACCGTCGGGCGGTAATGCGTCAGGCGCTGGCCGCCGTCACGCAAGCGGGAACTTTCGCCTCCATCGATGACGCGTCGGCCTGGCAGCGCGAGTTGCGCGTCGACCGGGCGCAGCCGGGGCGTGAGGACTGAGATCCGGTGAATCAATCACCCGATCCCGCTTCCTGTCTCGTCATTCCCGCGCATGCGGGAATCCAGTCGATCTATCGGTGTGCTTGGAAAGGAACAAGTGGTACGTGCTGGATTCCCGCATGCGCGGGAATGACAGCTTGGGGCGGGGCGGCAATTTTTCCACAGCGCGTAGCTTGGGGTGACGAAGGAACCCCAACGCAAGTCCCCGCTCGGCAACAGGCTATCCTTGAATGTTGGGGTTCGTGCCTCACCCCAACCTACGCGCTACCGGCAAGCTCTTCGTTCCCGGCCTCAGCGTCGACTCTCTGAACGTGATTGCCCCATGACGCTCCCCACCCGCCAAAGCCTCGACGCCGCCTGCTCCCACGCTTCCCACCTGCGTCGCCAGATGATCGCCGCACAGGAAGAACTCGACTGGCGCTGCTATCGCCTCTACGGTCTGCTGCCCGCCGACAGCGGGGAATCGCTTTTTGAGCACGCTGCCCCGCCCGAAGTGGCGCTCGGCGAGCGCGCTTTTGAAATCGTCCTGGCCCGCCGCGTAGCGGCGGGCCAGGAATCGACGACCTGGTTCGAGCGTCACGCTTCGACACCGATCACCGAGATTCCTGCGCGCTGGCCGGAGGACTATCGCCGCGTCGTGCAGCGGCGCATCGAGCTGATCGAGAGCGACCGCAACATCGGCCTGATCGAGCGCCCCGAGTACAAGCGTCGCTGGAACTCGCCGTCGTGGGAGTCTCTGGAACAGGCCGCGCTGCGCGACTGGCTGCTGGCGCGGCTGGAATCGCCGCGCTACTGGCCCACCAGCGCCGACCAGCCGCCGCAGATGACCAGCACCAGCCGCCTGGCCGACGCGCTGCAGCGCGACGCCGAGTTCATGCAGATTGCCGCGCTATATGCCGGCCGTGCCGACTTCGATCTGAACCCGCTCGTTGCCAACCTCATCGCCGCCGAGTCCGTGCCCTTCCTGCCGGTGTTGCGCTACACCGACACCGGCCTGCGCAAGCGCGCCCAGTGGGAAGAAACCTGGGCTCTGCAGCGGCGCCAAGACGCAGGTGAGGATTTGACCATCAGCGTCGGCAAGATCCCGGTGCCGCCCAAGTACCAAAGCAAGGACTTCCTGAAGGCTGACTTCTGGCGCCTGCGCGGCGGTCTGGACGTTCCCAAGGAGCGCTGGATCAGCTACCCCGGCTGCGAGCGCGGCGTCGACGGCAGCCTGGTCATCGCCTGGGCCGGCTGGGATCACCTGCAGCAGGCCACTGCCCTGGCGACGTACTTCATCGACATGAAGGAACGCGAAGGATGGAGTCGCGAGCGGCTACAACCCCTGCTCGCCGGCTTGCTCGAACTGGTGCCCTGGCTCAAGCAATGGCACAACGACATGAACCCCGATTTCGGCGCGCGCATGGGCGACTACTACGAGAGCTTCGTCACCGACGAGGCGCGAGCACTGCAATTCACGCTTGATGATCTTCGCGCGTGGAAGCCGGCAGCGCCGGCGATCAAACGTGGCAGAAAGGCAAAAACATGAGCGTCACCAAGCGGGTCGACTATGCGGGCTGTGCCCGGCGGCATTTCAAGGACGCGGGCAAACTGCATCAATCAGGTGGCCACGCGAATGCGGGGCAGCTTTATGGTTTCAGCGTCGAGTGTGGACTGAAGGCGCTGCTGATTCAATCGGGTACGCCTGCGGATGCGGAAGGCGGCATCGCGGGAGAGTTTAAGGAGCACCTGCCCCGGCTTACCCAGATGATTGCTGCCATGACCACCTTGCCAGACGGACGTTCAGCCTCCGCCTTGCTTGCCGCGGTACCTCATTTGGGCAAAATGCATGATTGGAAAACTGAGCATCGGTACTGGAAGGTAGCTGCCTTGCCACGTCAATCGCTGCCCAATTGGGCAGCGGCAGCGCAGGAAATGGTGAACCACCTCGACGTCGTCAAACAAGGATCGCTCTGATGCATACACTCAGATTCAACCAGGCGCTGCGGCAGGCGGCCGAAGCGAGTCAGGATGCGCGCTTGCCCACACGTTGGCCGGTGCTGCTAGTGCGCGACGTGTACGGTCGTCTTCGCTTCGCGGTTGATGCCTACCGGCCCCACACGCCGGATGACGAGGAAGAACGTGCGGAAGCTGCACCACCTGCTGACGAGGTGTATCCGTTGGAAGCCTATGTGCTGCTGAAGGAGGCGACGGCACAACTGCAGCACTACGCCACGGCCGATGAGGTGCTGTTCAGGGACAATTTCTTCAATCCGGCAACACTGTTTCAGAACCCGGATTGGCACGATACGCTGGTGCCAGCCTGCGAAGATCCAGACGGCAACATCCGCCCTGAATTGACGGTTCGCCTGCTGGATCGGCAAATTATTGGCCAGGATTGGTTGCATACCACGCATGAGCGCGCGCCAAGTGCGCCGCCACGGGTTGTGTTCTACGGACTGAAAGGCGGTGTCGGTCGTTCCACCGCGCTGGCCATGTTGTCTTATAGCTTTGCGCGCGCGGGCAAGAAGGTGCTGCTGCTGGATTTCGACCTTGAATCGCCCGGTTTGTCCGGGCTATTGCTGCCGGTCGACCGCGTCGCCGGGTTTGGCTTGGTGGACTGGTTCATCGAGGACGGTGTTCAGCACGGTGACTCGGTGCTGGACGATTTGGTGGCAGATAGTCCGCTGGCCGAAAACACGACTGGACGTATCCGCGTAGCTGCGGCCATGGGACAAGGTGAGTTGGCTTACCTGGCGAAACTGGCGCGCGTTTATGCGGATCTTCCCACGCCGACGGGGCCCGAGCGCTTTGCGCAGCGTATGCAGCGGCTGGTGCAAGCATTGGAAGCGCGGGAGAGGCCAGACATCGTGTTGATTGACAGCCGCGCCGGGCTGCACGATTTGGCGGCCATTTCGATCGCGACCCTGGCCGACCTGGCACTGCTTTTCGCCACCAACAATGAACAGAATTGGCAGGGTTACCGGCAACTTTTCGCCCACTGGCAACAGCGACCAGCAGTGCTGCGGGGGGTGCGCGAACGGCTGTGGATGGTACGAGCAATGTTTCCCGAGACCGATCAGAAAGAGCACTTCGACTCCTTTCTGGAACGGTCCTACGATTTATTCAGTGAGAATCTGTACGACGAAATCGACCCGGCTCAGGCCGAACCCGAGAATGCCTTTGCATACGCTTTGGACAGTGAAGGCGCGCCGCACTTCCCATTGATTGTGCGATGGAGCGCGAGGTTTATGGAGTTCGACCCCATGGCGTCCGACGCTCGCGGCGGAGTGGGTGATGCGGATATTGACCTTGCGTTTGGTCCGTTTGCCAAACGTGTCTCTTCGATCCTTTTCGGGGACTGAGCGTGAGCATGACACCGCAAGACAAGAAAAGCCTGAGGCAAGCCATCGCTGAGGGCTTGCCTCAGGTTGCCCATGCGGGGGCAATTACCCAACAACCCCCGGCGCTGACGTATGTGCCACCCAGTCATGCCAAGGCACTCGACCCCGAGAACTCGGTGGTCGAAGGAATACGAGGTGCCGGCAAGAGTTTCTGGTGGGCGGCACTGTCGTCAACCGAGCACCGCAAGTTCGTGGTGAGTGCGTTCCCGGATGCCCACATCGCCCCAAGCACGATTATCCGACAGGGTTTTGGTGATGCGGCCGGCTCGCTAGACGCACCCAGCAAGGACGTGCTCGCCAGCTTGTTCCCGCAGATCAAGAACGCGCGGACGATCTGGCGCGCGGTGATCGCTCACCAGCTTCAATTTCCCCCACCATTTCCCCAAACGGCACCGGACGGCGTGAACGTCTGGGCTGCACGCACCGCCTGGGTCCATGACAGCCCGGAGTCGTTTGACAGCATGCTGCTGGGTGCCGACAACGCACTGCATCGCGACGGCAAGACCTCACTCGTCCTTTTCGATGCGCTGGATCGGCTCGCCGAGACCTGGGCCGATATCCGCCCCCTGGCACGTGGACTGCTGCAGGTGGCTCAGGACATGCGCTCCACGCGCGCGGTGCGCCTGAAGGTCTTTGTCCGGCCGGACATGCTGGAGGATCGAGCTATCGTCGGTTTCCCCGATGCGTCGAAGCTGCTCGCCCGCCGAGCCAATCTCAATTGGCGCAAGGTGGACCTCTACGCCCTGTTCTATCAGTGTGTCGGCAACGCAACGCAAGGAGGGGCGTTGTTTCGTGACCTGACCGCCACAACCTTGTCGCTGGAATGGCAGAAGGCGGACAGCCTGTGGCTCATTCCGAAGGAGCTTTGCGGCAACGAGGACTTGCAGGAGAAGCTCTTCGAGTCCTTGGCTGGTAAGGCGATGTCGTCTTCACCCACCGGGCTCAAGCGCGGCAAGCCGTATAAATGGGCCGTTAACCACTTGCAGGACGGCCGCGACCAAGTCAGCCCGAGGAGCTTTTGCGAGGCCCTGCGCAAAGCTGCGGAGTTGAGCCTGAGCGACTTCGAGGACCACGAGTTGCCGCTGCACTTCAAGTCGATTCAGGCAGGCGTTCAAACCGCTTCGCAAGTGCGCGTTGATGAACTGGTGCTCGAAGACTATCCCTGGGTGGAGAACGTCATGTCGCCGCTGCGAGGCGAACTGACGGTGCCATGCTTTCCGGCGGACATCAGCGCGATATGGAAACGGCATGGCGTTCTGGAAAAGCTGGGAGACGAGCTAAACGACCTTGGCAAGTCCGTCAAGCTGCCGCCCCAACACCTTGTCGATGGTCTTGACGGCGTGTTGCTCGATCTGGCCGAGCTTGGACTGATCCAACGGCTGTCTGACGGCCGCATCCAGATGCCCGACGTGTACCGCATTGCATTTGGTCTCGGCCGGCGTGGCGGGGTCAAGCCGTTGCGATGAGTATGGTTTGACAGGGAAATAAAAATGACACTGATCAGAGAACTGATCGCGATCCCGGAGCAGGTGCACCAGGGCGACTTCGTCCTCAAGCTGGCCGACGGCGTGGCGCATGCCGAAGCGACGCTGCGCGACTACGTCGTGACGCCGCAGCTCAACGCCTGCTTCAACGATGCGCTGAACTTCATCAAGCAGTCGGTCCAGGGCGGCACCAGCAAGGCTGCGTATCTGCATGGCAGCTTCGGCTCCGGCAAGAGCCACTTCATGGCCGTGCTCAACCTGCTGCTCGACAACAACGTGTTGGCTCGCTCGATGCCCGAGCTGGCCGACGTCGTCGCCCAGCACAACAGTTGGACGCAGGACCGCAAGTTCCTGCTCGTTCCGTATCACATGATCGGCGCACGCAGCATGGAGTCGGCGATCCTCGGCGGCTACGCCGAGTTCGTGCGCAAGCGGTATCCGGAGGCGCCGATCCCAGGTTTCTATCTGTCGGAACGTCTGTTCGAAGACGCGGTACGCATGCGCGATCGCCTCGGCGGCGAGGCCTTCTTCCGTGATCTGAACGCAGGGTCCGATGCTTACGACAGCGGTGATAGCGGCTGGGGCGAGCTGAGCGGCGGCTGGGATGCCGCGAGCTTCGAGGCCGCGATGCTCGAGCCGCCAAGCGGCGACGACCGCGTCCGCCTGGTCGGCGACCTGATCAGCCGCTACTTCACGGCCATCGCCGACGTCGCCGAGAGTCGCGGCGAGGCCTTCGTGCCGCTCGACGATGGCCTCAGCATCATGAGCCGCCACGCTCACGCGCTCGGCTACGACGCGGTGATCCTCTTCCTCGACGAACTGATCTTGTGGTTGGCCAGCCGGGCAGCCGATGTCAGCTTCGTGAGTAGCGAGGGCACCAAGCTCGTCAAGCTCGTCGAAGCCGGCAACGCCGATCGGCCGATTCCGCTGGTCAGCTTCGTCGCGCGGCAACGCGATCTGCGCGAACTGGTCGGCGAGAACCTCGCCGGCTCGCTGCAATTGCAGTTCAGCGACGTGTTGCGCCACTGGGAGGCGCGCTTCCATCGCATCACGCTCGAAGACCGCAACCTGCCGGCGATTGCCGAGAAACGGGTGCTCCGGCCGTTGTCCGAAGCGGCCCGGCAGACGCTGGGCAACGCCTTCGATGAATTCCAGAAGGTAAGGCCCGAGGTCTGGAATACGCTGCTGACCGAGACCGCGGACAAGGAGATGTTCCGCAAGGTCTATCCGTTCAGCCCGGCGCTGGTGCAGACGCTGATTGCCGTCTCGGCGGCCTTGCAGCGCGAACGCACGGCCTTGAAGCTGATGCTGCAACTGCTGGTCGATCGGCGTGATGACCTCGAACTGGGCCAGATCATTCCGGTCGGCGACCTGTTCGACGTGATCGCCGATGGCGACGAGCCGTTCTCGGAAGCGATGCGCATTCACTTCGACAACGCCAAGCGACTCTACAGGCAGAAGCTGCTGCCGCATCTGGAGCGCCAGCATGGCGTGACCTGGGAAAATATCCGTATCGGCGACGCCGACCCGGCCAGGGCCAGAGCGCTGAGGAACGATGCGCGGCTGATCAAGACGCTGCTGCTGAGCGCCCTGGTGCCCGAAGTCGATTCGCTCAAGGCCCTGACCGCGCAACGCCTGGCCGCGCTGAACCACGGAACGATCCGCTCACCGATCCCCGGCCGGGAAACCCAGGACGTGCTGCGCAAGTGCAAGGAGTGGGCGGCCGACATCGGCGAAATCAAGGTAACCGACGACACCAACTCACTGATCTCGATCCAGGTCACCGGCGTCGACATCGAGCCCATCGTGCGCGGACCGGCAGCCTCCAGCGACAATCCCGGCAACCGCCGCCGCCGCGTGCGCGAGATGCTCTTCGAGCAGCTCGGCGTCACCGACAGCAACGACCTGTTCGCCACCTACTCGGTGCTGTGGCGCGGCACCAAGCGCGAGGTCGAGGTGCTCTTCGAGAACGTCCGCGAGCTGTCGGACGAGAAACTGCGCGGGCGCCCGGGCACCTGGACGGTGGTCATCGACTTTCCGTTCGACGACCCTCGCTTCTCCCCTGCCGACGATCTTGCCCGACTGGCGGGCTATCGCGGCGACGACACGCGGACGCTGGTGTGGATGCCGTCGTTCTTCAGCGCCAAGGCGCAGCATGACCTGGGCCGCCTGGTGGTGCTGGACTACATTCTGACCGGCGAGCGCTTCAACGAGCTCGCCGCCCACCTGGCGCTGGTCGACCGCGGGCCGGCGCAGGCGCTGCTGCGCAACCAGCGTGATCAGTTGCAGCAGCGGGTTCGCCAGTACCTGGAGGTGGCCTACGGCATCGCCGGCGACTCGCGCGACGCCGTGGTGAACCCGATGGCGCCCGAAGACCAGTTCCGCTCGCTGGACCAGACGCTGACTCCGCTACCGCCCGTCGGGGCGAACCTGAAATCAGCGTTCGAGGCACTGCTCGACCAGCTCTTCAGGCACCAATACCCGGCACACCCGGTCTTCGATGCCGAGGTGAGGCCTGCGGTGGTGAAAAAGGTGTGGCCGGAACTGGAGCGCGCCATCGGCAGCGCCGACGAACGTGCGCCGGTCGGCGATCGCGTGCTGCGGCAACTGGTCCGCTCGATCGCCGACCCGGTGCAGTTGGGCAAGACCGGCGAGAGCCATTTTGTGCTGCTTGACCATTGGCGCTCGCACTTCCTCCGCGAGCAGGCCAAAACGGGCGCCGCGATCACCGTCGCCAAGCTGCGCAAGTGGATCGACCAACCGCTGGCGATGGGGCTGCCGGCCGAGGTGCAGAACCTGATCATCCTCGCCTTCGCCGGGCAGACCAATCGCAGCTTCGTGCGCGGCAACGTCGCCTACATGCCGACCATCGACCAGATGCCGGACGACCTGGAGCTGCGCGAGCAGATGCTGCCCGAAGCGGGCGACTGGGAGGCCGCCTGCAAGCGTGCCGCTGCGTTGTTCGGGCTGACCATTCCGACCTCGCGCAACGCGGGCAACGTCGCCAGGCTGGTTGAAGAAGTGCAGGCCAGGGCGCGCGAGGCTCGGGAGGCGATCAGCAGCCTGGTCAAGACGCTGAACGAGAAGTCCGCCTTGTTCCCGGCCGCTGGCAACAACCATCGCCAGCAGACGGCGCGTTCCGCGCAGGCCTTGCTTGCCGGGCTGTTGAGTGCCGAAACTGCGGCCGTGGTCACGACCCTGGCCGGCGCGCCGATCGAGACCTCCGAGGTCGCCATGCGCCAGACCCTGGCCAAGGCGCGCGAACTCGACGAGGCGGTGCGCACCGGCGCCTGGGATATCTTCGCGGCGATGAAGGCGCTGACCGACGAGCGGCAAACCGCCGCGCAGGTGATTGTCGCCAAGGTGTGCGAGACACTTACCGCCGACGAGCATGCGATCGGGCTGAAGGCGGCGCTCGATGAACAGCGCATCAAGGCCGTGCGCTTGCTGACCGCGGCGCCGTCACCGACGCCTCCCGGCCCGCCGTCACCACCGCTACTGCCGACAATTCCGACGCCGGTGCCACCCGGCCGGCCGGCACCCAGGCCACCGGTGATCGTTCAGGAATCTGCCGCGGCTGACCTTGAAAGCACGCAAGCACTGGCGCTGCTTGACGATCTGCACGCCAGGCTGGATAGCGACACGGACCTGCGGCTGTCGATCTCGTGGCGGCTCGAAAAACCGGGGAGCAGCAAGTGAACGGTGCAGCCGGGCCATTGTCTTTGCCGCAGATCGAGGCACAGGCGCTCGCGGTGCTGGAGCGTGCGAGCGACGCAAAGGTGATCGCTATCCAGACCAGGACTCAGGCGGCGTGGCCGGACGCTATCAAGCTGTCGGGCCGGCAGTTCCGGCTGCGCTGGTGCGCAAGCCCCTTGATGGCCAGAGAGGCGCTGTCCGCGCTGGAAGAGGGGGCTGACGACCAGTCCGGGCGAGGGCTTATCCTGCTCACGCCGCTGTCCGCACGCGATCTGGGCGGCGATGTGGTGGCCCGGCTGGCACGTGCGCAGGTCTTTCAGCCCGACGCCTGGGGTATGGTGCAGCAGCTGTTCAAAGCGCGCGAGATCGATGCGCGACTCGGCCGATTTCGGTGGATGGCACAACTGCTTGTTGAACGGGCCAGCATGGGCGCTTATTCGCCCGTGCCCAACGGTTTTCTGGACATGGATACGGCATGGCGCTGCATCCTCAGCCGTTGCCTGGGCCTGGATGCATCGAGGCCGGACGCGGCGACGCTCTTGAACTGGTCGCTGGACACTGATTCGGCCGGGGATTTCGATGAGTTGCCTGATCAAGCAAAACCGCAGATCGCCGCTTGGCTGGGCGACTCGGCCGGGGCAGTGGGCACGCTCGTCATGCGCTGCGTGATGGCTGGCAACGCGCAGGAGGCCGTCCCGCTCGGACTGGTGTGCGGCGTGGCGCTGTCGGCTCAGGGCGAAGGCGTGCACGAACTTGCCGGCGCAGCGATACGTCTCGAACGCTTCATGGGTGACCAGTGCATCGCTATCGCCGAGGGCCGCCTTTGGGCCGCTGCCGCAGCGAAGTGTCTGAATGCCTTGACGCTCGCCTTGCGCCACGAGGTGATCGAACGCGCCGAGTTGCTCCTGCGCGAACTTCATATTGATGCCTACGCCCATCTGAGCGATGTGCTTCCACTTGGCCTGGAGCGGAGGCTTGGGCTACTCGCGGATGCGCTCAAGACCTTCATCGCCGAGCCCTCCCCGGCACAACTGCAGGCCGTCGAACAGGCGGCTGATTCTGTGGCGTGCCATGCTCATCCCGACCCGGCAAGCACGCGCATGCTGCGAGTGAAAATGGCGCTTCGCCTGTGCCGATGGATGATCGCCGAGCGGCCCGAGAGCAAGGGTCGCAACGGACGTCAGGCAACAGGGTTCCATGAGCTCGCGCAGTGCTATGCCCGCGAAGGCGCCTTCGTTGATTGGGCACGCTTCAAGTTGATCGGTGGCGACGAGTTGCCGGGACTTTCTTCGGCTTTTGTCGCCCTGCGCGACGTGGCGCGCAAGAAAGCCGAGGCCTTCAATCAGACCTTCGCCAAGGCATTGCAGGTCTGGAATCGTGAGCCGCGGGCGGAGGCAGCATGCTTACCGGTGGAGGCGATCATCGAGCGCCTGCTCGCCCCGTTGGCGCAACAAGCGCCAGTGTTATTGCTGGTGGCGGACGGCCTGAGTTACAGCATCTTCCGGGAGCTTTGCCAGGACCTGGAGGCACTGGGCTGGGACGAGCAGCTCGTGGGGCCAACGCCGACGCTTGCGGTCGCGATCGCGATCGCGGCGCTGCCGACGATCACCGAAGTGAGCCGTACCAGCCTGTTGTCAGGCCGCCTGGTGGTCGGCGCGGCGGCGCAGGAGAAGACAGCGTTCGCGGCTCATCCGGCACTCGTCGGCGCGTCGCGCGCCGGGACTGCGCCGGTGGTATTCCACAAGGGTGATCTCGCTGACGCCGAAGGCCTGTCGTCAACGGTTCGCGATGCCATCGCCTCGACCCAGCAGCAGGTGGTGGCCGTGGTCTACAACGCGGTCGACGACCATCTCAGCGGATCGAACCAGATCCAGGTGCGCTGGACGATCGACGATCTGCGGCTACTCGGGCCCTTGCTCAGCGAGGCGAGAAGAGCGCGACGCGTGGTGATCGTTACCGCCGACCACGGGCATGTGATCGACGACGGCACCGTGCAGCGCGGCCAGGGCGAGGGCGATCGCTGGCGACTGCCGTCGGGTACGCCGGATGCAAGCGAGCTGGTTTTCGAGGGCGGCCGTGTGAAAACGGCGTCCGGTAACGTGGTGGTGTGCACCTGGTCGGAAGGCGTGCGCCACGGCGCCAGGAAGAACGGCTATCACGGCGGCGTCTCCGCGCAGGAGGTGGTCGTGCCGCTGAGCGTATTCACGCCGCGCAACATGGTGTTGAAGGGCTGGCAGGTGGCCGCGGCATCACAGCCGGACTGGTGGGCGCCGCTGGAGGCGCCATTGCCGGCAGGAGGTACTGAAACGCCGGCACTCCCCAAGAAGCCGCTGAAAGCGAAACCTCCGGCTGCACCCACACCGCAGATCGATCTGTTCGGTGGGGCGCTACCTGTTGCGGCAGTCGATCCCGAAGTGCACTGGATCGATGCTCTCCAGGCATCGCCCGCCTACACGGCACAGAAGGCGCTGGCGGCACGCGTGGCACCGGCCGATGCCGACGTGCGCTCCCTGCTCGAGGCATTGGCGGCTCGTGGTGGGAAGCTTTCCAAAGCAGCGCTCGCGCAGCGCCTTGGCATGCCCGCAATGCGCATCAGCGGCTTTGTCAATGCCGCCAAGCGCGTGCTCAACGTTGATCAAGCCGCGATACTGGTGCTCGACGAGACCGCGGGTACGGTCGAGTTGAACCGGGAATTGCTGGCGCGGCAGTTTCGGGTGGCGGTGCGATGAGGGGCGGGTTGTGACGAAGCGCAGGCTCCCTGACTCTTCACCTCGCTGGAATGGCAAGTTGCTTTTTTGTTTATTCCTTACGATAATTATAAGAGTAAGGAATTTAACGAGGAGCCGGCCATGACTACAGAAGCCACCTTGACTAGCAAGGGGCAAACGACCATTCCCAAGGAGATCCGGGACAGCCTTCGGATGAAAGCAGGAGATCGCATGACCTTTACGCTCATGCCGGACGGCACCGTGGTAATGAGGGTGAAGAGCAAGCGCTTTAACGACCTGGCGGGGATGTTGTACCAGGAAGGTCGGGCGGCTGTTCCCATCGAGCAGTTATCGATCTGATGCTTGGGATCGACACCAACGTTCTTGTGCGCTTCCTCGTTCGAGACGACGCCCAGCAGTTCGAGATCGTGCACAAGATTGTTGAACGAGAAGTGCTGGCGAGCCGCCGCGTTTTCGTGAGCCAGCTCGTTCTCCAGGAAATGGAATGGGTGTTGCGCAGTCGGTATGGCTTTTCCAAGCCCCAGATCCAGTGGGTTGTTTCCGGCTTGCTGGACACCATGGATTTCGAGTTGGAAGATGAGGCTGCCGTTGAGCAGGCGATTTTCGTCTGGAAAGACCATTCCGCTGGCTTCTCGGATTGCTTGATCGGCGCCAGGAATCGGAGGATGGGGTGCACTACGACGGCGACTTTCGATGTGAAGGCATCCAGACTACCCTGGTTTGTCGAGGCAAGCTCGGTTTAGCGCACTCTTGTCAGTTTTGACGGCTGTTCTCGGCCAAGACCGGTCGTAGCGGCCCCAAGAAAACGAGCTGCGCGAACGTCAGCTAACTCATCAGATACCGGCCGTTCGCCCCAGAAATAGGTTGGCACGCTCCTACAGTCCACGCACAAACGAGAGCGAATGTTCAGAGAACAACTGGCTCTGATACCATTGTATTCGGGAGGGCCACGATGCTCACGTTGCGGGAAGAAATGATCGCCAAGGGGCTCTTGAAACCCCAGAAAATGTTTCACGATAGGGCGGTTGAACTGGGGCGCCGATACGAAACAGCTTCGGCTAGGCTCGTCGAGTACGACGCCAAGCGAAAGGCTACCCAGGAGGCCGATCTGACGAATGTGGTCAAACCGAAGCCCACCCACCAACCCTCTCAATGGGCTGACAATCAAGACGGCAACCGGGCAGAGTTTGTGAACGTAGCGCACACGATCCAGTCCACCGGAATGCGGCGAGACGGCAAAGCCTTGGGGTTGCCGCTCACCAAAAGAGAGCAGCGTCTCTTGAATCGCCTCGCGCAAACGAATCTATCCCCTGAGGAGCGCCAGAAGGCCCAGAGGGCCTTTGACCATAGCCGTCATTCCCAAGAGTCGCTAAAGAAGCGGGAGGCTGAGCGAGCAGCACAGGCCGCGAAGAAAAAAAACAGACCCAAACACGCAAAGTTATGGATCAGCCTCCCGAGTAAAGGCTCCTCAATGTTTGGGGGCGTGAAATACTCGTATGTCAGCATATGGCAGGGTGGCCTACCTGGACTGGGGAAGCGCAAATAGCAGACGACCGCTATCGTCAACTTTTCCGGGGCGTGTCGGAACGTGGTTCAATAAAGCCAGATTTCACGTAATTTCTAGAGGCCATCAAAAATCCAATATCAAGCTTGCCTAACGAGACCAGCCCTATTTAAGAACTATCAAAAGGCGACTTTCACAGACTTTGGAATAAATTTCGGCTTTTCTTGATCACGACAGCAAGATTGCCCATGTTGCGGATTAACCATGAAAAGAGGCCAAAGGGGCCTTGATCATCGTTCCGGCCACCCGCGCTAGGCCGCCATCGGCATCAGATAGGGCTGCTTGGGCGGTCGGGGTCGTCGGCGCGCCGGTCGTGGGGGCAGCGGCATGCGCTGGAGCACCTGCGCGAACAGCGTTTCGTGGGCACGGCCAAAGAAGCGCTGGGCGGCGGTCGTGCCGTCGGCGCGACGGATGTGGTAGTTGTGCACGGCGGTGAGCGCCGCG
>NZ_FLQX01000115.1 GCF_900089955.1 Candidatus Accumulibacter aalborgensis | reverse complement strand
CCCATCCAACAGTCCTTACCCTCACCACTCGCTACCATGGAATTTGAAATGAGAACTGCTGCGCCAGAGGTGACCGAGCAGAGCGCGGCAGCACGGGCTTTGTCGCCAAGCGCCACCTATCACCCTGGTGCCCTAGCCGCGCCGCCGGTGCCGGGCACTTTTACAGGCTCTCCACGGGAATCGGCTTGCCGGTGAGGTAGCCCTGGATGAGCTGGAAGCCCATGTCTTGACAGAGCTGCGCCTCGGCTTCCTTCTCGATACCTTCGGCCAGCGGCACCGAGCCAAGGTCCAGCACGATCTTGACGAGATCCCTGACGACGCGGCGTTTGCGTTCGCTGGCCAGGTGGAGGTCGTGCAGCAGGCCCATGTCGAACTTGACGAAATGCGCCGGAGCCTCGCCGAGTTCGCTCAGGCGTGCCTGGCCAGCACCAAAATCGTCGTAGGCGAAGCGTACGCCAATGTCGCGGAAGCGAGCGGCGAGCTCGATCAGGCGCTTACTGTCGGTCACCGCGGTCTCATGGATCTCGATGACCAGGTCCAGGTCGGGCATCCGTTGGCGCAGGCTGACCAGCGAGTTCAGGAATACGTCGCTGAAGGTTTCCTTCGGATGCGTGTTGGCAAACAGCGGAAAGCCCTGCAGACGTGGCGCAATCGTCGCCACGCTGAACCTGCGGAAAGCCACGCTCAGCTCGACTTCGCGGTCGACCAGCGTGGCCAGCGCGAAAAGCAGAATCGGGGAGGTCGGCAGCTCGGGGTGATTGGCACGGCCGAGCAGTTCGTAGGCGACGATTCTTCTGCTCTGCGCGTCGACGATGGGTTGGGCGGCACCGGAGATGCCATGACCATCGAGGAGATCGAGGAGCGCGCGCTCGCGTTCGAACTGTGCCGAGAGCGCAAAGCCCTTGGGTGCCAGCACGGTGCGCGAATCGTCGAACGCCCTGTCGAAGCGGGCCGGTTCGGGCAGGTGCAGGCGCAAGCGGAACTCGGCGGCGAGGCCGAAGTGAATGATGTCGTTTTCGTCGAGCAGGCACGAGCCTTCGACGCGCCGGCGGCTGACGAAACTGCCATTGGTGCTGTTCAGATCGGTCAGCCGGATTCGGCCGCTGATGTCTTCGGTCAGCACGGCGTGCTGACGGCTCAGGCCCAGTGAGGGCAGCACGAGATCGTTGTCCGTACCGCGGCCGACGCGAAACGGCCGCGGCGCGATCTCGTAACTGACATGCGAGCCATCCGCTGCTATGGACTCCAGGAACCACTGCTTTTCCACGCTGTGCTCCACCGATCCGAGTTGACCAGGCAGAGTATATGTGGCCCGGTCGACCGCGGTCAATCGCAGATTTGGCGCCCGCAAGCGCTGCACGACGAGCTACAGACTCGCTACCGGGATCGGCTTCCCGGTGAGGAAACCCTGGATGAGCTGGAAGCCCATCTCCCGGCAGATCTGCGCCTCGGCGTCCTTTTCGATGCCTTCGGCCAGAGGCACCGAGCCGAGGTCGAGCACCAGCTTGACGAGATCGTTGACCACGTGACGTTTGCGCTCGCAGGCCAGGTGGAGGTCGTGCAGCAGGCCCATGTCGAACTTCACGAAATGCGCCGGAGCGTCGCCGATTTCCCTCAGACGTGCCTGGCCGGCGCCAAAATCGTCATAGGCGAAGCGCACTCCGATGTCGCGGAAGCGGGCGGCGAGCTCGATCAGGCGCGCACTTTCGGTTACCGCGGTTTCATGGATCTCGATGACCAGGTCGAGCTCCGGCCTCCCCTGGCGCAGGCTGACCAGCGAGGCGAAGAAATCTTCGCTGAACGTTTCTCGGGGATGCGTGTTGGCGAAGAGCGGAAAACCCTGCAGACGTGGGGCAATCGCCGAAATACCGAACTTTCGGAAAGCGACGCTCAGCTCGACTTCGCGATCCAGCGCACTGGCCAGTTTGAACAGGCGAATCGGCGAGATCGGCAGCAGGGGGTGGTTGGCACGGCCGAGCAATTCGTAGGCGAAGACCTTGCCGCCCTGCGCCTCAACGATCGGCTGGGCGGCTCCTGATATGCCGTGGCCTTCAAGCAGGTCGAGAAACTCGGCTTCTTTGTCAACAAAGTTTTCCGAGAGCGGAAGTCCGCTGGAAACCTTACTGGTCGGCGTCCGCTCGGGCAGGTGCCCGCGCAGACGAAATTCGGCAGAGCCGAAGTGCACGATGTCATTCTCGGCGAGCAGGCAAGACCCTTCGATTCGCTCGCGGCCGACGAAACTGCCGTTGGTGCTGTTCAGATCGGTCAGGCGGATGCGGCCGCAGATGTCGAGCGAGAGCACTGCGTGGTTCCGGCTCAGGGCGCTCACACGCTCCGGCAGGATCAGGTCGTTTTCTGGATCACGGCCGATGCGGAACGGCAAGTGGGTGATGTTGTAGGTGACATGCGAGCCATCTGTCGTGATGGACTCCAGGAACCACTGGTTTCCCATGCTGGCCTCCAGCGATCAGAGTTGACCAGTCGGAGTATAGGCGTCGCTGTCGACCGCGGTCAATCGCAGATTTGGCGCTGGCAGGCGCTGCAGGACGAGAGTGCGGGAAAGGTTTGAATGCCGCCAATCGTCGCTTACAATCCAGCACCGTATTGCCTTGTCGGCGCAGCAGTCGTTTTCCCCAAACATTTCCCGGTGCCTCGCATGCAAAGACTCCTTGCCCTGATCGGGCCGCTGCCGTTCATTGCCCTGGCCATCATGGCGGCCGGAGTGTCCCTTGGCTTTGCCGTATGGTTGTTCAGCGAAGTGTTCGCGCCGGCGCTGAGCACGCTGCCCCCGGTCTGGCGCTATCCGCTGACCGGGCTGGCGCTGGCCAGCAGCTACTTCGCCTACGGACTGACGCTGCTGCTCGTCGCGCCGCTGCTGAACTTTGTCCTCGGCGGGCGGCTGCAACCGTATCGCGGTTCCGCCGTGTCGTTGATGGCCCTGCGCTGGTATGTTCATTGCACGCTGACGCTGCTCGTTCGCTACTCCTTCCTTGAGTTCGTCACGCCCTCCCCTTTTGCTCAACTCTATTACCGGCTCATGGGAATGAAGATCGGGCGCAACGTGACCATCAATTCGACGGCCATCGCCGACCCCTCGCTGATCGAAATGGCCGACGGTGTGACGATCGGCGGTACGGCCAGCATCATGGCCCATTACTCACAGGGCGGCTACCTGGTCATCGCGCCGGTCAAACTCGGTGCCGGCGCGACCATCGGTTTGCGGGCGATCGTCATGGGCGGCGTCGAGGTGGGCGAAAAAGCCAAGGTCCTGGCAGGCTCCTTCGTCCTGCCCAACAGCCGCATTCCCGCCGGCGAGACCTGGGCCGGGATTCCCGCCCAGCGACTGGAATTGGCGCGCGACGCGGCTGGCAACGGCACGCGCGCGACCTGACAGCGATGCTGCACCTGCCGGCACTGGAAACCGTTCTTCTGCGGCTGCTGGCCATTGCCGCCGGTCTCGTCGCCTGGTTCGTCACCCAGCGCCTGATCGGCGAGCGCCATCTGGACGACGGGCGCATCTACGACCATCTGCACCGTCTCACTGCTGGCGGCAACGGCTGGCTGCACGTCCATCCGAGCGCCGCCAGGGCTCTGCTGATCGGCAGCTCTCTGGCGGTCGATGGGGTTACCCTGTTCGTCCTCGGCTACGCTGTTCTCGGTCCGGGTTTCGGCCCGTTCTGGGGGCTCCTGTGCCTCTTCGTCCTGCGCCAGTTGAGCCAGGCGCTGGTCGCGCTACCGCCCCCACCGGGGATCATCTGGCGTCATCCCGGTTTTCCGTCGCTGTTCGTGACCTACGCCGTCGGCAACGACTTCTTCTTCTCCGGTCACACCGCGCTGGCGGTCTATGGCGCCATTCAGCTCGCCACGCTCGGCATCCCGGCGCTGACTGTCCTGGCTGCGCTGCTGGCCATTCTGCAGATGGTCGTGGTCATCGTCCTGCGGGCGCACTGGACTCTCGACGTACTGGCGGGACTCTTTGCCGCGCTGGCCGTCGGTGCGCTGTTCTGGCCGGGGTGAGTGAGGCAGGCGCGGCCGAGCCGGCGGCGCGCCGCCCTGTCACTCTCCACACCGCCTTCAAGCGCCGCGGCCAGCCAGCCAGTCGCTGACCGCCAGGCCGGTGCCGAAATCCCAGGCCTTGAGCCTGTCCGGCGCGATCAGGCGAAACTCGGCCAGTTCCTCATTGAGACGGATCTCGCCGCGAGCGAGCACATGGTAGGCAATGATCACTTCGTGCTTGCGGGCAAAGGGATAGACGCCGATCAACGTCACTGCCAGGGCATCGAGACCAAGTTCTTCCTTGACCTCGCGCGCGACGCCTGCCGCCGGGTGTTCACCGCGCTCGAGAAAACCGGTGACCAGCCCGAATGCGCCGGCCGCCCAGGCCTTGTTGCGCGCCAGCACGATTCGGTCATCGTATTCGACAAGCGCCGCCAGCACCGGCGCCGGATTGTCCCAATGGACAAAGCCGCAGGCGGCACGGCAAACGAGCCGCGGCAGGCCGCCGAGTTCGCTCGTCTCAAGGCGGTCGCCACAACCCGGGCAGAACTGCCAGGCGCTCATCACGCCTCGCGCGACAGTTGGCTGATGTCGGCCAACAGGCGATCGACCGTCTCCGTCGCAGTATCCCAGCCACACATGAAACGTGCTCCACCGGCAGCGATGAAGTTGTAGAACAGCCAGCCACGGGCGCGCAGTCCCTCTTCGACGCGGCTCGGCAGGCGCACGAAGACGCCGTTGGCATCGACCGGAAACAGGGTCGGCAGACCGGTGGCCTCGGCCAGCCCCGCGGCCAGGCGCCGTGCCATGGCGTTGGCATGAGTGGCATGGCGCAACCAGGCACCGTCTTCGAGAACTCCCAGCCACGGCGCCGAAAGGAAGCGCATCTTCGACGCCAGTTGGCCCGCCTGCTTGCAGCGATAGGCAAAATCTTCGGCCAGCGAGCGGTCGAAGAAAACCACCGCCTCACCCACGGGCAAGCCCATCTTGGTGCCGCCAAAGCAGAGCACGTCGACGCCCGCACGCCAGGTCAGTTCAGCCGGGCGGAGGCCAAGGCCGGCGACGGCATTGGCAAAACGGGCGCCATCCATATGGACGCGCAGGCCGAATTCGCGTGCCGTGTCGGCGATCGCACGCAACTCGTCGGGGCGGTAGACGGTACCTGCTTCGGTCGCCTGCGTCAGGGTCACGACCTTTGGCTTGGGATAGTGGATGTCGCCGCGCCTGGTGACCACCTCGATGATCGCCGCCGGCGTCAGCTTGCCCTGTTCACCGGCAGCAGGCAGCAGTTTGGCGCCGTTGGAGAAGAACTCCGGCGCACCGCATTCATCGGTGTTGACGTGCGCCAGCTCGTGGCAGATGACGCCGTGGTAGGACCGGCAGAGCGAAGCCAGCGCCAGCGAATTGGCCGCTGTCCCGTTGAACACGAAGTACACGTCGCAATCGGTCTCGAACAGCTCGCGCAGGCGATCCGACGCGCGCAGCGTCCACTCGTCGTCGCCGTAGGAGCGAACGTGGCCGTCGTTGGCCGCCAGTAGCGCGGTCAGCGCCTCGGGACAGATGCCGGCATAGTTGTCACTGGCGAAGTGCTGCATTGCGCCGGCCGTGCCTGGCTCGCCGACAGCCGGCGCAGGTCGGATGGCTAAAGCGTCACCCGACACTTCTGCCATGGCAGGTTGGGTTACGCCCTGCGGGCTAACCCAACCTGCAAGTGAGTCGATGTTCGGCTCGGTCAAAGCCGCTGCTCGACCCAGGCGCGCACCGAGGCCAGTGCCGCCGGCAGCCTGGCCGGATCGTTGCCGCCGGCCTGCGCCATTTCCGGGCGGCCACCACCCTTGCCGCCGACCTGCAGCGCGACCATATTCACCAGTTCTCCCGCCTTGACCTTGCTCGTCAGATCGGCGGTGACGCCGGCAATCAGCGTTACCTTTCCGTCGCTCGTCGCGGCGAGAACGACGATGGCGCTCTTGAGCTTGTCGCGCAGCTTGTCGATCGTCGAACGCAGCGTATTGACGTCGGCGCCTTCGATGACCGCTGCGACCACCTTGACACCCTTGACCTCGACCGCCTGGGCGAGCAGATCGTCACCTTGCGCAGACGCCAGTCTGGCCTTCAGACGGGCGAGATCCTTTTCCAGCGCGCGCACGTTGTCGAGCACTTGCGCCAACTTGGCCGGCACCTCGGACACTGGCGCGCGGAAAGCCGCTGCGGCTTCGGCAAGCAGCGCCTGCTGCTGCTGCACCAAAGCCAGCGCATTGTCGCCGGTCACCGCTTCGACGCGTCTGACGCCGGCGGCGACACCGGTTTCGGCAACGATCTTGAACAGGCCAATGTCACCGCAGCGCCTGACGTGCACGCCACCGCAGAGTTCCTTCGACGAACCGATGGTCAGGACACGGACTTCGTCGCCGTACTTCTCGCCAAAGAGCATCATCGCACCCGACCGCTGCGCCTCCTCGATCGGCATGACGCGCGCCTCGGTCGCCGCGTTGGCCAGAATCTCGTTGTTCACGATCAGCTCGACGCGGCGGATCTCGTCAGCGGTCATCGGCGCGCTGTGCGCGAAGTCGAAGCGCGTCTTTTCGGCATCGACCAGCGATCCCTTCTGCTGCACATGGCCGCCGAGCACCTCACGCAGCGCTTTGTGCATCAGATGCGTCGCCGAGTGGTTGCGCACCGTGCGTGCGCGGGCGAGCTCATCGACCCTGGCCGCGACGCCGTCGCCGACGGTGATCACCCCGGTCCTGACGACGCCCTGATGCCCGAAGACGACGGCCTGGATCTTCTGCGTATCCTCGACCGAGAAGATGCTCCGCGCGGTCTGCAGCACGCCGCGATCGCCGACCTGGCCGCCCGACTCGGCGTAGAACGGTGTGTCGTCAAGAACGACGACCCCGAGTTCGCCTTCCCTGAGTTCATCGACCGGACTGCCATCGCGGTACAGGGCCAGCACCTTGCCGGTGAAGGCGAGCGTCTGGTAACCATGGAAGGTCGTCGTCGGCCCCCGGTAATCGAGCGCGCTGGCCATGCGGAACTTGCCGGCGGCACGCGCCTGTTCCTTCTGCTGCGCCATCGCGACATCGAAAGCCGCCACGTCGACGCTCACCCCGCGCTCACGGCAAACGTCAGCCGTCAGATCGAGCGGGAAACCGAAGGTGTCGTGCAGTTTGAAGGCCGTCGCGCCGTTGAAGACGCCCTTCCCGTCGAGCGCTGCGAGTTCGCCGTCGAGGATGCTCATGCCATGCTCGATGGTCTCGAAGAAGCGCACTTCTTCCTGGCGCAGGACCTCGGTGACGCGTGCCTGGCTGCTGACCAGTTCGGGATAGGCGGTGCCCATTTCGGCGACGAGATCGGGCACCATGCGATGGAAGAACGCCGCGCGCGCGCCCAGCTTGTAGCCATGCCGGATGGCGCGCCTGATGATCCGCCGCAGGACGTAGCCGCGCCCCTCGTTGCCGGGAATGACGCCATCGGCGATCAGGAACGCGCAGGCGCGGATGTGATCGGCGAGCACCCGCAGCGACGGGCTGTCGAGGTCGGCCGACGAGGTTTCGCGAGCGGCGGCGGCGATCAGACGGACGAAGAGGTCGATCTCGTAGTTGCTGTGCACGTGCTGCATGACTGCCGCCGTGCGCTCGAGACCCATGCCGGTGTCGACCGAGGGTTTGGGCAGCGGGTGCATTACCCCGGCTTCATCGCGGTTGAACTGCATGAAGACGTTGTTCCAGATCTCGATGTAGCGGTCGCCCTCCTCGTCGGGCGAGCCCGGCGGACCACCGGCAATGCCTTCGCCGTGGTCGTAGAAGATTTCCGTGCACGGACCACAGGGACCGGTATCGCCCATCATCCAGAAGTTATCGGAAGCATAACGCGCGCCCTTGTTGTCGCCGATGCGCACGACACGCTCGGCCGGAACGCCGATGTCGTTCGTCCAGATGGCGTAAGCTTCTTCATCCTCGGCATAGACGGTGACCCAGAGCCGGTCGGCCGGCAGCTTGTACACGTCGACCAGCAGTTCCCAGGCGTAGCGGATCGCGTCCTGCTTGAAGTAGTCGCCGAACGAGAAGTTGCCGAGCATCTCGAAGAAGGTATGGTGGCGTGCCGTGTAGCCGACGTTCTCGAGGTCGTTGTGCTTGCCACCGGCGCGCACGCATTTCTGCGAAGTCGTCGCGCGCAGGTACGGTCGCTTGTCGAAACCGAGAAAGACGTCCTTGAACTGGTTCATGCCGGCGTTGGTAAACAACAGCGTGGGGTCGGCATGCGGCACCAGCGAACTCGAGGCGACGATCTGGTGGCCTTTGGATTCGAAGAACTTGAGGAACTTGTCGCGAATTTCAGCGCTTTTCATCGGCATGCTTTTCATCGTCATCGGTGCCCTGTGCGGGGCTGGTTCAAGGAGCTGCGATTTTAGCTTGAAAGCACGATTGGCGACCGGCGAATCTCCCCTGCGGTCAACACCGGGCAGCCTTCACCGCAGCAGCCATCCGTGATCTTACCCTCTTGCTATGCCGATTTCTGAGGCGGCTCCTGAACGGCCCCTGCCAACGGTACGCGCACGCAGACACACAGACCGGAACGTTCCACTTCGTCTGAAAAGCCAAGCTGAATTTCAGCGCCAATCCGATCAGCTATTGCCTTGACGATGGAAAGCCCCAAGCCAGAACCGACTTGATCGCTCCCAAGAGTTCGATAAAACGGATCAAACACCCGCTCTCGTTCGGCGACTTGTATGCCTGGCCCTGAGTCCTGGATTCTCAGTATTGCTCGGCCTTCATCCGTGGTGACAGAAAGGTCTACATTTCCGCCGTCCGGTGTGTAGCGAATGGCGTTGTCGACCAAGTTTTTGACCACAGCCATCATGTCCAGCTCGTTGCCCCAAACCCGAGCGTCTTGCTCCCCTTCAACACCGATGTCGATCTGCCTGGCCTCGGCCAGTGGCATGAGGTCTTCCAGCACGCGCCGATAGAGGTGCTGTATCGACACGAACGACTTGGGCCGGTCGAGCGCAGCCTGAGCCCTGGCCAAGGTGAGAAGCTGATCCAGCAAGCTCCGGCCGCGCTCGATGCCTCGGCGCAGGGTCATGAGACGTCCACGCGCGAGGTTTGACATATCCGCCTCGGCCAGCCGCTCGGCTTGCAGTGACAAGGCGGTAAACGGGGAGCGAAGCTCGTGCGCCGCATCCGCGACAAATCGGCGCTGGGTTTCCATTGACTGGTTAACGCGAGCAAGCAGACGGTTGATCGCCACGACGAACGGGCGCACTTCGGCGGGTAGATGGCCTTCCTCGACGGGATGTAATTCCTGTTCGGCCCGCTGGTCGATTTCCGCAGACAACGCAGCAATGGGTCGGAACATTTTGCGGACAAGGTTTGCCACGATCAAAAGCAGGACGGGAACCAAGATCAGAAACGGCATCAAGGTGCGCAAGGCACTGTCACGTGCAATTTCATCGCGCACGCCGGTCTCTTGCGCCACGGCGATCCGTTCGCCGCTGGACGTTGTTTTGACCAGGACGCGGAACGGTTCGCCATTGACTTCATGCGTGTGCAGGCCATCAGGTAGCGTGACCGGTAGTGGCAGTGGTGCTCCTGCGTCGCCCTTCAAGGCCATTTTGTTGCCAGCGGTCAGGTACTGGACGATGACGCGGGACTCTTCATCACTGTCATTCGCACGGCCATCGTCGCCAAGATGTACAAGCGGCAGGTGTTGCCGATCAAACAGCGCTGCAATCTGGCGCAGCATGTCGTCTTGCAACTCGTGGGCTTCGTCGAATGCTGACACGAAAGAAAATATCCCTGCCACCAACGCGATCGCCAAAATGGTCAGCGACAGCGAAACGGACAGCTTGAGCTGAACCGACTCGTTCAGGCGTTTTTTGAAACCATCCATCCAGCCCCCCTGACATTCTTGATGACTTCGCTGCCCAACTTGCGTCGCAAGGAATGGATCAAAAATTCAACCGCATTGCTTTCAACTTCCTCGCCCCATCCATAGATACGATCTTCCAGATCACTGCGCGAGAGAATGGCACCGGGGCGTGCCAGCAAGGCTTGCAATAAGGCGAACTCACGGTTTGAGAGTTGTACCGGGGCACGGTCGTTGACCGACGCCTCTCGCGTCGCCGGATCAAGCGACACAACGCCGTTGCTGAGCACGGGCGTTGCGTTCCCGCCCTTGCGTCGCAGCACAGCGCGCATGCGGGCCAGCAGCTCGGCCATCTCAAAGGGCTTGAGAACGTAGTCATCAGCTCCGCCATCCAGGCCACGCAGTCGATCATCGAGGCCGTCGCGGGCGGTGATGATGAGCAGTGGAACCGGGTTGTCCTTGGCGCGAATTCTGGTCAGCACCTCCAGCCCATCCTTGCCGGGAAGGCCAAGATCGAGCAGCACCAGGTCATAGTGCTGGCAACCCAGTGTTGTCAGGGCGGTTTGGCCGTTCTTTACCCAGTCGGCAGCGTAAGATGCGTCTTTCAGCGCCTCTTGGATGGCTTCGCCAATCATGAAGTCGTCTTCAACCAGCAATACCCTCATTCCTCCTCCGATAGATAACGATAAGTCAATGCGCGGTTCGGGCAGCTCTTTGCTTGAATAGTAAAATGCTGGTCAGGATAAAAGCGAATAGTGCCGCTGATGCTGAATAACGACTCAGGGCCAGCCCGCCTGCACTGAGCGGCTTATCCAGAAAGTCCCCGACCACGGCACCGAGAGGGCGGGTCAAAATGAATGCTGCCCAAAAAATGAGGGTTCGCGATACATTGGTCCAATAGTAAGCTGCAACGACCAACACCAACAACGCGCCAAAGACAAGGGCCGCTCCGGTGTAACCGAGTCCTGCCGTATTCGCCGTCCAGTCACCTAGTGCCGTTCCCAAAGTCTGGGAGAACATGATTGTCAGCCAGTAGAACATTTCGGCCTTGGGCGAACTGACCGTGCTGACCGAGACCGAGCCGAGTGTGCGATGCCAAATGAAAAGTGAACCGAGCAATAAAGCCAGCAGCAAGGTCGAGCCACCTGCATACCCAAAGCCAAGAGATCGGTCAGCAAAATCAGCCAGTGTCGTGCCGACCGTGGTGGTAGCGATGATCGTCGTCCAGTAAAGGAAGGGCCGAAAGGTCTTGGCCTTGATTTGTGCAAAGGCTGCCGCCAAAAATACCGCCGAGAAAATACCTGTACCAATCAGATAGCCGAGATTCATCGACATTGAGACGGCATCGCCACCAGTTTCACCGAGCGTGGTCGCAGCAATCTTGATTATCCAGAATAGCAATGTGACTTCTGGAACCTTGCCTAAAGCATGTTTTGTTGAAGTATCCATATTGATTTTCCTGGGGGTCAGGACTTGCCTTGGAGGGAGTCGAATGGTAAGCGTTTAGCCCCCCTACCACACGTACCGAGCAGGTTGGTGCGGAGCGCAGCGCTTG
>NZ_FLQX01000114.1 GCF_900089955.1 Candidatus Accumulibacter aalborgensis | reverse complement strand
ATCTTGACTTCAACACCACGACAGCGCCGCCGTTTCCTCCGCGTAGCGGCTTCGTCCAACAGCGTCGTCGGGAGAGTGTGAAAACCCGTCGATGGGACTACAATCTGCCGCCGGCACTCCTGTGCGCCACCACAACCCGTACGGAAACCGAGTGATGACCCCTGCCAACCAAGAACAACCCAAACGTTCGCGGTCCAGAAAGACTGCTGCAGCGGCGAGGCCGGCTGGCGACGAGGCCACCCCCTTCCGGTCCGACGAGCGGCCGTTCATCGTCGGTGTCGGCGCTTCGGCCGGCGGCCTCGAAGCGCTGAGTCTGCTCCTGCCTGGCCTGCCGAAGAACCTCGGGCTGACCTTCGTCGTCGTGCAGCACCTGTCGCCGACCTACCGCAGCATGATGTCGCAGTTGCTGGGACGCGAAACGACGATGCCGGTCAGGGACATCGAGGACGGCATGTTGCCGGAAGCGAACACGGTCTACATCACGCCTCCGAACCGCAATCTGACGCTCAGAGAGGGTCATTTCTGCCTGGTCGAACCCGCCCGCGAATCGCTGCCCAAGCCATCGGTCAATCGCTTCTTCGCTTCGTTGGCCGAGGAAATCGGCGAATCGACGATCGGTATCGTCCTCTCGGGCACCGGCTCCGATGGCGCGGCGGGAATCCACGCGATCAAGGCCGCCGGTGGCTTCACCTTTTCCCAGGACCCCGAGACGGCCAAGTACGCCGGTATGCCGCAGTCGGCGATTGATACCGGCAGCGTGGACTGGATTCTGCCGCCCGAGAAAATGGGCGCCGAGATCAGCCTGATCGTCCTCAACCGCGGGCTGATTCCGGTCGCGACACAGGCGGCGAGCGCGCCGGCGACGCTGAAAACGCTACTCGGCAAGGTCCGCAGCCGCACCAAGGTGGACTTCTCGCAGTACAAGAAACCGACGCTGTGGCGGCGCATCGAACGGCGTATGGCGGCCAACCACGTCAGTACCCTGCAGGATTACCTGCAGGTCGTCGACCAGACGCCGGTCGAACTCGACAAGCTGTGCAAGGACATACTGATCTCGGTCACGGCCTTCTTTCGCGACACCGACGCTTTTGCCCGGCTCGACAAGGTGGTCGGCGAGATCCTTGCCGGCAAGCAGCTCGGCGACGCCGGGTCTGGGTGGCCGGCTGCGCGACCGGCGAGGAGGCGTATTCGCTGGCCATCCTGTTTTCCGAGCGTCTGGGAGCCGCTTTCGACCAGTATCGTCTCCAGATCTTTGCCACCGACATCGACCTCGACGCGATGGCCCTGGCCAGACGCGGCGTCTTTGCCGCGTCCAACCTGGCACACATGGATCGCAACCGCATCCGGGCGCATTTCACGCCGCACGGTGATCGCTACGAGATCAACAAGGCCCTGCGCGAAGCGGTGATCTTTGCGCGCCAGGATCTGGTGCAGGATCCGCCCTTCCTGCGTCTCGACCTCGTCAGTTGCCGCAACGTGCTGATCTACTTCCAGAGCGAGTTACAGGCGCGGCTGCTGTCGGTGTTCCACTATGCGCTCAACCCCGGTGCATTCCTCTTCCTCGGCAAGTCGGAAGGCATCTTCCAGCAGGAGGCGTTGTTCGGCGTCGTCGACAAGGAGGCGCGGCTCTACCGTCGGCACGGTAGCACCGCTCGCTTACCGCTGCTGCGCTCGGAGATGCAACTGCCGGCGGCTGGACTCAATCAACATCAGCGGCCGGAGAAGCCGATCACGCCGCAGGGTTTCGAAATGATCCTGCTCGAGGCCGCTGGGCGCTATTTCATCCCAACGACGATCCTGATCAACGGCAAGTTCGAAATACGCCATATCCACGGTGACGCCAGCCGACTGCTCAACGTCTCGCCCGGCCGGCCGGCCTTTGACCTGATCTCGCTGATCCGTCGCGAATTGCGCACCGAGGTCCAGGTGCTGATGCGTCAGGCGCAGGTTAAACGGGCGGTAGCCAACGGGCGTCCGCGGCACATCAAGGCGCTCGACCCGACGCGTGGCGTTCGCTTGTCGGTACATCCGGTTTCGGATTCAGGAACCGAGGCGCTGTTCATGCTCTGCATCGAATGGCTGCTGCCGCCAACCGGCAAGGCGAGCGTCGAGGACAGCGGCGGCGGCGAGGAGCTACAATCAACCAACGAAGAGCTGGCGACGGTCAACGAGGAGCTGCAGATCAAGACCGCCGAGACGCAGGAACTCAACATCGAGCTGGAGAGTATCCAGAACAGCGTCGACTATCCCTTGCTGGTGCTCGACCGGAATACCGCGCTGCAGCGCTTCAACAGCGCCGCAGCGCGCTTGTTCAAGCTGGGCATCGCGCAGATCGGGCGCGGCCTGCGTGATCTGCAGCTCCCGCCGGACATGCCGGATCTGATGTCCGACATTCAGCAAGTGATCGACACGCAGAACGCGCGCGACCGGCAGATCGTCAACGCCAACCGACGCCACTACGCGCTGCACATCGCGCCGTTGCTGCGCGACACCCAGCGCATTGCCGGGGTCATGCTTCCAGGCCACCGACATCACCGCGAGGAAGCGCGCGCAAGAGCAATTGCGGCTGGCCGCGCTGGTCTTCGACCGCGCCGCCGAGGGCGTCATGGTGACCGACACCGAGCAGCAGATACTGACCGTCAATGATGCCTTTTCGACTCTGACCGGCTGCACGCGCCAGGACGTCGTCGGCAAGAAGCCCAGCCTGCTGCGCTCGGAAAAAATGCCGCCCGCGTTCTATGCCGAAATGTGGGACAAGGTCAACCGCGTTGGCGTCTGGCAGGGGGAAATCTGGAACCGCAGGAAGAACGGCGAGCCCTATCTCGAATGGCTGTCGATCAATACGGTCAAGGACAAGAGCGGCAAGGTGGTCAACTACGTCGGCATGTTCAGCGACATCACCAAGGTACGCGAGTCGCAGCAGCGCATCGAGTATCTCGCCACGCATGATGAACTGACCGGACTGCCCAACCGGGCGCTGTTCAATGACCGCCTGCACCTGGCTCTGGCGCGGGCCGACCGCTCGCGTGAGAGCATCGGCGTGGTGTTCATCGACCTCGACAACTTCAAGATGGTCAATGACACGCTCGGCCACGAGACCGGCGACAAGTTGCTCAGGCAGGCGGCGGTGCGACTGCTCGATTGCGTGCGCGGCGAAGATACCGTCGCCCGTTTGGGGGGCGACGAGTTCGTCGTCCTGCTGGTCGCCGCCGATCGCGAGCAGGCGACAGTTACTGCCGAACGGCTGCTCATCGCGCTCAGCGCAAGCTACCAGTTCGATGAGCACGAATGTTTCATCAGTGCCAGCATTGGCCTGAGCATGTTCCCGGAAGATGCGGCCGATGCCAATTCCCTGATGCGCAACGCCGACGCGGCGATGTATCGGGCCAAGGATCACGGTAAGAACGGTTTCCGTTTCTTCTCCGCTGACCTCGCGAGCCAGGCTGGCAAGCGGCTGGCGCTGGAAACGGGTTTGCGGCGGGCCATAGATACGGGGAGCTATTCCTCTATTATCAGCCGCAGGTCAGGCTGGAAGGCAATACCGTGGTCGGTGCCGAGGCTCTGGTACGTTGGTCCTACAACGGTGAGGTCGTCGAACCGGTGGTATTCATTCCGATCGCCGAGCAAAGCCATCTGATCTTTGTCATCGACGAATGGGTCCTTGGCGAGGCCTGTCGCCAGATCGTAGTGTGGGACAAGGCCGGACTGCCGCCGCTACGGATCAGCGTCAACATCTCGGCGCGCCATTTCCGCAAGGACGGCATGGCAACTGACCTGATGCGCATCGTCAGCGACCATGGTGTGTCTCCGCAAAGACTGTGCATCGAGATTACCGAAGGCGTACTGATGGATGTCGATCGCGCCCAGCGTATGCTGGCCGAACTGGTGGAGTTTGGCCTGACGATCAGTATCGACGATTTCGGTACCGGCTTTTCTTCGCTGTCGTACCTCAAGCGTTTTCCGATCCACGAACTCAAGATCGCGCGCAGCTTCGTCGACGGCATCTCGACCAACAGCGACGACCGCGCGATCGCTTCGGTGATCATCTCATTGGCGCGCCACCTGGGGATGAACGTCGTCGGTGAAGGAATCGAGATGGCCGACCAGCATAGCGAACTCGAGGGTTCTGGCTGCCAGCATGGGCAAGGCTATCTCTATGCCCATCCGCTGGCGCCGGACGACTTTGCCGACTGGGTGCGCGCCCGCACCGCCGCCCGAGTCGAAGGTCTGAGCGCCGCCTGACCCTGGCGGACTGTCCTCTCACTGGTCAGGCGCTGCGATCGTAGCGGGTAGTGAGATCCGCGTCGATCTCTGCGTGGCCCTCTTCGTTGAGGCGCTGCTCAAGACTTTCGAGCAGACCGTCCGCCGCATCTTCGACCATGTCGAGCACCAGGTCGAAGCCATGACCCAGACCATAATAGGGATCCGGAACCTCGTCATCATCGAAATTCTTTGAATAGCTCATCAGCAAGCCGAGGCGTTCGTGTTGGTTGCGTGGGCAGATGCGTTTCAGGACGTCGAGATTGTTGCGGTCCATGGCGAGAACCAGGTCGAAGTAGTCGAGGTCCTGCGCCGCCACTTTGCGCGCCCGCATATCGGAGAGATCGTAATTGCGACTGGCGGCAGCGCGCTGTGTTCGCTGATCGGGTGCCTCGCCGACGTGATAGCCGTGCGTACCGGCGGAGTCAACCTCTATCTTGTCGTCGAGGCTTTTTTTACGCAGGAGGTGGCGAAAGACGCCCTCGGCCGTTGGCGAGCGGCATATATTCCCCATGCAAACGAATAGAACCTTGATCACCTTCGGTCTTCCAGATACGTTCATTGCGCTGCTTAGGCTCAAGCGTCCATGGGTGGACAGTGGTCCGGAGTCATCCAGGACTTGCCGCCCGAGGCAAGCTGGTACTTCGCCGGCTGCGAGGCTCTCATCATCCGTCGAAAAGGCAGTCAACGCAACTGCATTGCAGCGCTAGCCAGGCGATCGGCTGGCGTTTGCCGCTCAGCGACGACCGCTGGCTGGCGGCTTCGGCCTGGCTTTTGCCTTCACTGGCCCGCCACTAGCGGGTTTGGCTGAGGGTTTGACTGGCCCGCTCTTGGCTTCGCGTCTGGCCAGAGGCTTGTCCGCGGGCTTGTGCCGCCGGTTTTGCTCGGGTGCTTTCCGGTCCGCAAACGGATTGGTGGACACGTTGAACTGGATTCGCAGCGGCGTTCCCTGCAACTTGAAGACCTCGCGGAAAGTATGTTCGAGGTAGCGCCGGTAGGACTCGGGCACCTTGTCGAGCGCATTGCCGTGAATCACGATCAGCGGCGGATTCCTGCCGCCCTGGTGCGCATAACGGAGTTTTGGCCGGAATAGACCACAGCGCGGTGGCGCCTGCCTGGCCACCGCCTCGCTCAGCGTACGCGTCAGTTGCGGGGTAGGCAGATCGGCCATGGCCGCCTTGTAGGCCGCATCGACCGAGCGGAAGAGTGGTTCGAGACCCTGCCCCTTGAGCGCGGAAACATAGTGAAAGCGGGCAAAATCGATGAACGACAACTGGCCTTCGAGGGCGCCCTTGATCTGCTCGCGAATATAGGGATCGAGACCGTCCCACTTGTTCACCGCGACGACCAGCGCACGCCCCGACTCACGGACAAAAGCGGCGATGTGGGCATCCTGATCAGAGATGTCCTGGCGCGCATCGAGCACCAGAACGACCACCTGAGCTTCCTCGATCGCCTGCAGCGTCTTGATCACCGAAAACTTCTCGATGGTCTCGAAAACCCTTCCCCGCCGTCGCAGGCCGGCGGTGTCAATCAAGGTGTACCTGCGGCCAGCGCGCTCGAAATCGACTTCGATAGCATCGCGTGTCGTTCCCGGCTGGTCGAAAGCGATGACCCGCTCTTCGCCGAGCAGCGCGTTGATCATCGTGCTCTTGCCGACGTTCGGGCGGCCAACGATGGCCACCTTGACGACATCGCTCGTGGCCTCCCCTTCGTCCGGTTCAGCGTAAGGCTCAAGCGCCAGGTCGATCAGGGCGCGCACCCCCTCGCCATGGGCCGCCGAGATGGCCATTGGCTCACCCAGGCCGAGTTCGTGGAAATCGGCGACGACGACGCCGTGGCTCATCCCTTCGGACTTGTTCACGGCCACCAGAACCGGCCGGCTCGCCTTGCGCAGCCGGTTGGCAATTTCCTTGTCCAGCGCAGAAACGCCGCTACGGCCATCGACGACAAAAACCACCACGTCGGCTTCATCAATCGCCTGCTCGGTCTGGCGCGCCATCTGGTGCATGATGCCGTCTTTGGCCAGCGGTTCGAAGCCGCCGGTATCAATCACCAGGTAGGGCTTGCCGCCGAGTCTTCCATGCCCGTAGTGACGGTCGCGCGTGAGGCCTGGGAGGTCGGCCACCAAGGCATCTCGAGTTCTGGTCAAGCGGTTGAAAAGCGTTGACTTGCCGACATTTGGCCGCCCGACGAGGACGATGCTCGGCTTCATTGCGCCTCGATCGCCAGCACGCGGCCGTTGGCGGTCTGCACGACAAGATTGCTGCCCAGTGGCTGCAAGGGCGCCAGAACCGGGCTGCCATCGGTGGTCAGGCGAGCCGCGAAGGCGCCATCGTCGCGATTGAGAAAATGCACCACCCCTTGCACGTCCGCCACGGCAACCAGCCCGCCGCGCACCAGCGGCGCCGTCAGTCGGCGCAAGAAGAGCTTGTCCTGTTTCCAGATGCTGGCACCGCTCGCCTTGTCGAGGGCATAAACGGCACCCTTGTCATCGGTCACATAAACGTAACGGCTGTCGATCGACAGGCCGGCGGCGCTCGATATGTCACGGGTCCACATCAGGTTGCCGGAACCGAGATCGAAACAGGCGACGCGACCCTGGAATGCGGCGGCGCAGATCGTTCGCCCATCGATCATCGGCACGCTGGTCACGTCGGCGACGCGGTCAAGTTCGGTGGCGCCTTTTGGCAGGGCGACTGTACCCTCCCATAGCGGGGCGCCGTTGTCGGCGCTGACGGCAATCAGCTTGCCGCCGGGAAAGCCGGCAAAGACATATTTCTCGATCAGCACCGGACTGGCCGTCACGCGCAAGGACAACGGTGTGCTCGGGCGCTGATAGACCCACTTGCGTTTGCCATCGACGACGTCGTAGGCTGCCAGGCGATGGTCGCCACTGCGGACGATGACGATACCGGGGCCTACCGCCGGTGGCGACAGGATCTCGCTGCTTGCCTTGGCCTTCCAGAGCAGCGTTCCGTCTGCGGTGGAAAAGGCGAAGACGTCGCCTTTGGCCGTGCCGACGACCAGGATTCGCGCGTCAGCCCCGACGCCACCCGAGAGCGGCTGCTCGGCCTTGATTCTCCAGACCTGCTGGCCATCGTCGAAACGGGCAATGGTGCCATCCCTGGCCGCCGCGTAGACCGACGAACCGACCACTGCGGGCGTGAATACATAATCGCCACCCTTGCCGACTCCGTCCTGCCAGAGCGTGCGCGCCTCGGCAGTCGCTTCGATCGGCCGCAGTTCGGCCATCTTCGGCCCGCTACTGCCGGAAAACGGATTCAGGGCGTCCAGCGTCGAACAGCCCGCCAGCCAAGCCGACAGCAGCGCCGCAAGTAGCGAGCGGTTCATCAGCGACTCTCCCCGAGCGCAGCGAGCTTCTGTTCCAGCAGCTCACGATAGGCAGCCGTTGCCTGTCGGTCCTGGAGCGTATTCTTCCCCTTGCCGGGCTGGTCGGTCTCGTCGAGCCTGGCCAGCGCGCCCTGATACGCGGTGCGCGCCTCGGCCTTCTTGCCCTGGGCGTAGAAAACGTCACCGCGGCTGTCCAGAAAGCGGACCGCGAAGGCGCCCGTCGGGCTGCCATCGAGCTGCTTCAGTGCCTCATCGTAGGCTTGGTCATCAAGCAGCAAGGCCGCCAGACGCAAACGCGCCAGGTCGCGCAGTTCATCCTTGCCGTGGTCCACGACCCAGAGCAACTGTAGTCTGGCCGTTTTCGCATCACCGGCGTCAAAAGTCGCTTTCGCCGCGGTCAGAGCGGCCAGCGATGCGTAGGCCGTTTGCGGGAACTTCTCGAGCAACTCGCCACTCGCCGCCTTGATCCGCTGCGCGTCGTTTTCGAGCACCGCCTTCTGCAGGACGCTGTAGACCGTCGAGGCCTGCGCCGTCTGATTGCGCTGATACCAGTTCCACCCCTGCCAAGCGATAACGCCGATCGAGGCGGCAGTGACGATGCCAAGCAGCAGCGTGCCGTACTGCGTCCACCACGCCTTGATTTCGGCGATCTGTTCCTGTTCCTCGAGGTCGTAGGTAGCCATGCTTATTCTTCCCCATCCAGACAATCCAACATATGACTCATGATCACCTCGGCGAGGCCGTCGGCGCTCACCCGCTGCTGTTCGTTCGGCTGCCCCGCGATGGCGCGCAATGGTTTGAGCGTCACCTCGCCGGCGGCGGCCTCGTCGTCGCCGATGATCACGGCAAGGTTCGCACCGGACGCGTCGGCTTTCTTCATCTGTGTCTTGAAGCTGCCGCCACCGCAATGGAAGATCACGTCCAGTCCCTGGTCGCGCAGACCCTCGGCAACGCGCACCGCCAGGCGTGACGCCGCATTACCCTGATGAACGAGGTAGACATCGACCGCCGCGGCGGTCGCCACGCCGCCAGCGTCGCGAATCAGCGCAATCAGCCGCTCGACGCCCATCGCGAAACCGCAGGCCGGTGCCGGCTTGCCGCCGAGTTGTTCCACCAGTCCGTCGTAACGCCCCCCGGCGCAGACCGTCCCCTGCGCACCGAGGCGATCGGTAATCCACTCGAAAACCGTCAGGTTGTAGTAGTCGAGGCCGCGCACCAGTCGCGGGTTGATGGTGAACGGTTGCCCGGCGTCACGCAGCACCTGTTGCACGCCCTCGAAATGCGCCATCGACCCGGGACCAAGGTGGTCGATCAACTTCGGCGCCCCGAGGATGAGGTCGTGCAGCGCCGGATTCTTGCTGTCGAGGATGCGCAGCGGATTGGTGTACAGGCGCCGGCGAGCGTCGTCGTCGAGCAGTTCGCTGTGCGCCGCGAAGTATTCGATCAGTTCGGCACGATGGCGGGCGCGCTCTGCCGGCTCACCGAGGGTATTGATCTGCAGGTCGATGCCGCCGAGGCCGAGATCATCCCACAGGCGGGCACCCATCAGGATCTGTTCGCCATCGATGTCCGGGCCGGCAAAGCCCAGTGATTCGACGCCGACCTGGTGGAACTGGCGGTAACGCCCTTTCTGCGGTCGCTCGTGGCGGAACATCTGGCCCATGTAGTAGAGCCTTTGCGGCTGCTGCGCCAGCAGATTGTGCTGGATGGCCGCCCGCACGCAGCCGGCTGTCCCTTCCGGACGCAGCGTCAATGGCTCGCCATTGAGGCTGTCGATGAAGGAGTACATTTCCTTCTCGACGATGTCGGTCACTTCGCCGATGGCGCGCTTGAAAAGCGGCGTCGGCTCGACAACCGGCAGGCGAATCGGCCGATAGCCGTAGCTCTTCAGCCACGAGCGAATGGTTTCCTCGAACAGGTCCCAGAACTCGGCCTCGTCAGGCAGAATGTCGTTCATGCCGCGAACGGACTGAATCTTCACAAGGCTCATCTGACCGCCACTTTTCTCTGGTAAGTTCGCGCTACGTAGGAGTCGACGATAGCGGTGAATTCCTCGGCGATATGAGCGCCACGCAAGGTGACGGTCCTGGCCCCATCCTCGAACACCGGCGCGGCCGGCAGTTCGCCCGTACCCGGCAGGCTGATGCCGATGTTGGCGTGCTTGCTTTCGCCTGGCCCGTTGACCACGCAGCCCATCACGGCCAGGGTCATGTTTTCGACGCCGTCGTACTCGATTCGCCACTGCGGCATCCTATTGCGGACGTGATCCTGGATCGACTGCGCGAGTTCCTGAAAAAAGGTGCTCGTCGTCCGGCCGCAACCGGGACAGGCGATGACCATCGGCGTGAAGGCGCGCAAGCCCATGGTCTGCAGCATCTCCTGCGCGACCGTGACCTCCTGCGTCCGCTTGCCGCCGGGGTCCGGGGTCAGCGAAACACGGATGGTGTCGCCGATGCCTTCCTGCAGCAGCACCGCCATCGCCGCGGTCGACGCGACGATGCCCTTGGAACCCATCCCGGCCTCGGTGAGGCCCAGGTGCAAGGGGTAGTCACAGCGCCGCGACAGGTCACGATAGATGGCGATCAGGTCCTGTACTCCGGACACCTTGCACGAGAGGATGATCCGGTCCCCCGGCAGGCCGATGGCTTCCGCCCTGGCCGCCGACTCGAGCGCCGAGGCGACCATGGCCTCGCGCATGACCGCCACCGCATCGCTGGGCTCGGCGCGGCGCGCGTTGTCGTCCATGATCCGCGCCAGCAGGTCCTGATCGAGACTGCCCCAGTTCACACCGATGCGCACCGGCTTGTCGTAGAGACAGGCAATTTCGATCATTTGCGCGAACTGCTCGTCACGCTTCCTGCCGTGGCCGACATTGCCCGGATTGATCCGGTATTTGGCGAGCACCGAAGCGCAGGCCGGATGTTCGGCGAGCAGGCGATGACCGTTGTAGTGGAAGTCGCCGATCAGCGGCACGTCTACGCCCATGTGGTCGAGGTGCGCGCGGATTGGCGCAACGGCTGCCGCGGCTTCCGGCGTGTTGACCGTGATCCGCACCAGTTCCGATCCGGCACGCGCCAGTTCGGCGCATTGTATCGCCGTACGGACCACGTCCACGGTGTCGGTATTGGTCATCGACTGGACGACTACCGGCGCCTCGCCGCCGACCGAGACGTGGCCCACTCTGACCACGCGCGTTCGCCGCCGCCCGCCGCCCGGCCGGTTCATCGCCTGCGCACCGTTGGACACTTCTTCACTGTGCTTTCTCACCCTCACTCGACAGTCAGGCGGGCGACACCGCTCCTGTTGCGCGGCAGCAACTCGATCATCTTGCCGCGGTACCGGAGTGTCACCTGCGACGCGTTGCCGACGACCAGCGAGAAGGGCGGCTGCCCATCGATTTCCCGCTGACTCCCTGCCGGGCACAGCTCGGAAAAGATGATCTGGCCCCGCCCATCGCGAATCTGGACGCGCGCCGGCTGGGCAAAGCTGAGTTGCAGGCTGCCGCCGGCAGCCGGTGAGGCCGCCGGTGCGTCAAGCAGCCTGGCGTTCGGTGCGGTAAGCGCCGTCACCGAATCGCCAGTCGCTGGCTTCCCGGGCGTCACCTCGTCGACCGGTGCTGGCACCGGGGCGGGCTCAGGCAGCGGCGGCTGCACCGGGGAAGGGGCCGTCTTGCTGCCGATCAGCGCCGTCAGGTGTGACTGCCAGAAATCTGGTGGCACGTAAAGGTAGGCCAGCGCGGCGAGCGCCAGAAGCACCAGTCCGGCCACGATGGCGAAATAGTCGCGCCGTTCAACCCGCCTCCCCGCTGGCGGCAGGCTGGCAGTGGTTCCCGCCGACACTTCGAGCTGCTGGGTGCGTTGCAGTTGCGCTGCATCCAGTCCGCGCATCAGCTCATCGGAGTCCAGATTCAGGACGCGCGCGTAATTGCGCACAAACCCCCGGATCATCGTGTTGCCGGGTAACGACGTCCAGTCTTCGTCCTCCAGGGCGCCTACCTGCCGGGGACCGAGCTTGAGTACCTGCGCGGCTTCGGCCAGACTCATGTTTCTGGCCTCACGAGCAGCACGCAGCCGCTGCCCAACGGGCCCAACCGCAGGCGTCGGGGGCTCGCCGGTCGCCTGCACGGCGGACTCACTCTGTCCAACTGACGGCCCCTGCCCTGCCGAGGTTGAAACCAGGGATTGTTCGCTCATTCGAAATGGCCTCGCAACAGGTCTTGGGATTCAGGCGAGAGCGGGAACTTTCGCCGCAACTGACTACTGTAGCGCGCTTCAGCCGTACGATTACCCAGTCGGTGCTCAACGCGGATCAGCAACCACAGCGCTTCGGCGCTCGGTTCCACCCTGCGCACAAGATCCGAGAGTTGCTCACTGGCCAACTGCAGATCGCCGCGCCGATAGTTGATATCGGCGAGCTTCAGCAGAGCCTGCGCGCTATCGGGTGCGATACGCAGACTCTGCTGGGCATAGGCCTCGGCTTTGTCCAGTTCGCCAAGCTTTGCGTAACAGTCGGCCGCATTCAGATAGGCCCGGTCGGGAGTTTCGTACAAAGGGTTCTTGATCGCCCGCTGCAGGAAGGGTATGGCCTCTCGCTCTCGGCCCACCTGACAGAGAAACCAGCCGTAATTGTTGTTGATGTCGGGATCTCCGCTGTCAAGACTCAGGGCGCGCTGGAAATCGCGATCAGCGAGTTCCATCTCGCGGATGCGGAAGTGCGCCACGCCGCGCGTACCGTAGGCCTTGGCATAGTTCGGGTCGATATCGATGGCGATGATCAGCTCTTCGAGCGCCACCGCCAGGTTGCCGTTCTGAATATAGAGAGAGCCCAGCTCGGTATGCAGCTTGGCCCGCGTACGCACGTCGCGGGGCGCCGTCGGTCGGCGTGAGTCGAGTTCTTCCTCGGGGTCCTTTGGCTTGCTGACCGGAGAAACGCTGGCCGAGGAGCAGGCAGCAAGGTAGCACAAGGCGAGAATCGTCAGGGCCACCCTCCTCATCGGCAGACCTCACGTCCCTCAAGGTGGAGAGGAAACGTACGGTGCCCCGTCGTACGCTGGGTTCGGTCGACCACCTGCCCGGCCAACTGACCACAGGCGGCATCGATGTCGTCACCACGCGTCTTGCGGGTCGTGGTGACCACCCCGGCGTCGATCAGAATCTCGGCGAAACGCCGGATGCGCGCTACCGACGAGCGCCTATAGGGCGAGCCGGGAAACGGGTTGAAGGGGATCAGATTGAATTTGCAGGGCACATTACGGGTCAAGGCCAGCAATTCGCGCGCTTGGAAGTCGGAATCATTCACTCCGTCAAGCATCACGTATTCGAAGGTCACGAAATCGCGCGGCGCTTTCTCGAGATAGCGCAGGCAGGCGGGCAGCAACTCCGCTAGCGGATACTTCCGGTTGATCGGCACCAACTCATCGCGCAGGCGATCGTTGGCTGCATGCAGGGAGACCGCAAGGGCGACCGGGCACTCGTCGCGCAGGCGATCCATGGCCGGTACCAGACCTGAGGTGGACACCGTAACCCGGCGGCGCGACAGGCCATAGGCGTTGTCGTCAAGCATCAGGCGCAGGGCGGTCACCGTGTTGTCGAGGTTGGCCAGCGGCTCCCCCATGCCCATCAGTACGACATTGCTGATCACGCGCCCGTCCTGCTGGCGTGCGTCGACATCTCTTGCATCGTAAGCACCCAACGCGTGCCTGGCCTGCCACAACTGACCGACGATCTCCGCGACGGTCAGGTTGCGATTGAAGCCCTGCTTGCCGGTCGAACAGAAGGAACAGTCGAGTGCGCAACCCGCTTGTGTGGAAATGCACAGCGTGCCACGGCCCTCCTCGGGGATAAACACAGACTCGACGGCATTGCCGCCGCCGACATCAAACAGGAATTTGCGCGTGCCGTCGTCCGCGACCCGGTCTGCGACAACGGTCGGCGGCAGCACCCTGGCAACCGTCCCGAGCTTCTCGCGCAGACTGCGGGCGATGTCGGTCATGGCATCGAAATCGCCCTGCCCGAAGCGATGCAGCCAGCGCAACACCTGCCTGGCGCGAAAGGGCTTCTCGCCCTGTGCGGCGAAAAAGGCTGTCAGCCCAGCAGCATCAAGACCGAGCAGATTGACAGTCATCTAAAACGGAGCCTTCGACTCAGCGGCCGGAATAGACGGTCATGGCCGGGAAGAAGAAAGCTATTTCAACCTTCGCCGTTTCTTCGCCGTCGGAACCATGGACGGCGTTGGCATCGATCGACTCGGCGAAGTCGGCGCGTATCGTTCCCGCCTCGGCCTTCTTCGGGTCGGTGGCACCCATCAGTTCGCGATTCTTGGCGATCGCGTTCTCGCCTTCGAGCACCTGCACCATCACCGGTCCGGAAATCATGAACGAAACCAGATCGTTGAAGAACGGCCGCTCCTTGTGCACAGCGTAGAAAGCGCCGGCTTCCTGCGGCGACAGCCAGGCCAGTTTGGCGGCAATGACCTTCAGGCCATTGGTCTCGAAACGGGAGATGATCTTGCCGATCACGTTCTTGGCAACGGCATCCGGTTTGATGATGGAAAGCGTACGTTCGATGGCCATGACTCATCCTCCAAAGGGAAGTAGGTGAATAAAAACAGCGACAAATCATATCGGTAGAGAAACAACCCGAGATTATACCAAGACTCGGGCAGGAATGCCGGCCGGGGCGCGAAATGCAAAGCGCGCGTGCGGGTTTCCCCGTACGCGCGCCCACGCCGCCGGCAGGGGCGCAGCGTTCTGCGCCCCTGCGTGCCGACGTCTACATCATGCCCAGCCTGGTCGGCAGCCAGGTCGAAATGATCGGGACATAGGTAATGAGGATCAGGAAGGCGAGCATCGACAGCAACCAGGGCCAGACTGCTATGGTCAGTTCGGTAATCCCCATCTTGGTAATCCCGGAAGCTACATAGAGGTTGAGGCCGACCGGCGGATGGCACATGCCCACTTCCATGTTCACCACCATCAAAATGCCGAAGTGCACCGGATCAATCCCCAGCTTGATCGCTACCGGAAAGAGGATTGGCGCGAAGATCAGCACGATCGACGACGGCTCCATGAAGTTGCCGGCCAGCAGCAGGATCACGTTCACCGCCAACAGGAAGGCGATCAGCCCGAGACCATGGCCCAGCATCCAGTCGGCCAGCGTCTGCGGGATGTTCTCGTTGGTCATGATGAACGAGAAGAGCACGGCGTTGGTGATGATGTAGAGCAGCATCGCCGACATGTTCGCCGAGTTGAGCAGCACCCGCGGCACGTCGCTCAGCGACAGGTCCTTGTAGACGAAGACGGCAACGATGAAGGCGTAGACCGCGCTCATCGCCGCTGCCTCGGTCGGCGTGAAGATGCCGCTGTAGATCCCGCCCATGACGATGACAATCAGCAGCAAGCCCCAGGCCGATTCGCGAAAAGCCTTGAAGCGCTCAGCACCCGACGACTTGGCCATGCGTGGGTAGTTGTTGCTCCGCGCGCGATACCAGGTCACGCCGCCCAAGGTCATCGCCAGACCAATTCCCGGGATCACGCCGGCCATGAACAGCGCGCCGACCGAGGTATTGGTGGCGACCGAATACATGACCATCACGATCGATGGTGGAATCAGGATGCCCAACGCCCCGGAGGTGGTGATCACGCCGGCACCGAAACGCTTCGGAAAACCGGCCTTGACCATCGCCGGCATGAGGATCGAGCCGATCGCCACGACGGTCGCTGGTGACGACCCCGAAACGGCGGCAAACAAGGCACAGGCGAGAACGCCGGCGAGACCCAGACCGCCGTACCAATGGCCGACCATGCTCGTCGCGAACCTGATCATCCGTCGCGCCACGCCGCCATGGGTCAGGAAGTTGCCGGCCAGGATGAAGAACGGAATGGCCATTATCTCGAACTTCTCGATGCCGGTGAACAGCTTGAGAGCGACGGCTTCGAGCGGGACTTCGGTGAACATGAACAGGAAACTGAGCACCGTCAGGCCTAGCGAAATCGAGATCGGCATGCCGGTCAGCATCAGGCACAGCAGCAGTGTAAAGATGATGATCGCGTTCATGGTTGCTGGCCTCCATTGCCCGACTTGTCTTCCGGATGACGTTTCTCGTACGTCCGGTCATGGGGATGCAGGTTGTCCTCCATCTCGAAGACGCTGACCTCGTCCACCCCGGGCTCTTCTTCGATTCCGTCGACATGGCCGTGATCATGATGCGGCAACTCGCCAGTCCTGAGGAAGCTCACCGTGACCTGCAGGAAACGGAAACACATCAGCGATGAACCCAGCGGGATGGCGCTGTAGACGATCCAGGTTGGCCACTCGAGGTCAGGCGTCGTCGGCCCCTCGTAGAGATCTCCAAGATCCATGCCAAGGAACTTGAAAATGGCATGGTGCGCGCCATTTTCCCACACGAAGTGCGCCCCGAGCGAGCCGACCACGCCGGTGAACAAAGCACCGGCCAGCAGGCCGAAAACGACGAACTTGGCGCGCCAGCGGTCGTCCAATCGATTGATCATCACGTCAACGCCGACGTGAATACCGGTGCGAACGCCGTAGGCCGCGCCGAACTTGGCCATCCAGACGAACATGATAATGCACAGTTCCTGCGCCCATCCGAAATTCAACGACAGCAGCCAATCCTGCAAGACCGGAATCTCATATCCGGCCGCGTAGCGATGCACGACGGCGATGAAGATGATCGTCGTCGCCGCGCCCATGAGGAAGGTGATCAGCCATTCCTCGAGGTGATCAAGTATTTTCATTCACAAGTCCCCCAGAAAATCCCCGTCTGCCTGAAAAAAACCCGCTGGGCCTGGTGTCCCAACGGGCTGCTTTCGTGCTCTTCACTCGCTTAGAACTTGCTCGGATCGAATCCGGTTTCCTTGTACACGGACTGAATGAGATCCTTGCCGATGCGCGATTCCATCTGCTTATGGACCGGCACCAGTGCCTTCTTGAAGGCCAGACGCTCGGCGGCGGTCGGCACATGGACTTCGGTCTTGCCGCTCTTCTTCACCAGTTCGAGTTGCTTGTCGGCGTCCTCCTTGGCGACCTTGTTGGCAAAATCGGTCGCCTCCTTCATCGCCTGTTCAACCTGGCCGCGAACGTCCGCCGGCAGGCCGTCCCAGAACTTCTTGTTGACGATCACGGCGTAGCCCAGGTAACCATGATCGGTCAGCGCCAGGTGCTTCTGAACTTCGTAGAATTTCTGGGTATACAGGTTCGAAATCGGGTTTTCGGTACCATCGACAACGCCGGTCTGGAGCGCCTGATAGACCTCGGAGAAAGCCATCACCTGCGGAATCGACTTGAGCGCTCGCATCTGTGCTTCGAGCACCTTCGACGACTGAATGCGCATTTTCAGTCCCTTGAGGTCGTCCGGCATGAGGATCGGCGTGTTCGCCGAGAAGGACTTGAAGCCGTTGTCCCAGTAGGCCAGGCCCGTCACGCCTTTCGGCTCCAGTTTCTTGAGCAGGTTCTTGCCGATCGCCCCCTGCGTCACCTTGTGCAGCTCGGCGTAGTTGTCGAAGATGTACGGCAGGTCGAAGACTTCGAATTCCTTTACACCGAGCGGGCCGAACTTGGCCAGCGACGGCGCGAGCATCTGGACCGCACCGAGTTGCAGCGCTTCCAGTTCCTCCTTGTCCTTGTACAGCGTCGAGTTGGCGTACACCTCGACCTTGACCTTGCCCTTGGTCAGCTCGCTGGCTCGCTTGGCGAAGAACTCGGCGCCCTGCCCCTTCGGTGTATCGTTGGCTACCACGTGGCTGAACTTGATGACGATCGGCTGTTGAGCGATGGCCACCAGCGGCACGGCGGACAGGGTACTGGCGACCAGGCCGAAAAGCAGCGTGGAAATCTTCATGGTTTGTCTCCTCCATTGAGTACTTGGTTGTGAAATTTGGCAATGCCCTGATGCGGACGCCAATATCACAAAAAAAACGCGCAGCGCATATTGTGGAAATCCGCAATACCGCGCTGTGCCGTGAACGCACTGGCAGGCCTCTTTTCTCCGCCACGATTCCTCGCTCCCCGCTCCCGCCTGAACTTGGGTAAGATGGGCCGCCATGAACGAGGCCTCCCTTCCCTATCCAGGCGACCGCCGACGAGCTGCTGCGCTGAAGTGGTCAAGATGGTCGACCTGGTATTTGTCGCTCCTCAAGGTAGCGGTCGGTTTGCTGCTCGTCCTGTTGATCGCTCTGCTCTGGTTGCTGCAGCGGAACGAAATCGACGAACAGCGTTCGACGCTGATTGCCGATGTCCTCTGGCTCGAACAGAGCCTCCGTTTTCACATCGAGGGCCACGCCGACCAACTGCAGCAACTTGCCCTCGATCTGGCGCGGACAAAGAGCCAGCACGAGCTTTTCGATCTGCGTGCCCGTCACATTCTCAAGAACAACCCGGAGATCCGGCAATTGCTCTGGCTCGATGAGGCGTCCAGGGCAGTGTACGGCATGCCGACGCCAAGCCTCCCGCGGGTCGGGCAGGAGGCGCTCGCCGAGAACCCGGTCAAACGTTCCGTCGAACTCGCCCGGCTCGGCAAGCCGATCTATAGCGATGCCTATCAGGGGTCAGACGGAGCGCAGTTCGAGGTCTATGTGCCGATCTTCAATGCGGGGCACTATCGCGGGACCTTGTTGGCCGTCTACTCGCTCACTGCTCTGCTCACGCAGCAGGTCCCGTGGTGGTTCGCCGAGAAATACCAGGTGCGTATTGTCGACGGGAATGGCAGTCCGCTGGCCAGCAAGTCCAGGGTCGACGCCTCGCCAACGACGCTGAGCTACCCGGTGACCCTGGACCCGCCTGGTTATGGCATGGTCCTGCAGGTCACCGCCTATCGTGGCGCAGGCAACGTGGCGCAGACCCTGATTGCGACGCTGATCATCATTCTCGCCGCGGCTGTTTTCTGGAGCCTGTGGGCGGTGCGCGGACTGATCAAGAGGCGCCTCGCCGCTGAACAGGCCCTGCGCTCGGAGTACGCTTTCCGCAAGGCAATGGAGGACTCGCTGTGGGTCGGCATGCGGGCGCGCGATCTCGACGGCCGGGTGACCTACGCCAATCCGGCTTTCCTGCAGATGGTCGGTTTCAGCGCCGCTGAACTGATCGGCAGGGAACCGCCCATGCCGTACTGGGCGCCGGAAGAAATGGAGCGGACGCTGCTCTTGCACAACAAGGTGCTCGAGGGCAATGCGCCGCTGGAGGGGTTTGAAATCCGCTTGATGCGCAAGGACGGCAGCCGTTTCGATGCGCTGATCTACGAAGCGCCGCTGATCGACGCCGATGGCACGCAAAGCGGCTGGATGGGATCAATCATCGACGTCACGGCGCGCAAGGAGGCCGAAGAGGTCGCTCGCCAACAGCAAGAGAAACTGCAGGTCACCGCTCGCCTGGTGACCATGGGTGAGATGGCCTCAACGCTGGCGCATGAGCTCAACCAGCCGCTCGCCGCGATCACCAGTTACAACGCCGGCTGCCTCAACAAGCTCGCATCCGGCAACTATAGTGCCGCACAGCTCACGGAAGCGCTCGAAAAACTTGCCGTGCAGGCGCAGCGTGCAGGCCGCATCATCCGCCGCGTGCACGACTTCGTGCGCAAGAGCGAACCCCGGCTCGCCCCCTGCGACCTGGCCGAAGTCATCGACGACAGCATTGGCTTCATCGAAGGGGCTGCCAAGAGTCGCGGGGTGCGTATCGTCCGCGAAATCCAGGGCATGCGCCCGCAACTGATGGCCGATCAGGTGATGCTCCAGCAAGTCCTGCTCAACCTGATGCGCAACGGCATCGAAGCGATGAGCGACGGGCCTGCCGATCGACGACGGCTGACCGTCAAACTCGGCCAACTCGACAATCAGATGGAGATCCGGGTGGTCGATCGAGGCCCCGGGATCCCGGCCGAAATCGAGGAGAAGCTGTTCACTCCGCTCTTCTCGACCAAGGCGGACGGCATGGGCATGGGACTGAGCATCTGCCGTTCGATCATCGAGTTTCACCACGGCCGCCTGTGGGTCGAGGCCAACCGTGATGGTGGCTCGATCTTCTTCATCACGCTACCGATTGACCGGCAATGACCTCTCACGCCTACCTTGTCGACGACGACGATGCGATCCGCGATTCGCTGTGCTGGCTGCTTGAGTCACGCGGTGTTCCCTGTCGGAGTTATCCATCGGCCGAAGACTTCCTGGCCGCCTGGAATTCGTCCCTCGCCGGCTGCGTCCTGCTCGACATCCGCATGGACGGCATGAGCGGACCCGAACTTTTCGATCTCCTGGGCGAGCGCGGCAGCACGCTGCCGGTGATCTTTCTGACCGGTCACGGTGACGTACCGATGGCCGTCTCGGCGCTCAAGAAAGGGGCGTTCGACTTTGTCGAGAAACCGTGCAACGATAACGAACTCGTCAATCGGGTCATCGAAGCCTTGACGCTGGACGCCAACCAGCGCGTCGCTGCGTCGGGCGCCGATTCGATCAACACCCTGATCAGCCGACTGACCGCCCGTGAACGACAGGTCATGGAACGGGTGTTGGCCGGTAAACTCAACAAGGTGATTGCCGACGAACTGCAGATCAGCATGCGCACCGTCGAAGTCCATCGCGCCAATCTCTTCGAGAAAATGGGCGTCCGGACAGCCGTCGAACTGGCCCAACTGCTGGCCGGCAAACGGTCATGACTTCTCAAGTCCCCCGAAAGTGGGGCTTGCGCTTTTCGCCAAAAGCGGTGATTCCCTCACGATAGTCATGGCTATCGTATACCAGTCGCCGCAGACCCTGTATCCGTTCGAATAGTTCTGGCGTGATCGAGCGCGCGCTCGATAGCAGCCGCAATTCCTCCTTCATCACCGAGATGCTCAACGGTGAGTTCGCCACGATGCTGGCCGCCAGGCCATACACGAAGGGGTCGATTTCGTCGGTCGGCTTGACGTAGTTGACCACCCCGAGGTTGAGAGCCTGGGCAACGGGAATCGGTTGCGCCGTAAACAGCATCTCCTTGGCCACCGGCAGCGGAATCATGTTCATCACGGTGAGCAAGCCGCCGAGGTTGTAGGGCACACCCAGTTTGGCCGGAGTGATGGCGAAGGTCGCTTCGGGCGCGGCGACCAGGATGTCGCAGGCCATGGCAACCTCGCAGGCGCCGCCCCAGACGCCACCCTCGATCAAGGCTATAACGGGTGCCGAGGATTCCTGGATGGCGCGGATCAACACCCGCAACGGGTCGCTCCAGCCGAGCGGATCGCGGCCGCCGGTAGGCAACTCGCTGATATCGTGACCTGCGGACCAGACCCTGGTGCCGGCCGGAGCGCGCAGCACGACAGCGCGAATGCCCTGCTCGCGGAAGGAATCCAGGGCCATGGTGATCTCGCAGATCAGCGCTTCGCTGAGGGCATTGCGCTTGGCCGAATGGTTCATGACGATGGTGCCGATCGCGTTCTGTGTTTCAGTGATGATCAGGGACACGGGGTTTTCCTCGGTGATCGATTCGATGACGGTGCCTGAGATGGCTGTCAGGCGGTGGCGAATGGTATCACGGGGCGTCGAAACTGCTCACTGCTAGCCTTTTCCAATGTGGTATGAGCCTGAACGAGGCGCGTATTTCCACCCAGGAATGAGCCTGA
>NZ_FLQX01000113.1 GCF_900089955.1 Candidatus Accumulibacter aalborgensis | reverse complement strand
CTCTCGTGAAACGCCGGTCACGCTTTGGTGAAATCACCGGTCACGATGGCGTGAAATACGCACCATCGATCAGCAGCAAGGCAAAGCTGTCATCAGCACTGGCTTGCGGGGCATGGATTTCCCGCCTTTGCAACAAGCTCTGCGCAAGCTTACGACCCGCGGCAGTCTCGAATTGCTGCAAGTGGTCGATGCCGCCGCTGACCGCGCTGAAACTTCCGGCCGGGAAGCTCGCCCCGGTGAGGCTGTGTTCCCGGTAACCGGCGGGTCCGATTTCCCCGGCTGTCGTGCAACCGACGACCTGAACTCCGGCAAATGAACGCCTCATTTCCTCAGCCAGCACGGTCAGGTCGTACTCGTTGGAGCAAAAGAAGATCACCAATGCCATGTCCGGCTGCCCGACCGCCGCCTGAAATTCGCCAACCGCCGCACGGGCGTCCGTCGCGCAGGACTGCGCCCTGCGGATGCGTGCCTGTTTGTTTACCGTCGTCATCGTTACTCCGCAATGAAGCCGCGATTGCGCAGTTGCAGCGGCGACACGTTCACCGCGATGCGCACGGCCGCCAGGCCCGCGCTGCGCCAGCGCCGGTAGTCCTCGACGGCCTGGCGCAGCGCCCAGCGGCCGACCTCGTAGATCAACCCGGTCTTCTCGAGGATAGAGATAAAGCGGCCTGGTGGCACCAGGCCCATGCGCGGATCGTTCCAGCGGATCAACGCCTCGGCGCCGGTGAGCTTGCCGCTTGCCAGGCTGATCTTGGGCTGGTAATGGAGAACGAATTCGTCCTTGTCGAGTGCCTGCCGCAACTGGATTTCCATGGTCAGTTGGCTGGCCGCCGCCGCAGTCATGTGCGGCGTGAAAAACCGGTAGCGATCGCCGGCGGTCTTGGCTGTCTTGAGCGCGGTCTCGGCGTTCATGAACAAGGCATCGGCGTCGGCACCGTCGTCAGGGAACAGCGCCACGCCGCTCTTGAAGGCGATGCGGAAAATGGCGTCGTCGAGGCGGAACGGATGCTCCACAAAGGCAGCCATCACCTTCTCGATCAGGTGCGCAATACTGCCGCCCGGATTGACCTCCGGCAGGACCAGCGCAAAGTGGTCGGCATCCACGCGCGCCAGCAGCTTGGCGTCGCCCGTGGTGCGGGTCAGCCCCGCCGCCACCTGCCGCAGGAGCGCATCGCCGGCTGGCTGGCCAAGGCTGTCGTTGAGGTTCTTGAAGCGCTCCAGATCGATCAGGGCGATGGCGAGCTGGCGCCCCCTACCAGCAGCACTGCAGATGTACTGCGCTACTCGTTCGAGAAACAGACTGCGGTTCGCAAGGCCAGTGAGTGGATCGTAATAGGCCAGGTAATCGAGTCGCTTCTGCTTGTCGAGGTTATCGATCGCGAAGGCGACGTCGCGGGCCAGTTCGGTCACCAGCTTCAGCTCTTCTGCGTGGAAGAAGTGGCGCTCGCCGGCGTACAGCACGAGCACGCCGACCGCTTCATCGGCAACCATCAGCGGCAGGACGGCCAGCGAGCGGATACCGGTGTCGGCGCCCTGCGCCCCGAAAATGAGCATCGGGTCCCTTGCCGAGTCGTTGGCTACGACGGCTTCCTTCTCACTGATCGCCCTTGCGACCAGCGCACTTGTCGTGCCGCCAAGCGCTGACCGGCGGTTCCTGGTCGCGGCCAGCAGTTCCTCGTCATTGCCCGCCGAGGCGACCAGGGCGATGTTCATCGTGCGCCGATCGACGAGGCCAATCCAGGACGTGCGGAATCCGCCTGCATCGCACGCGATCCGGCACGTCTCCCGGAACAGCTCATCGCGTTCACGCACGCGCACGATCAGCGTGTTGATGCCGCTGAGCATGGCATGGACGCGGTTGAGGTAAGCGATCCTGTTTTCCGCTGACTTGCGCTCGGTAAGGTCGCGGGCGATGCCGAGCACGCCGATGATGTTCCCGTGCATGACGACGACGCCACGCGGATGCTCATTCGCCAGCGGGGTTACGGTCATCATGAACCAGCGCTGCTGCGTCGGTGAATGACAGGGATATTCCATCGAAGAGCTCTTCGCGTTGCCGCACAACACCGAACTGATGCCTGCCTCTGACCGCTGAGTTTCAGTGGCCTCATCGTCTGCGGTGAGGTCACACAGATCGAGGTAATTGACGCCAGTCCGACAACCAGGGCCCTGAATCGCTGGCGTGCCAGCAGATTGCCGCCACGCCTCATTCACCATGACGACCAAGCCGTTGGCATCGAGCAGGGCGACTGGCACGGGCAGTGCGTTAACGATCGCTGCCTTCGTGCGACGCATGTGGTCGTGGCCGGGCCGCAGCAGGAAGGTCCGTCGGTCAGCATCCGCCAGCGTATCGACCTCGCCTGCGGTCGGTTCCTCGAAGCGTCGCGCACTCGTGTGCAAGGTGTCGATCAACGCCGAGACTTGGTCGCTTACGTCGCCGGAAAGAGCGGATCCAGGCGGGCTCATGGGCGACTCATGGCGTGCTCATTTCCTTTTGTGGACACGCGTCACCTCCAGTGGAAGCATGAAATGGTCCTGCATTGGTCACGCAGCAAGAATCGCGACAGCAGGAAAATCGGCTCGCTGAGGCAAATGACGACATACCGCTGGACCTAGCGCCATGATGCGCTTTTTTTCTGTGGCGCACTGTGTGGTAAGGCACATCGGCGGCACCCCATTGCGGGCGCTCGATGGAGTGGCGTCGATGTGGCGCTGAATCGGGAAGTAATCCCGGTCAGCGATATCTTCATGGCAGGCGGACGAGTAAAGTGGAGCCCGGAGTCAAGACATGCAGCAAGCGTGTTTACGCTGCACAGGCAAGCGGATTGATCGGAGGTCAGCGTCTCGATGCCCACTGGGGAGCAAGCGCAGCACCGTCACCTGTGACTGGCAGACTCCAGCGTGCGGCCTCTAGTCCTTGAGCGAATGCAAACGCGAGCTCACTTGAGCGTCATGAGATAGGCAACCAGGTCGGCGCGCGTGCCGGCGTCGGCCAGTCCGTCGTACTTCATCTTGCCACCGGGGACCACTTTTTTGGGTGCTGCGATATAGGCGTCTATCTTGTCTGCTGACCAGGTGATGCCGCTCTGCTTCATGGCCTCCGAGTAGCCGGCGAAGTCGGTCACGGATCCGGCCTTGCGGCCATTGATGCCGGTCAGCATCGGCCCCTTCTTGCTCTTGCCCGGTATGGCGCTGTGGCAATCGCCGCATTCCTCGGCAAAGGCGTCGGCGCCGCGCTTGGCATCGCCCGTCGCAAGGACCTGCCCGCTTGCTACCACCAGGGCCAGGGCCAAAACGGCAGTCCTCGTGTAATCAATACTCTTCATGTCATCTTTCCCGATTAGATGGCCAACCAGAGGAACAGCATCGTTGTGTTGTTGTCGGTGGCCTTGCGGTCGATATTGTTTACTTCGTCGATGTAGTGGCTGCCGCCGTTGAAGCGGGTGTAGCCGGTGTATTGCAGGCCAAGACGGACGTTGGCCCAGGGGGCGCCCCAGGAGCCTTCCTTGCCCCAGGGTGTCCAGTCGGCCTGCAGGATGTAGCCGGAGGTATCTGGTCGGTTGTTGTACGACACGCTGCCATAAAGGCCGTTGTCGGAACTGCCTCGGGTGTCGAAAAGGCCGGCCGTCGCACCCCAGGTCTGCTTGTAATGGTAGGAAGTGGCAAGACGGAAGGTGTCGAGCGTGTCCGTGGAATGTTGCGAAGCGCCCAGGGCGTTGTAAGTGTAGTTCAGGTTCTGTTTCTCCCAAACGTAACTCGCATTCACCGTGAAGATGTGTTCCCGGTTCCCGAGGAACTGGTAGGAGGCGTCGATCCCCAGATCCTGGTAGTGGTCGGCGGAACCTGGATCGTTTGCATTCTCGACACCGGCGTTGAAACCGAACACCCCGACGTTGAAGTTGTCGCGCTTCATGTCCTTGAAATAAGCAAGGCGCCAGTAGGTCCCGACGCCCGAGAATTTCCCAGGGTCGATCGTGGCAGTGGCCACCTGGCTGGTGTTGATCTTGTTCACGGTGTTGCCGGATAACGCGCGGTATACCCCTAGTTCCGCATAGAAATTCTTGTCCCATAGGGTATAGGCATTGATCCCGACGACGCTGCCGCCGAGGTTCTCGACCAGCGGCGCAGCGCCGGTACCGAAGCCGAAGTCGGAGGCAGTGTAAGGGAAGCGCCACTGGGCCAGTGTGTTGAACGGATCGGTCAGCGTCGGGTTGTTGTTCAACGAGATTCCGACGACGCCTTCCTGCTCGCCCAGGTTGAGCGTACTGGCGTAGCGGATGTCCACCTGATCCAGGAAGGACTTGCGATCAACCCCGGAATAGGTGCCTTGAATGAAGGTGCCAATGTGGTCGGTGAGTCGACCGGCGAGGAACAGCGAGACTTCCTGTACGGCGGCATTGTTGTTGGTGCTGAAGTGTGCGGGCGCTTCGGGCAGATCCTTGGTGCTGCGGGTCCAGTTGGCCACCGCCATGGCGGAGATGGGCACCTTGCCGTCCTTGCCGTCAGTATCGGTGTAGCCGCCGACCTTGAACCTGATGCCATAGGGTGTCAACTGTGGTCCGAAGCTGCCGATGTGGCAGGCGGCGCACTCCGAACCCGTCTGGCGGGCATAGCTCGGTACTGCCTGTGCTGTGGTGCTGAACGTGGTGGCCAAAAGCACGCTGGCCAACAAGGCTGTGGAGGCGCATGGCCACCTCGCCCACCGCCGCCACTCGCCGGCAAGCGGCATCTTCATCGCAATCATGATTTCTCCCTGGGTGACAAAAGCGCTTGCGGTACGGGGTACCCCATTGCCGCGTTTGCCGGCACCTTAGAACGCGAAGGCTTGCGAATACCTTACGGACCCCTGGAAAAACAGACAAGGGCATGTCAGGTATTTGCAAGCTTCGATGCGGGAAGATGCCAGCCGCTCCACAATTACCGAGAATCCGATGAAATCCCTATGGCAACGCTTTCGTGAGCAAAGGCCCTGGGCCAGGCTGCTGGAGCTCGAAGCCCTGTTTCTGATGCTGATCGGTGGTCTGCTCGGTGCCGGTGGCAAGATTTCCCTCGAGCAGACCAATACCCTGGAGTTCTGCACCTCGTGCCACGAAATGCGTGACAACAACTTCGAGGAATACCGTCACACCGTCCACGCCCGCAACCGCACTGGCGTCAAGGCCACCTGTTCGGATTGCCACGTGCCGCACGAGTTCGTGGACACCATGATCCGCAAGCTCATGGCGGCCAACGACGTCTTCCAGCACTTCGCAGGACGCATCGACACTCAGGAGAAGTTCGAGGAACACCGGCTCGAACTCGCCAAACGCGTCTGGCTGCGTATGAGGGAGAGCGATTCCCGCGAATGCCGAAATTGCCACGACGTCAAGGCCATGGCCCCGGAGATGCAGGGCCGAACCGCACAGAAACAACACCAGAAACTGGCCAATGGCGGCAAGACCTGTATCGACTGTCACTACGGCATCGCGCACAAGGAGCCGGCCGGCGGACTGGAGCCGCAGGATGCCACGGCGACAGGGCAATGACTTCGCCACACCCATGCCCGTTGCCCGGTATATTCTGCGCTCATGGGGGGCGGTGAGGACAGATGAGGATTCTGGTGGTCGAAGACGACAAGCTGGTGGCGAGTGGTCTAAAACAGGGACTCTTGCAGGCTGGCTATACGGTAGACGTGGCCGATTCGGCGGAGGCCGCCGAGGCCTCGCTGCAAACCGAGAGCTTCGATCTGGCGGTGGTCGATATTGGTTTGCCGCAAGCCGATGGATTGACTCTGATCCGTCGCTTGCGCGCCAGAGGAAGCCCTTTGCCGGTGCTCGTCCTTTCGGCACGCGGGAGCATGGAGGACACCATCAGGGGCCTGGATATAGGTGCCGACGACTACATGCCAAAACCCTTTCGCCTGCCAGAATTGAGCGCCCGCATTCGGGCACTGATTCGCCGCGCCCACTCCATAGCCAATGCCTGTCTGTGCCACGACAACCTGACGCTGGATACCGGCCGCCACACAGCGAGCGTCGATGGCCAGGCACTAGAGTTGACCAACCGCGAGTGGGCGATCCTCGAAATCCTTCTGATGGCATCGCCCAAGGTGGTCAGCAAGGACCGGCTGGTGCAGAGTCTGGCTGGCTGGGACAAGGACATCACGCCCAACGCCATCGAGGTGCATGTCTCCCGTCTGCGCGCCAAGCTGGCTGCCGGGCGCATAGAAGTCCGTACGGTCCGCGGCATTGGCTATCGCATCGATGCCGCTGCCAGTTGAAGTGCTCGACGAACGACCGTCGATCAGCCTGCGCCAGCGTCTCCTCCTGGCCATCCTCGCTCCCTTGATGCTGGTCTTCGCCATTAGCGTCTTCCTGGACTATCGTCTGGCCAAGGAGACCGCCGACGCGGCCTTTGACCAGTCCCTCGCTGACGCGGCGCTGGATATCGCTGCCCACATACAAACGGGTGAATCGCAAGTAAGCGTCAAGCTCTCGTCCGAAGCAGAGGCAATGCTGCGCAGCGATGGTTCGGACAAGATCTATTTTGCCGTCCGTGACGGATCTGGCCACCTGCTCGCCGGTGACGCGGATCTGCCAGATCTGCGCCTCGCCGCCCAGGGCCAACCGGAGTTCAAGGACACGCGGTTCCGAGGTGCCTGGATTCGATCTGCGGTGCAGCGTATCGACTCGCCTTTGAGCGAGATCACCATCACCGTTGCCGAAACGCTCTCCAAAAGGAACCGAGCGAGTCGGAAGGTTCTGACGGCAATGATCCTGCCCAATCTGATCGTCATCGTCGCTACTTTTCTGGCAGTATATGTCGGTGTCAGAAAGGGTCTGGCGCCCCTGGCCGCCCTCGAGCGAGAAATCGCCACCCGTTCCCCGAGCGACCTGCGGGAGATCAATGTCCAGCCGACACCGCGGGAAATCTGGCCGATGCTGTCGCGTCTCAATGAACTGTTCGTCCTCCTGCGCTCAGCGGCCGAGGCGCAGCAGCGCTTTCTCGCCGATGCCGCCCATCAGTTGCGAACGCCGCTGGCTGGCCTGCAGACCCAGATTGAACTCGCCACTCTGGGGGGGCGCTTTGAGTCGGACCCAGATCGTCTTGCGCGGATCGAGGATGCCGCTGGACGGATCGGCCACCTGGTCGATCAGCTCTTGATCTATGCCCGCGCCGAACCTGGTGCCGCGGCTATTCAGCCCCTTGAGCCGCTCTCCCTTGCCGTTCTGCTTGAGGAGGCGGCGTCCATCTTCCTCGACCGTGCGCTCGCCAAGGGAATCGACCTTGGCTTTGACATTGAATCCGCCACCGTTAAAGGGATTCCCTGGATGCTCCGCGAAGCTCTTGCCAACGTCATCGACAACGCCGTCCGCTACACTCCCGTCAATGGAGTGGTAACCGTGCGCAGCGGCATCCGCGACCAATTCCCATTTCTCGAGGTCGAGGACAACGGACCGGGGGTTCCCGCCGCCGAGTGCAGCCGGATATTCGAGCGCTTCTACCGGCTTCCTGGATCGTCAGGCGCCGGCTGCGGCCTTGGCCTGGCGATCGTGCGCGAGATCGCCGAACTCCACCGCGCCCGGATCGAACTCGCCAACCCGGTGACCGGGGGACTGCGCATTACCCTGATCTTCTCTGCTTTTGGCGAACAAACCCAGGCATTGGCATGCGCCGACAGCGCAGAATCCTGACTGCACCTGGTCGCCGGAACGTACGCGCCTCGCGTCCCGACATGTCGGAACTGTGGCAAACTGTTTCCGAATACTGGCGCCCGCCAGGACATCATCCATGCGAGGAGGAAAGGGCATGCCAGATACGGTTTCGTCGCCTCGGGCGGCGGCTATCGGAGCTTCTACACCGAAGGTGTGCTGGTGTGGCTGAAGAGAAACGACGTCCCCGTGGTGCACATTGCCTCGACCAGTTCGGGCAACAACATCGTCGTCGATTACTTGCTGTGGGACTGGCAGAGCGAGGAGTTGCCGCCGGTGCTGACGCGTACGGTCAGGCTCGACGTGTCCGACATCTTCCATGTTCTTGCCGGTTTTCTCGGCTTGCGGCCGTCGTTTCTGCCCAACGGCACGCATCTGTTCACTGTTGACAAGGACCGTTGCCGCAAGTCGCTGCTGCTCGACGACGTCCGGCGGCGCGCGCTGCTCGCCGACCATCTCAAGACGCTGCGCTGGGACATTCGCGCCACCAACCTGAGCCGACGGCAGGGCCGGGTCTTCAACGTCAATCAGATTTTGACCACCGTCGACGATGCCAGCCTGGACGTCTTCATGGACGCCTTCCTCGCCGGCATCACGACCATCCCCTATTTCAAGGCGATCACCATTGATGGCGAGTACTACATCGAGGGCGGCTATCTGGACAATTCTCCGCTGCGGACGCTGTTCGAAGACGATCAGGTCGACGAGATCATTGCCGTAGACTTCACCGATTACGACTATCACCGGGAACTCGACAAACTCTACCACGCGAAGTCGTTCACGCTGCCGTTCAACAGCATCGACACTCACCTGTTGGTCAGCGACATGCAGCTCACCTTGCCCAACACACGGATCTTCGCGCAGGCGACTTTGATCAACGAGATGCTCAAGGCAATGGGTCAACAGAGCGCCGAAATCGGTGGCAAGCGCTATTACGCCAAACCTTTACACGTGCTGCGCCCGAAAGACCTCGAGAGCATGACCATTTCTCTCAAGGACAGAACGGCCCAGAAGCGCTACTTTCAACTCGGCCTGGAAGAAGCTGCGGCGATGTGCCTGACCTCTCTCAGACGATCCAGCGGTTGAAACAGGCGCGTGCACTGGCGATGATCTCACCGGCAGTCAGCCCGATCGGCCCGCAGCCGCCGGCGACCGCCTGGTCTGCGGCTGTGCCGTGCAGGTGCACCGCAGCCAGTAGCGCTTCCAACGCCGGCCACCCTTGCGCGAGAAGCGCGACGGTCAGCCCGCTGAGCACGTCGCCGGTGCCGGCGGATGCCAGGCCGGGATTGCCGGTGGTGTTCACGAACCAGCGACCGTCGGGCGTGGCAACGATGCTGCCGCAGCCCTTGAGCACCACCACGGCCTGGTAGCGGGAGGCAAGTCCCCGCGCCGCGGCGCCGCGGTCGGCCTGCACGGCGGCGGTATCGCAAGCCAGCAGGCGGGCGGCTTCGGTCGGGTGCGGCGTGAGCAGCGTCGGCGAGCTCCGCTGCCCACGTTCAGCCAGGACTTCCTGCAGCCGTTTTTCGCCGGCCAGCAGGTTCAGTGCGTCGGCGTCGAGCAGCAGCGGGATGTCCAGCCCGCACGCTCGTTCGAGCAAGACCCTCGCGTCGTCGCCGGCGCCCATCCCCGGCCCGCAGGCGAGCGCGGTCAGGCCGGTAGCCAGCAAGGAATCGGGCGGACGCAGCATCAGTTCGGGCTGCAGCGGGTCGATCGCCGGCGCCTGGCGATCGATCAGGCCGACATAGACGCGCCCGCTGCCCAGCCTGAGCGCTGCGCGGCCGGCCAGGAAAGCGGCGCCGACCATGCTGCTCGCGCCGCCAAGGATGCCGGCGCTGCCGTGGCTGCCCTTGTGGCTGTTCCTGGCGCGCGAGCGCAGCCAGTCGGCAAACAGGTCGCTGCCTATCGTGCGCGCAGTCGGCTGAGCCAGGCGCTCGGCGTCGAGGTCGAGCGCGGCGACCGAGATCGCACCGCAGTAGTCCGGACCGTCGCCGGTGTACAGGCCCGGCTTGCCGGCGATGAAGGTGATCGTGTGGCTGGCGCGGATCGTCGTGCCGCAGAGCTTGCCGGTGTCGGCGTCGAGACCGCTCGGGCAGTCGAGAGCAAGCAGGGGGCAGCGGTCACGGGCGGCGAGCGCATTGGCGGTGGCCACGAGGTCGGCGTAGAGGCCGCTGACCGGCCGCTGCAGTCCGATGCCGAACAGGCCGTCGATGATCAGCGACCAGCGCTGCCCGGAGGGAATGCCGTCGAGCAGGCTGCCGCCGTCGTCGATGAAGCGCCGGTACGCCGCGGCGGCATCATCGGGTAGACGGCTGATTTCACCGGCGAACACCAGGTGCACGGCAAAGCGGCGCTCGCGCAGGTGGCGGGCGGCGACGAAAGCATCGCCACCGTTGTTGCCCGGCCCGGCGAGGATCAGCAGCGAGGCGCCCTGCAGCCGGCAGAGCGAGGTTGCCAGATCGGCGGCGGCCAGCCCGGCGCGCTGCATCAGCGGCTGGTCGGCGGCGACGGTTTCGATCGTGCGCAGGTCAGCGGCGCAAAAAAGGGCTTGTGATCGGACTGCTGTTTTCATGGCCGGATCCTGGAACAAGTTCACGAGGTGCAAAGCGGGAGAGTCGGCTCGATTGTAATCCGCTGCGCAGGCGAGGGTGTGCTGGTCATCAATCCGGTATCTACGCTGCATCAGTCGGGACAGGGACTACGCCAAGCAATTCCGTGTAACCCTCGTAGACCCGGCGGAGCACTCTCGCGGTCGGCTATAATCGCGCCTCGCCGCCGTTTCCTTCAACGCAGGCTTGCCTGCCCTTCTCAGCCGCGCGCCATGGCCGACCTCCTTTTTCTCCGCGGATCGCCCGCGTTTTCGTCTTTCCGCCTGCAGCGCCTGCAGCAGAGCCTGGCCGCCGCTGTGCCGGGAGTGCGTCTCGTGACCGCCGAGTACTGGCATTTTGCCGCCGCCCGGCACCCGTTGACCGAAGACGAAACCCGGCAACTCGCGGCGCTGCTTGACCAGCGCCCGCAGGCGGGCAGCGATGACGGCAAACGCGGCGAACTGTTCCTCGTCACGCCGCGCATCGGGACGATCTCGCCGTGGTCTTCGAAAGCCACCGACATCGCCTGGAATAGTGGCTTGCACGCCATCGAGCGCATCGAACGCGGAATTGCCTATCGCCTCGAGGCCAGGCGCGGCCGACTGTCGTCAGCCGACAAAGGGCGGCTAGCCGATCTGCTCCACGATCGCATGCTCGAAGCGGTGCTCGACGACTTCGCGCCAACCGCCGATCTGTTCTGCCACTTTCCGCCGCGGGCGCTGACTCGTGTCGATCTGCTGGCCGGCGGTCGCGCCGCACTGGTCGAAGCCAATACGAAGCTGGGGCTCGCCTTGTCGGAAGACGAAGTCGATTATCTGCTCGACCTGTTTGTCAATGAGCAGCGCAATCCCACCGACGTCGAGCTGATGATGTTTGCGCAGGCCAACTCCGAGCACTGCCGGCACAAGATTTTCAACGCCTCCTGGGTGATCGACGGGCAGGCGCGCAGCGAAACACTGTTCGGCATGATCCGTGAAACGCATCAGGCGCAGCCGGCGGGAACCATCGTCGCCTATACCGACAACTCGTCGGTGATCGCCGGCGCCAGCGTGGCGCGTTTCCATCCCGGCGCCGACGGCCGCTATGCCTATGGCGAAGAGCTGACGCACATTCTGGCCAAGGTCGAGACGCACAACCACCCGACGGCGATTTCGCCTTTTCCGGGGGCGGCGACCGGCTCCGGCGGCGAGATTCGCGATGAAGGCGCCACCGGTCGTGGCTCGAAGCCGAAGGCCGGCTTGTGTGGTTTCTCGGTGTCCAACCTCAACCTTCCCGAGGCGCCACAGCCCTGGGAGCGCGAGACCGCTGACTACGGCCGCCCGGCCCGCATCGCATCGCCGCTGGCGATCATGCTCGAAGGGCCGATCGGCGCGGCGGCGTTCAACAACGAGTTTGGTCGCCCGAACCTGGCGGGCTACTTTCGCACTTACGAACAGTTCACCGGCAGTGGCGACGAGCGGTTGCTGCGCGGCTACCACAAGCCGATCATGCTCGCCGGCGGCGTCGGCAACATTTCGGCCAGCCAGTCGTTCAAGGCCGAGACGCTGCCGGCCGGTACGCTGCTCGTCCAGATCGGCGGGCCGGGCATGCTGATCGGCCTTGGCGGCGGCGCCGCCAGCTCGATGACGACGGGCAGCAACAGCGAGGATCTCGACTTTGCTTCGGTGCAGCGCGGCAACCCCGAGATCCAGCGGCGCGCGCAGGAGGTCATCGACCGTTGCTGGCAGAGGGGTGCGCCGACCGGCGACGGGTCGACTGCCGGCGACGGCAATCCGATCCTGTCAATCCATGACGTTGGTGCCGGCGGCATCTCGAATGCCTTGCCCGAGCTGGCGCATGGCGCCGGCTGCGGTGCGCGCTTCGAACTGCGCGCCGTGCAGATCGAGGAACCGGGAATGTCGCCGGCCGAGATCTGGTGCAACGAAGCGCAGGAGCGTTACGTGCTGGCCATCGCGCCCGGCCGGCTGGCCGAGTTTTCGGCTTTTTGTGAGCGTGAGCGTTGCCCGTTTGCCGTCGTCGGCGTGACCAGGAGCGATGGTCGACTGGTGGTCGCCGACACTCATTTCGACAATCATCCGGTGGACATGGAGATGGACGCGCTGCTCGGCAAACCGCCGCGCATGACGCGTAACGTCACGCATCTGCCGCCGCTGGCAGTGCCTTTCGATGCCACCGCGGTAGACCTCAAGGAAGCCGCTTATCGTGTATTGCGCCTGCCGGCGGTAGCCGACAAGACCTTTCTGATCACCATCGGTGACCGTAGCGTCGGCGGCCTGACCGCGCGTGACCAGATGGTCGGGCCCTGGCAAGTACCCTGTGCCGACGTCGCGGTGACGCTGATGGCTTTTCGCGGCTACCTCGGCGAAGCCTTCGCGATCGGCGAACGCGCGCCGCTGGCGGTGATCGACGCACCGGCTTCAGGTCGTATGGCAGTCGGCGAAGCGCTGACCAATATCGCTGCGGCCGACATCGCGACGCTCGCCGATGTCAAGCTGTCGGCCAACTGGATGGCCGCCGCCGGTTTCCCCGGCGAGGATGCGCGCCTGTTCGACACGGTGCGGGCGGTGTCCGACCTTTGCCAGCAGATCGGTGTCGCGATTCCCGTCGGCAAGGATTCCCTGTCGATGCGTAGCGCCTGGGCCGACGCCGCAGACGAGCACTACCCACACCACAGCAGTCAGAAGCAGGTCGTGTCGCCGCTGTCGCTGATCGTCACCGGCTTCGCGCGCGTCGCCGACGCGCGGCGGACGCTGACCCCGCAACTCCAGCTCGATGCCGGCGAAACCGACCTCTTGCTGATCGATCTCGGCGGTGGCCGCAACCGCCTCGGCGGATCGGCGCTAACGCAGGTCCATGGCGCCACCGGCAGCGAAGCTCCCGACGTCGATGATCCTGCCCGGCTGGTCGCTTTCTTCACCGCCGTTCGCCAGCTCGCTGCCGCCGATCTGCTGCTCGCCTATCACGACCGTGCCGATGGCGGCCTGTGGGCCACTGTCTGCGAGATGGCCTTTGCCGCCCATTGCGGTGTTTCGATCGACACCGATGGGCTGTGCTACGACGCGCTGATCAATGACGTCGACGGCAACGAGAAGCGCCCGAACCTGCTCGGCGGCCGTTCATTCGAGTTCCTGATGCGCGCCCTGTTCAGCGAGGAACTCGGCGCGGTGGTCCAGATTCGACGGGCCGAACGCAGTCAGGTGATGGCCGTCCTGCGCGCTGCCGGACTCGGTGCGTGCACACAGTTCATCGGCGCGCCCAATCCATGGGACCAGATCCGGGTCATCCGCAATGCCAAGGCGGTGCTCAGCGAGAAGCGCGTCGATGTGCAGCGCGCCTGGTCGGAGACCAGTTTCCGCATGCAGCAACTGCGCGACCACCCCGAGTGCGCACAACAGGAGTACGACCGGATACTCGATACCGCCGACAGCGGCCTGTCGGTGACGCTGTCCTTCGATCCGGCGGACGACATCGCCGCGCCGTTCATAAACACCGGCGCGCGCCCGCGCGTGGCGATCCTCCGCGAGCAGGGCGTCAATGGCCACGTCGAGATGGCGGCGGCTTTCGATCGTGCCGGTTTTGCCGCCATCGACGTGCACATGAGCGATGTTCTCACCGGCCGCGTGGCGCTCGCCGAGTTCAAGGGTGCCGTTGCCTGTGGTGGTTTTTCCTACGGCGACGTACTCGGCGCCGGCCAGGGCTGGGCGAAAACGATCCTCTTCAACGATCGTGCGCGCGAGGGCTTTTCGGCTTTCTTCGCACGTTCCGACAGCTTTGCCCTCGGCGTCTGCAACGGCTGCCAGATGATGAGCGCGCTCAAGGACATGATTCCGGGGGCAGAGGACTGGCCGCTTTTCGAGCGCAACCGGGTCGAGCAGTTCGAAGCGCGTTTCACGATGGTCGAATTGCTGGCGTCGCCGTCGATCTTCTTTTCCGGCATGGGCGGCAGCCGGCTGCCGCTGGTCGTTTCACACGGCGAGGGACGGGCGGTCTTCGCTACCGCCGAGCAGCAGGCGCGTGCGCTGCTGGCCATGCGCTTCATCGACCCGGCGGGGAAGGCGACCGAGGTCTATCCGTACAACCCGAACGGGTCGCCGGCCGGCGTGACCGGCGTGACGACCGCTGACGGTCGCTTCTCGATCCTGATGCCGCACCCGGAGCGTGTCTTTCGCAGCGTGCAGATGTCGTGGCACCCGGCCGACTGGGAGTCGCGCGGCTGGCATGATTCGCCCTGGCTGCGGATGTTCCGCAACGCACGCCAGTGGGTGGGGTAGGGGCACCGGGAAACGGTCGCCGCCCTTCTCGCGCGAACCAGGATCCTTGGACTTTCCGTCCCCCATTGATAGCAGGCGCTATTGATCGGATTCCTTTCCGTGTTCGCGTATCAATAGAAGTTGTCCGTAGGATCAAGACATTGCCGTCATTGGTCGCCAAATCATCGCTCGCCGCCATGGGTTTCCTTTGATTTTCGGCCGCCCGTCCCGCATCGGCAGGGACCCACTTCGGCCAGCGCCGGCTACCCTGATCGCGGCGATCGGCCGACTGCTCGTGGCGGTCATGACCCCGCTCACACTGGAAGCGGCATTGGCTGTCCCGAAAGAACTGGAGAGTCGAAGCGAAGAGCGTGACCGCGTGCGCCGTCAAGCGATCGAGCGGGCGCGCTACGAGTCCGATCTGGCACGTCGCCGTTATATGTGTTGAGTTCTCGATCTTCAGCATCTTCGGTCCCTTTTGCTTGCCAGCGCGGCTGAATGGGCCCAGAGCGCGGAGTGCAAAAGCTCCGCGCTCTGCTTCTTTAGGCGCGCAGCGCCGCGGCGCAGTTGATGTAGTGTGGCAGGGCCGATCCGGTGGAGCGGTTGTCGACGTTGGGGGCGCCGCGTCCAGCTTCGTGGTCGTCGAGCTGGACGAGGCGGAAGTCGAGGCTGAAGCGGTTGCGGCCGCGGGACTGCGGCAGGGTCTGGTGCAAGTGGTGCCCAGCGAAAAGCAGCACCTGGTCGCGGCGACAGGAGAAACCGATCTTGGCCGCGTCTTCGGGCAAGGCTCCGGTAAGCTCGGGATATTGGGCGGTCAGGCCGTCGTCCTTGTGCTGCCAGCCGATCTTGAGGTTCCAGTCGCGTTCGACCCAGCGCTGGTAGTCGAAGATCTCGGAGTTGTTGGCCACCGCCTGGGTGAATTGCCCGGGGAAGAAGACGAACGTCTCTTCGCGCGGTAGATCGTCGAGGGGAATCCAACAGGTGATCAGCGATTGCGAATGGGAGTACCAGGTGTCGCGATGGGGGTAATACACCGCCTTGGCGCGGAGGTTCTGCTCGCCGTCGTGCAGGATGGCGCGCAGGCGCAGGGGGTCGCAGGCGCTGCGGGCGGGATCGAAACCGAGGCTGGCGACGAGCTGGGCGATGAGTCGCTGCGGTTCGGGTTGGAGGTAGAGCTCGCGACGCGAGAGGCCCATGCGGCCGAAGAAGACGTCGCCGTCGGCGCTGTGCTCGAGCGAGCGGTAATCGGCGCCGAAATGCTTGAGCAGAAGGCAGCGCACGGCGTGGCCGAGGGCGCGGCTGGCCACGTTGGCCTCGAGCAGGAAAACCTGGCCCTGGTAGAGGGATTGACGCAGTGCTTCATTGTCGGCGGGAGCCTGGTGGCGGATCATAAGGGCCTCCGGGCTTGCATGATGAGTCGCAGGCTGTCCATGCCGAGCGGCGAGCCGTTGAGTTCGCCCCAAATCGAAATGTCCACAAAGCCGCAGTCGCGGAGCATGGCGATGATCGTGTGCGGCAGGTAGAGGCGGGTGGAGCTGTGTTTGACTTGGCGGCGGCCATCGGGCAGGGTGTAGATCCAGTCCTTCAGCATCAGGCCGCGATCCCAGTCGAGGCGGGTGAGGCGCTCGAGATGGATCTCGCCCTCGGGTGTGGGGACACGGTTCTCCATGCGGGGACGGAAATGATGAAGGACGCCGGGCAGGTTGAGGGTGTCGAGCAGGAAAATCCCGCCGGGCTCGAGCGAGTCGAAGGCGCGCTGCAGCATCTGCTGATTCACCTCGTCGTCGTCGCTGTAGCCGAAGGAAGTCCACATGTTGATCACGGCCTGGCGTCGCGGCGTCGCCGACCAAAGGAGGGCGTCCTGCACCTGGAAGCGGACGCTCAGGCCTTCGGCGCGGGCCCGGGCTTCGGCCTTGGCGATGTAGCAGGCTGCGAGGTCGACCCCGAGCACCTCGCAGCCGAGGCGGGCGAGGGGCAGGCTGAGTCGGCCGTTGCCGCAGCATTGATCGAGGACCCGGGCGCCGGGAGCCAGCCCAAGCAAGCTCATCAGGGCGCGAGCCTGGGCGAGATTGTCCTGCTCCGAGCCCGAGTTGAGGAGGACGGCCTCGATGGTTTCGTCGTAGAAGTCGTGCCACCAGGGCAGCGAGATGTTCATGTCGGATCTCCTTGCGGCGAGAAATACTCTTGAATCGCGGCGATGGCATTTTGCAGCCGCGCTTCGCCGTGGCCGCTGACGAGGCGCCAAGGGCGTCCGGCGGCGTCGAGACGGCCTCGGCAGGCATCGAGGAAGGGCTGGCGGTCATCGGGGAGGTAACGCACCGGATCGGCGACCCAGGGGAGGTCGGTATCGCAGAGCAGGGTGAGTTCACAGGCGGGCTTGGTGGCGAGGTCTTCAAGGACCGGGTCGCGGCGGCCGAAAAGGCGTTCCTGCCAGATGCAGGTGCTGAGGCCGTCGGTGTCGCAGAAGAGCCAGCGTCCGGCCCTGTGTTCGAGGCGCTCTTGTTGGGCGATCTGGCCGCGGGCGATGAGCGGCATATCGGCTTCCATCGGCTCGCGGCCAAGGGCTTCGAGATAGCTGCGGGCGAATTCGGGGACGCAGCTGCCGCCGAAGTGCGCCGCGAGCTGGGCGCAGAGCGTGCTCTTGCCGCAGGATTCAGGACCGAAGAGGCAGATGCGACGGCGGTAATAGACTTGCACTGGCGGCGGCAGGAAGGCCCATTGGGCGCGGGGATCATGACGCACCGCGGTGCCGCTGACCGGGAAGGTCTGACGGGGCAGGTCGCAGGGGATGAATTCGGCTCCGAGGACGGCAGCCAGCCGCGTGCCGTAGCTCTCGGAGGCGAAGACGAAGTCCACCGGCTCGGGTAAGATGCCTTTGAGGCTGCGTTCCCAGATGCCCCAGAAGTCAGGATGCTCCTCCGGCTGCTGCGGATTTTCGTCCGTGAGGTGCAGGACGACACAGTCGGGGCAGAGTGCACGCATCCATGCGGCGCGGAGCTCGCCGGGAATCGGTTCGGCCTTCAGTGTGCCGACGACGACGTAAAGACGGTCGACGCGGCGGCGGGCGAAGTCGACAAGGTGGAGATGACCGCGATGAGGAGGCAGGAATTTGCCGAGCACCAAACCGACCTTGTCCTGCGGCCGAGGCTTTTGCGCTTGCCGCAAATAGGCGAAGATCTGGTCGCGATTCGGCTCTGGCAGCTGAGCGTCGCTGAACTGAAAGCCGCTGGCGAGAAAGAGGTCGTGCGCCCGTCCTTGATCTTGTCGGCAAGAGAAGAGGCCGTTGAGCGCCGGCAGCAGTGGCGAGCCGTTCTGGGCTTGGCGCCAAGAGTCGAGATCGAGGCCAGGACGCCCCGCAAATTCGCAGCTCCAGGCGCAGAGCTGGCGCAGCGACAGATGGCGCTGCGGCGCGAGATGGAAACAGAGGGCGGGAAGATCATCACAGATGATGCGGACCATCGCCGCCGCATTGGCTTCGAGAGGGGAGACCGCCAGTTCCAGATAGGCGGGCACGGTCTCGGGATCGAGCGGCTGGCGAACCAGGGCCTGCAGCATCCAGGTGAAGAAGTCCTGACGCGGCAGGGCGTCGCGACTGGCGGCGCCGCCGATGAGGGCGGGACGCAGCAGGCGCAGGCCGCGGTCGAAACCGATGAGCCGACGCAGTCCCAGCTCTGCGGCAAGCTTGGTTTGAGCGTAGGCGCCGGCGATGTTGCCACTCGGCTGAGTGTCTTCCGTGATTGACCCGGGAGGGGTGTCGGAGCAGACAAAGACGGCGAGGGTGGAGATGAAATGGAAACGACGTCCGGAGCCGGCGAGATAGAGACGGGCGAGTTCTCCGGTTGCGCCCACATTGATTCTTGCGAGTTCCGCAAGAGAGCGGCTCGAACTGAGCTCAGCGGCGGCGTGGACGAAAATTTCGGCCGCGAGGATCTTCTGGCGAGCGGCCTCGCTGAGGCCAAGGTCTTCTTTGGTCAAGTCGCCTTGAATCACCTCGATGCGTTCGAAGTCGGGCTTCAGTCCGCCTGCCTGGGCGACTTGTCGGAGGCGCGTCGCCTCGCCGCGCAGAAGCAGCAGGAATCGTGTTTGTGGCAGGCGCTGCTGCAATTGGCAAAGCAGCTCGAGCCCAAGGAAGCCGCTGGCACCAGTGAGGAAGAGGGCGCTGAAAGCCAGGGCTGCCGCAGAGTCATCATCCTGAATGCCTGCCGTGGCTTGACCCCTTGCGGGTCGCACAGGGTAGTCCAGGGTCGAGACGCATCGGCGAAGACCCTGGGGTGGCATCTCCCGTATTTCGCCGACCCCTTGCGGGTCGCGCAGCGTGAGTTCGGGCTCTGTGCGACCCGCAAGGGGTCGGGAAATCATCCTTCTTGCTGACCCCGGGTCGAAACAACCCTGGGCTACCACGTGCGCTCCGCAAGGGGTCGAAAGCAAAGCAAAATCGAGATCTTCCAAACTCATCAGTGTCGCGGTTCTTTTGAGCTCGGCAAGAGGCAGGTTCTGCATCAGGTCTTCGGGAGCCCAATACATCCCGGCGGACTGGAGCTTGGCCGCGAGTTCGAAGGCGCCCAGCGAGTCGAGCCCCTGGTGGCGCAGGGGCAGATCGGGATCCACGCCATAACCGAGGAAAGCTTCCGCCAGGGATCGAAGCGACGTCTGCTGGTTGCGGGGCGGCAGCCCAGGGTTTTCTTCCCTTTGCTCGGGAGTCAGTTGGGGATAATCGATCTTGCCGCTGCTGCTGCGGGGCAGTTGCGGCAGGCGCAGGAATTTGGGCGGGATCATCCACTCGGGCAGAAGTCGTTGCAGGCCGCAGCGCAGATCTGCGGTCGCCGCAAGGCCGCTGTAGGCGCAAGCCAAGCGACGGCCGTGCAGGAAAACCGCCGCTTCGGTGACCCCGGGCAGACGCAGCAGCGCCGACTCCACTTCGGCGCATTCGACGAGCTGGCCGCGCACCTTGACTTGACGGTCGATGCGGCCGAGAAAGCGCCAGTCACCCCGACGGTTTTCGACCCGATCGCCGCTGCGATAGAAACGCCGCCCTTCGAGCTCGATGAACTTGGCGGCATTAAGATCCGGCTGCTGCCAGTAGCCAAGGGCGAGACAGGGGCCGCCGATGAGCAGCTCGGCGGTGTCTGGATCGAGGCGGAACTCGGCACCGTCGAGCGGTTGGCCGATGTCGCCTTCGCACCAATCCGGAGTGCAGCGGATCAAGCTGCAGCAGATGCTCGCTTCGGTCGGGCCGTAGAGGTTGAAGAGGCGGACGCGTTGGCACCAATTCCGCACCGTCTCTTGCGGGCAGATCTCGCCGCCGAATCCAAGGGTCAGCAGGCACTCGGGAGCGTCTTCGGGCGACAGCAGGCGCAGCAGCGAGGGAGGGATGTCGAGGTAGCTGATGCGGTGTTCAGCCAGGGTGCCGAGGAGTCGTTCAGGGCTCAGTTCGCAGGGCGGGGCGATGACCAGGGTGGCGCCGCTGAGCAGGGCGGTGAAGATGTCCGACTGCGAGGCGTCGACAAGCGGCGACAACATCCACAGGCAGCGGCTGCCCGGCCCGAGCTCGAAGGCGGCGATCTGCTGATGGATCACCGCCGGCAATCCGCCGTGGCCGACGCTGACGCCCTTGGGTTGGCCGCTGGAGCCCGAGGTGTAGATCAGCCAGGCTTCCGGGGAAAAGGTTGAAAGGTCAGAAGGTTGAAAGGTTGAAGGGTTCACCGACGGGACCAGGCTGAAGTGGTTGCATTCATCAAGTCCGATGAGCGCGCCAAGCTCGGCCTCTTCAAGAATGAAGCGCCGCCGTTCTTCCGGCAGGCCGTGAATCGGGACGAAGCTGGAGCCGCAGCGCCAGGCCGCGAGAATGGCAACGACGAAGGCGGTGGAGCGGGGGAGATCCAGAGCGATGCGGACTCCGCAAAGCTGCTGGCGCCGCAGTTCCGTCGCGAGGACTGCGACCTGATTGCCGAGCTCGGCATACTTGAGAATGCGCCCGGCCTCGTCGATCGCCGGGGCCTGCGGTCGAAGGCGGCATTGCTCCAGAACGAAATCGAGAAGTTCTATCGCTGCATTCCTTGTTCGAGGGCGACGCTGGAGAGGAAGAGGAACAGCGGCGGTTCCCAGCGTTTGAGTTCGGCTTCGCTCATCGTCGGCAGGGCCTCGATCACGCGACCCAGGCGCCGAGGGCAGTAGTGAGTTGGGCAGTGGCCGAGGCTGTCGCGCAGGAGGGCGAGCAGGGGCGGCTGGGCGATCACCGGCGGGGCCATGAAGGGGTGTTTGCGGCGCACGCGAACTTCCTCTGGAATCAGGCCGCGCAGGGCTTGGCGGAGGAGGAATTTCTCTTGACCGTCGCGGATGAGCTGGTCTTCGCGCAAGGTGGCGGCGAAGTCGCAGAGCCGGTGATCGAGAAACGGGACGCGGCCCTCGATGCTGTGTGGCATTTCGCAGCCGTCGCCAAGGGTCCGCAGGATGTATTGCGGCAGTGCGCTCTTGATCCAGTGAAATAGGCTGAGATCAAGCTCACTGCGGCCTTTTGCGGCGGCCGCAAAACCGGGCTGACGGATGGCGTCGAGGAAGGGGTCGCTTGCGGCGAACTGGGCGAGGAAATCGGGTGCCAGCAGCGACTGGTGGGCGAGGCCGAGGGCGGCCTTGGCGGCGAAGAAGGCGGGGATGCGGCCCAGCTCCGATAACACCGCGGCGAGCGACAGGCCCTGACCGGCGGCGTGCATGATGCCTCGGACCGCGGCGTCTTGGCGCCCGGCAATCAAGAAGGGATAACCGGCGAAAAGTTCATCGGCTCCTTCGCCGCTGAGGGCGAGCTTGTGTCCGGCGCGGCGGATGGCCGCGTTGAGGAGGAATTTGGCGCTGTGGTGACCGTTGATGCCCAGTCCTTCGGAGCTGACAACGGCGTCGGCCAGGGACGCGGCGATAGCTTTGGCGTCGACCCGCACTTCCTGAAGCGGCAGGCCGAGGAATGCCGCCGTCGCCCGAGCCTGTTCGAGTTCATCGTAGGCGCTGCCGGGGTAGCTGACGGTGAAGAGCCGGCAGTCGGAGCCTGCGGCCGCGGCAAGGCAGGCGATGGCGGTGGAATCGAGGCCACCGCTGAGGTGGATCGCCGCGGCGTGCGGGGTCCGCAAACGCAGGGACACGGCCTCTTGCACCTGCTGGCGCAAGAGCTCGGCGGCCTCAGCGTCGGAACGGTTTTGTGCTTGACGTAAAGGCATCTCCCAATAAGGGCGTTCCGTCCAGCTGCGGTCGCGGAGATCGACCTCAAGGAAGTGAGCAGGATGGACCATTGAGATGCCGGCGAAGAGGCTGCGGTCGAGGTTGTGGTATTGCCGCGAGGCCGCTTGGAAAAGGCTGGTTGGATCCCACTCAAGTGGAAATCCGAGGGCGCGGATCGCCTTCACTTCCGAGCTGAAGATGAGGGACCTGGGGTCGCTGCGGAAATACAGGGGTTTGATGCCAAAGCGGTCGCGCACCGCGTAAAGCCGGTTCTTGCGCAGATCGCAGAGGACGAAGGCGAACTCGCCGCGCAGGGCGGTGAAGCCATCGAGGCCGCGACGGGCGTAGAGGTGCAGCAGCAGCTCCGAGTCGAGCTCAGTGCGGAAGTGGCATCCCTGAACCTGCAGCTCGCGGCGGAGCTCTTCGTGACCGTAGAACTCGCCGTTGACCACCGCGACCAGACCGAGCTCGTCGTTGATCAGCGGTTGTGCCACTGGAAGCGCCGTCGCCAGACTGAGCAGGGTGTGTCCGAGGAAGAGCCCGGGCTGCGACCATTGGCCGCGTCCTTGGGGGCCGCGATGCTGAAGCGCCTCAAGCGCCGCATCGGTGTCGGGCGGGATTCCTCCGGCGATGGCGAGGAGGCCGCACATCAGGAGAACTTGACGATGAGTTTGTGGCTTTCGTTGTCGCGACTGATGAGCTTGGGCAGTTCGGCGGCGGCACGCGGCGGCGCCAGCAATGGCGACAGGTCGAGTCCGGCTAGAAGTTCCAGCGCCTGATCGAAGGGCAGGTAACGCCGGGCTTCAAATTTGAGTTCGCGTTCGATCAGGAGATTGAGAGGCAGTTCGATCTTGCCGGGGTGACGACTCTTGAGGATCAGGCTGCCGCCGGGGCGCAGGAGTTCGAGCGCCCTTTGCAGAGCGGCGGGACGCGGATCGGTTTCGATCACCCAGTCGCAGGAGCCGGCTTCGGGGTCTTCTAGGGGCTCGAAACCGCAGTGGCGGAGGATAGCTTCGCACAAGGCGCGGATGCGTCCCTGTCCCGCCACCGCAACGCGACCGTGCAGAGGCGAGAGGAGGATGGCGCCGCAGGCCGCGACTGGTTCCGCCGCGGCTGCCTTGAGCAGGTCCAGTTCCGGTGGCAAGACCAGAACACAGGCCTCGGGGACGGCGATGGTTTCGGCGAAGCAGCCGGGGCGATTGATACCGAGGAAGCTGCCATCGGGCAGTAGCGGGTTGACCGCCACCGGAGTGCCGGCCGGCCAGTATGCGGAGGACAAAACCTCAGCACTGCATTCGTGTCCGAGAATCGAGCCGTCGCGCGGCCCATAGAGCCCTAACATCACCTGCCGGTCGCTGCGGCAGATGCCGGCGAAACGAACGCGCAGCAGCGCTTCGCCTGGGCCGGGAATCGGTTCCGGAACTTCGGTCGGACATAGCCGGCCCGCAGTGCAAATCCAGGCTTTCATGGGGGCTCCTGGGTGGGCTTGAGTGTTGAAGCCAGTGACGACCTCGTCGACTCGGTAATTTTCTACTTGAGCAAGACTGAGGATTCACAGAAGCCATCAATCGCCACTGCATGGAGGATGCCGAGTCAGGGAGTATGCGTGCCCTGCCAAACGAATACCTCGCCCCCCTGGGCGAAATGTCGCTCTCGATACTTTAGCAAAGCGTGAAGTTCCTCCCGCATTCCGCCGCCATAACGCAGCAAGAGCTTGGCGCCAACGCCCCCGCTTGGATTCAGACTCCCAATGGCGGAACGGATCAGCATCCGCAGGGAGCTCGAGCAGATTGCCGTGGTGGAAGTGCCGTTTCAAAGGACAAGAAATCCAACGGCACCAACGAAAGTATATGAGCTCCCGTGAAGCGGCGTCAATCGCGGATGGGGTCCCACAGCCCTCGATCCTGATGCCGCACCCGGAACGGGTCTTTCGCAGGGCAGATGTCGTGGCACCCGGCCGACTGGGAGTCGCACGGCTGGCATGATTCGCCTTGGCTGCGGATGTTCCGCAATGCGCGGCAGTGGGTGGGGTCGCGCGGAACCGGCCACGGTTGCTGCACGCTCTTGGCCGGCGACTGACGATCGCACGCAAGAAAATGGCGCCGGTATTCTACCGGCGCCATCTGCTGCCTTGAGCCGAGGTCGGCTCAGTCCACCTTTGCCTTGGCGCGCAGGTCGCCGACGAACTTCTGGAGCTGCTCCTGCTGCAGGCGCTGCGTCAGTTGCGGCTTGATCTGGTCGAGCGGTGGCGGGGTCAGCGGGCGGCTGTCCTCGACCAGGATGACGTGATAGCCGAAATCGGTCTTCACCGGAGTTTCCGTATACTTGCCCTTGGCCAGACCGGCGACGGCATCACCAAACGGCTTCACGTAACCCGCCGTGCTGTTCCAGCCGAGGTCGCCACCCTTCTCGCGCGAACCGGGATCCTTGGACTGCTTGGCCAGTTCCTCGAACTTGGTGCCCTTCTTCAGGTTGACGATGATCGCCTTGGCATCGTCTTCCTTTTCGACCAGAATATGCCGCACCTTGTACTCGGTGCTGCCCATCTGGGTCTTCATCCGCTCGTAAGCGGCTTTCAGTTGCTCATCGCTGATCGGGTGCTTCTTGATGAAGTCCTGCACGAAGGCACGGATGAAAATCGCCTGCCGTGCCAGATCGGCCTGTGCGATGACATCGGGTTTCTTGTCGAGGCCCAGCTTCTTCGCTTCCTGAACCAGCAACTCGCGCCGGATCAGTTCTTCACGAACGGCATTCTTGAGTTCCGGACTGTCGGGAGCGCCCTGCGCCTGCTGCTCGGCGACAAACGCGTTGGCCACCGATTGCGGAATGGCGACCCCGTTGACGGTGGCGACAGCGCCAGCAGCAGGCGCACCAGCGCTGGCCGCTGTTGCGCTCTTGGCCTTGTCGGCGGCGACCGCCGGTAACGAGATCAGTGCGCCGAACAGCAGTGCGCTGGCCAGCTTGGAGAGCTTGTACATGTCTGATTTTCCTTCTGTGGTGGGGGAATGGGGTAGAGCGGGTTGAATCAGGAAGCGGGCGAAGCCGTTGTCGGGGTTTCTTCGGGGGCCAGTGGTCTTATGCTGATCGCATGAATCCTGCTCTGCAGCAGATCGCCAAGTGCCTCGTGAACCAGGCGGTGCCGGGCCAGAGACGCCTGGCCGGCGAAAGCGGCCGCGACGATCAGCAGACTGTAATGCCTGCCACCGCCTCGCGCGCCTGCGTGGCCCGCGTGCCTGGCCGAGTCGTCGATCAGTTCCAGGCGAATTGGCGAGAGCAGCGCCAGGCGTTGGCGAACGATTGCTTCGATATTGGCAACATCCCCGGCGACTGGCGGTTCACTCACGCCGGCAGCACTTTCTTGAATGGCTTGACGGTGACTTTCTCGTACACCTGAGCAGCGACGTAGGGATCGGCGTCAGCCCAGGCTTGCGCAGCTTCGAGCGAGGCGAACTCGGCAACGATCAGGCTGCCCGAGAAACCCGCCGGCCCCGGATCAGCGGAGTCGATCGACGGGAAGGGGCCGGCAAGCAGCAGGCGCCCCTCGTTGAGTAGCGCCTTGAGACGCTCGACATGCGCCGGCCGCGCGGCGAGACGTTCGGCAAGCGAGTCCGGGCGATCGTCGCCGACGATGACGTAGAGCATCATTTGTTCTCCTCAAGGTATTTCGAGAGCAGCAAGCCCTGGGCAAGCACGAAAACCAGCATCAGCCCGGTCGCGCCAAACAGTTTGAAGTTGACCCAGTCGTCGGTCGAAAAGTTGAGCGCGACGAACAGGTTGATGATCCCCATGAAAATGAAGAACACGATCCATGCCCAGTTGAGCTTGTTCCAGGCGGCGTCGGGGAGTTCCATCTGCTCGGCGAGGAGGACACGAATCAGGTTTTTCTTCATGAACAGCGCGCCGCCGAGCAGTGCCGCAGCGAACGCCCAGTAGAGCACCGTCGGCTTCCACTTGATGAACGTCTCGTCCTGCAGCAGGAGGGTCATGCCGCCAAAAACCGTGATGATCACCAGGCTGACCCAGAGCATGGTGTCGATCTTGCGGCCCCTGAACCACAGCCAGCCGATCTGGGCAAAGGTCGCCGCCATGGCCGCGCCGGTCGCGGCGTAGATGCCGGCAAACTTGTAGGCGATGAAAAAGAGGATGACAGGGAAGAGGTCGAAGAGAAACTTCATGGCAGGCGCCGTGTACAGATCATGCGATTATGGCCGATTTGACGGGATGGTGTCCATGGCCAGTTTTTTTGACATCGCTCACCGACCGCGTGAAGGGCCTGCAGCGGCAGGGTGCCGGGCAGGGATCTGCCCGGCAGACAGAGGACTACTCGGCTTTCGTCCAGCTTGAATCTGGCAGGAAACTGCCTATCCGCAGCGCCTTGGCCTCGGTGGCTTTGCCCAGGTTCTTCTGGTAGACCGTCCCGTCGTGATTGACCATGAAAGTCATGACGCCCGAGACACCGTACCTGGCGGGATAGGCCATGACGGCAAAGCCACCAATCAACCGGTCTTTGACCAGATAACTGTAGGCACCTCCCGGCGCGTCCTTGCCCTGCCCGGTCAGCATCCGGTAGTGGTATCCGTGATACGGCGCCGGCGCAACGCTGGCCGTCTTGCTGCCATAGCCCTCGCGCGCCGCAGCGCTGACCAGAGGCCCCAGGGGGCTGGGCGGCTCGTCGCCCTGGACCGGCCAGAAGAGGCCGTCTTTCTTGCCCTTGCTCGACACGAAGCGCTGGGCGTAGTCCGGCGATCCATTGCCATCCGGGTCAGCGGCGGCATACTCGCGCTGCGCATCGACGATGGCCAGCAGGGTCTGGATCGCACCAAGCTCATTGCGGCCGATGCGCCGGTTGATGATTTCCTCGCGGCCAGCGGCGGCGTCGAAAACCCAGCCCTTGCCTTTGCGCACCACGGGTGCCGGGAAGGGCCAGTCACCCTCGCCGACAAGCAGGACTGCCCGGTCGTCCGTTACCTTGCTGATACTGTGCTTCTGGTCGTAGGCGGCGAGGAATTTCCGCCAGTCGTCGCGATCGGCCACCGCGTCGCCACTCGACAGCCAGGTTCTCGATGCTGGACCGACCACCGCCAGCAGCGCGTGCACGTCCTGTTCACGAACGGCTTCAGCGAGCGCGCTGGCGGCGTCTTCAGGCGTCGCAAAGGTCTTGTGAACGGTAGCCTGTGCAGCCGGCGCCGGCGGCGCCGCATCGACCGCCGGCGTCAGGCCGATCAACAGGGCGACAGCGAGCGTTTTTATCGTGTTTTTCAGGGTCATCGTAGTCTTCTCCGCAGAAAGTGGTGGGCAGGCGAGGTTAACGGCCACGGCCGCCGCCTCCACCCCCACGCCCGCCACCGCCGCCGAAACCTCCGCCGCCACCTCCCCGTCCCCCCCCACCTCCGAAGCCTGCACCGCCACCTCCCCGGCTGGCGCCACCGCCTCCGCCAGCGAAGCTTGAACCAGCGCCTCCCCGATTACCCATCGCCGCGCGGCTGCCGCTGCCGCGCTGACTGGCCTCACGCGTGGACGCACCATTGCCAATGCCGGAGAAGCCACCGCCAGCCGAGCGGTCGTGCGTTCCGCCGGAACGATTTCCGCCACCGTCGACCCGGTCACGCCCCGCTGAGCCGGCACCACGATCGGCGCCCTGCATGCGATTGCTCACCTCGCCCCGCCCCGCGTCGCCACGGCCGGCATCACCGCGGCCCACATCGCCACGGCCCCCCAGATTTTCCCGCGACCCGCGATCGGCGTCCTTGACGCGGTTGTTCAGTTCACTGCGATCCATGCCCTTGAGTTCCGAGCGCCCGGTCTCGGCACGACCGCGGAAATCCTCGCGGGCCTTGGCCGCCTGCGCATTGCCACCACGGTTGTACTGGTTGGCAACGTTCTGATCGCGATAGGCCACGCCGCGGCGGTGATCAACATTGTGATTCCAGTTGCTGTTGCTGATATTGGTGCGATTGAACGAGTTGTAGCGATTGACATTGACGTTGACATTGCTGCGGCCCCAGCCCCAACTGCAGGCGCCCCAGATCGCCGCGCCGACGAGGACGCCGGTTGCGAAGACGAGGCCGGGGGGATAGACATAGGCCGGCGGGTAGACAGCATACGGTGGGGTCGGATACCACCAGTTGCCGTACACGACCGTCGGATTGTAGGTCGGCACATACACCACTTCCGGCTGGGCGGGTTCAACGACGTAAATCGTCTGACTGCCCTGCGTCTGGGTCTTCACCACCTGCTGGGGCGTGGACTTTAGATTGCCCGCTGCATCGGCCCTCGCCCGCAGGGCCTGCACCGTGTTCATTACACCCTCCTGCTGCGCCAGGAAGGCGTCGCCGAGCTTCTGCGTCCAGTCGAGATTCTCGTTCATCTGCTGCAACACCTGCGGCACCGCGGTCAGCGATCTGACTGCCGGATCCCAGGACTGCCTGGCCATCGCATCCTCGAGAGCCTTTCCGTTGATCTTGGGATTGGCCTTGACCCAGCGCGCCGCCTCGACGACTTCGAGCGGGTAGGTCGAGGCCATCAGAATCTGCGCCAGCAGCGGGTCGGGATATAGCGCGATCGGCGCCAGTAGCCGATCGAGGTCTTGCTGCGAGAAGGTGCGCGCCGCGGCCGAAGTGGCACCGGGCGTCGACATGGGTGGGGGCTGCTGTGCCGCAGCGGGCGACAAGGCGAAGATCAATGCCGCGAGCAGAGCACTGGTTCGGGAAGGTGTTGATTTCATCAAGCATCCTCGGACACAAAAAATCACCAAAAAATCGCTGGCCGCAAACGACAGAACGGCGCCAGAATGCGCTAGGCAGTCCACCGAGAGGCCGTCAGCATAGGTGGCAGAGGGCATGTCTGGCAAGTGGATTCTTTATGCTGCCACGCGACCCCGTTTTACGCCGTCGAGCAAGCGTTCACGCGCGGCGATGGATCGCTTCGTGTTGACGATGTCTTCGCGCTGTCTTGCCTCAAGCGCTTTGGGATCACCGAAATCAAGATCTATAAGCGCTTTGGTGGTCAGTTGGCCGTTGGCACCAACGATACGGCAATCGTCCGTGGTACGATTGCCCTTGCCGATGGGCTGGGCATGACTGTCGTCGCAGAGAGGGGGCATACGGAGGCTCGGTTGGCGTGTTTCTTGAGGGGCATCGTTGCCATGTCGCGCAGGGCTTTGTTCACGCCGTCCCTGCGCGCCGATGGGGCCGGACAGTGACTCGGCACTCCCGTCGTCGCCTGCTATCGGGGCCTTTGAGCAAGGCACTGTGAATCATTCATGCAACACACCCAAGACAGCCGTGGACAAACATGACCAAGGTCGACCATCTGCGCATAAGTGGCCAACTCCCCAGCCCGAAAGGCGTGGCGTTGGCCATCATGGAGATCACTCGCCGCGACGATGCGACCCTGGACGAGTTGGCCAGGGCCGTGCAGAGCGATCCCGCCCTGGCCAGCCGGCTGTTGCGCCTGGCCAATGCAGCGGCCCGCGCCAGCGGCCGGCCCGTGGCCTCGGTCAACGAGGCGGTGCTGCGCCTGGGCATGGCCACGGTGCGTCAATTGGCCATTGGGTTTTCGCTGGTCGACCAGTATCGCGACGGCGCCTGCGCCGCCTTCGACTATCCGGGCTTCTGGTCGCACTCCCTGTTCATGGCGGTAGCCAGTCAGGAGCTGGGCAGGATGGTACGGGTCGGCTCACCTGAGGATCTGTTCGCCTGCGGACTTCTGGCGCAGATCGGCCGCCTGGCGCTGATCACGGCCTACCCCGTCGACTATGCGGCCCTGCTGGAACGGCAAGACGGCGGTGTGGTGCTCATCGAACTGGAACGTCAGCATCTGGGGACAGATCGCCGCGAACTCACCGCCGTCATCATGGCCGACTGCGGAATTCCCACGGCTCTTGCGGAGCCCGTCAGTCACCACGACGATCCTGATGCCTCCGGTTTTTCGGAAGGCTCCCGGCCCTATCAGTTGGCCCACCTGTTCTTTCAGGCGCGACGAATGGCTGACCTCGGCCTGTCGCCGGCGACCGAGCGCTATGGCAGCATCTCTGAACTCATGCGCCTGGGCAGCAAGATCGGTCTCGATGCCAGCGCCCTGGGAGAGGTGTTCGACCGCGTCGTTGCGCAATGGCACGAGTGGGCCGAGGTGCTCAAGGTGCCTGCCGGCGATCTCCCTTCCTTCGAGGCCATGGCCGAGGCCCCGGCTTCCCGCCCCGGGCACGAGAGCAAGGCGGCCCGCACGCGCACGCGAGTCTTGCTGGTCGAGGACGATTCGACGACCCGAATGATGACCGAGGAGGTGCTCTCCCGGATCCTCGGCTGCACGGTGCACGTGGCCGAGAATGGCAGGGATGCCTTGCCCCTGGCGCTGGAGGTCACGCCACAGATCGTCATCACCGACTGGCTGATGCCGGTCATGGACGGCATTGAGTTGTGCAGCGCGCTACGGGCCACCGACTGGGGCCAGTCCATGTACGTCATCATGCTGGCGGGCGAGGAGACTGAGGAGAAGATCATCGAGGCTTTCGAAGCCGGCGTCGACGATTACCTGATCAAGCCAGTGAATGTCCGCGCACTGACCGCTCGCATGCGAGCGGCCCAGCATTACGTGAAGCTGCTCGAGGCCTGGGAGGGCGACCGGGCGCAACTCAAGGCGTTCGCGACCGAACTGGCGACCAGCAACCGGCGGCTGGAGCATGCGGCAATGACCGACCTGCTGACCGATCTGCCCAATCGAAGGGCCGGCATGGAGGCGCTGACCAGGTTCTGGAGCGCCTCGCTGCGCACCGGTCAGCCGGTGGCGGCACTGATGATCGATATCGATTTCTTCAAGGCTATCAACGACCGGCATGGCCACGCCGTCGGCGACCGGGTATTGCAGGAAGTGGCCAAGGCTATCCAGGCCGCCGCGCGCAAGGACGACAGCGTCAGTCGGCTGGGTGGCGAGGAGTTTCTGCTGGTCTGCCACAACGCCGACCCCAGGTCCGGCCTGCTGGCCGCCGAGCGTCTGCGCAAGATGGTCAAGGCCCTGAAGATCGGCATTGGCGGTGTGGACATCCAGACCACGGTCAGCATCGGCGTGGCCAACCGGGCAAGCTGCATTGAGAATGAAGACGATTTGCTCAAGGCTGCGGACAAAGCCCTCTACGCCGCCAAGAACGCTGGTCGCGACCGGGTTTGCCTGTTTGCCAACGGCAAGACCCATTGCGCGTGAAGGCAGCGACCAGCATATCGCCAGCCAAATTGCCCAGGGGGTCGAGCAAATTGCCCAGATGGCCGAAGGCAAGCACTCGGCCTCGCAGAGCACGGAGCAGTCGGCGCATGCGCTGCGTGACCTGGCAACGACTCTCGAGCAGGCACTCGGCCGCTTTCGCGCCGTCTGATCTGTCATCCCCGGTGATGCGTGAGCGGACAGTCCGCGATACAATCCCAGTTCTGTTCAACCACGTGGAGAGAATCATCATGCTCAGAAGAATTACGGGAGTCATTGCCCTGACGACCTTGTTCCTCACCGCTCCGGGTTTCGCCGGTGCCGCGCAACACGCTGCTGCCGCCAAGCCAGATGCGACGATCGCCTTCTCCGGCGGCTCGGTGGCCGTCGGGATCGGCTACACCTGGGGCGGCGGCGACGTCAAGTACAAGGGCAAGACCTACAAAATCAAGATCGACGGACTGTCAGCCGGTGAGATAGGTGGCGCCAAGATCAGGGCCAAGGGCACGGTCTACAACCTCAAGCAAATCGAGGACATCGAGGGGACCTTCCTTTCGGGTGCCGCGGGCGGCACGCTGGTTGGCGGTGGCACCCGGGCGACGATGAAGAACGAAAAGGGCGTCGAGATGAAGATCGAGACGACGGCCAAGGGCCTGAGCCTGAAGCTCGCCGCCGAAGGCGTGAAGGTCACGCTGGAGAAGTGATCGGCAGTGCCGTCGGGGAGTCGCTGGCGGCAACCGTCGACAAAAGAAAGCCCCCTTTCGGGGGCTTTTTCATGGCGGCCACTGAAACCTGCAGTCCTACATCCGTTCAATCATCGCGTTGCCGAACTCCGAGCACGACACCTCGGTAGCGCCGTCCATCAGGCGCGCGAAGTCATAGGTCACGACCTTGTCGCCGATCGCCGCTTCCATCGCCTTGACGATCAGGTCGGCCGCTTCGATCCAGCCCAGATGACGGAGCATCATTTCGGCCGACAGGATCAGCGAACCGGGGTTCACCTTATCCAGTCCGGCGTACTTCGGCGCCGTGCCGTGCGTTGCTTCGAAGCAGGCGTAGTGATCGGAAATGTTGGCGCCCGGAGCGATGCCGATGCCGCCCACCTGCGCCGCCAGCGCGTCGGAAATGTAATCGCCGTTCAGATTGGTGGTGCAGATCACGTCGTATTCTGCCGGGCGCAGCAGAATCTGCTGCAGGAAGGCGTCGGCGATCGAGTCCTTGATGATGATGCCATTGGGCAGCTTGAGCCACGGTCCGCCGTCGATCTCGACGCCACCGAATTCGTCCTTGGCCAGCGCATACGACCAGTCACGGAAAGCACCTTCGGTGAACTTCATGATGTTGCCCTTGTGCACGATGGTCACCGAGCGGCGGTTGTTGGCGATCGCGTACTTGATCGCCGCGCGTACCAGGCGCTCGGTGCCGTCCTTGGAGATCGGCTTGATGCCGATTCCCGACGTTTCCGGGAAGCGGATCTTCTTGACCCCCATCTCCTCCTGCAGGAACTTGACGACCTTCTTGCATTCGTCGGACCCGGCGAGCCACTCGATGCCGGCGTAGATGTCCTCGGTGTTCTCGCGGAAGATGATCATGTTGGTCTTCGACGGATCCTTGAGCGGCGAAGGGACGCCGCGGAAGTACTGGATTGGCCGGACGCACTGGTAGAGGTCGAGTTCCTGACGCAGGGCGACGTTCAGCGAACGGATGCCGCCACCGATCGGCGTCGTCATCGGGCCTTTGATCGAAACGGAGTACTCCTTGAGCGTATCGAGCGTCTCGGTCGACAACCACACGTCGGAGCCGTACATCTGGGTAGACTTTTCGCCGGCGTAGACTTCCATCCAGTGGATTTTCTTGCTGCCGCCGTAGGCCTTGGCCACCGCCGCGTCGACGACCTTGATCATCACCGGCGTGATGTCGACGCCGATGCCGTCGCCTTCGATGAACGGGATGATCGGGTTATCGGGAAAAGCTTGCCCCGGTACGATTTTCTGGCCGCCTTGCGGTACTTTGATCAGACTTGCGCTCATGCCAATTCCTCATAGTGTGGTTGTAGCCGATTCGGGTGTCAGCGCCGGTGCTTTACCGCTCCACGCGCTGGCTCAGGACCTGCAGATCGGACGATGCTGCATACGTGGGCACGAGGGATCTGTCCGAAGCAAACTCTCCTGCGGCACCGCCCGCGATTATGTCGCAAATCCGGGTGATCTGCCAGAGTATCGAGGGTCGGGAAAGTGCGCCGAACTTCGGCCATCGGAGCGCTGCTCGCGCTACTGCGGCGCAGCACGGCGGGTGCTACAATCGCTCCACGTCTTGTCGTCGACCTTTCCCCATGGATATCTCCACTGTTGAAAACGTGCTGGCCCGCCGCATTGCCGAGGCGATGATCGATGGCTTCAACCGCCACTATCGGCTGATCCGCCACTACGGCCAGCAGGCCAGGGTGCTGTTCGAGGCGGCTGACTGGAAGGGCGTCCATAATGCCGTTCGCGAGCGAATTCGCTCCTACGACGATCGTGTCAGCGAGACCGCCAAGTTTCTGGCGGCCAGTTTTGGCGCTGCTTCGCTCGATGATGCCACCTGGCAGCAACTCAAGCTGCTCTACATCGGCCAACTGATCAACCACAAACAGCCCGAACTCGCCGAGACCTTCTTCAACTCGGTGTGCTCGAAGATCCTGCACCGAACGTATTTCAACAACGACTACATCTTTGCTCGCCCGGCGGTGTCGACCGAGTATATCCAGTCGTATCCGCCGACCTACCGCAGCTACTATCCGGCGCAGCACGGCATGCGCCAAACGATCAGGCAGATCGTCGTCGACTTCGACTGGCAACGACCCTTCGAGGACCTCGACCGGGACGTCGCGTACATCATGCGCACCGCCAGCAAACGTTTCGGTGGCTGGCCAAAAGCAGAGGCCAACGCACAGATCCAGGTTCTGCACTCGGCTTTCTACCGCAACAAGGGCGCCTACCTTTTTGGCAAGGCGATCAACGGCCATCGCGAGTATGCCTTTGCCGTCCCGGTGTTGCACACCCCCGAAGGCCAACTGGTACTCGACACGATCCTGCTCGACAACTGGTTGATCAGCGTCCTGTTCTCGCTGTCGCGCGCCTATTTCATGGTCGATATGGAAGTTCCCTCGGGCTATGTGCAGTTCTTGCGCAGCCTCATGCCGAGCAAGCCGACCTCGGAGCTGTACACCATGCTGGGCCTCGGCAAACAGGGCAAGACGCTGTTTTTCCGTGACTTGAAGCATCATCTTCGGCATTCCCAGGACCAGTTCATCATCGCCCCGGGAATTGCCGGCCTGGTCATGCTGGTGTTCACGCTGCCGTCGTACCCCTACGTTTTCAAAATGATCAAGGATGTTTTCGGGGCTTCGAAGGAAATGGACCGGGCGACGGTCAAGCGCAAATATCTGCTGGTGAAACAGGTGGACCGGGTTGGCCGCATGGCCGACACGCTCGAGTTCTCGCACGTCGCCTTGCCCAGGAAACGTTTCTCGGCCGAACTCCTCGCCGCGCTGAACTCGCTGGCCCCGTCGCTGATCGAGGAGGAGGGCGAAGATCTGGTGATCAAGCACCTGTACATCGAACGCCGCCTGACACCACTCAATATGTATCTCGACACCGCTACTCCTGCGGAGATCGATCACGCCGTTCTCGAATACGGCAACGCGATCAAGGAACTGGCCTGCGCCAACATCTTTCCGGGCGACATGCTGTGGAAGAACTTCGGCGTCACCCGCTACAACCGCGTCGTGTTTTACGACTACGACGAAATCGAGTACATGACCGACACCCACTTCCGCATCATTCCGGAAGCACCGTACCCGGAAATGGAGATGGCCAGCGAGCCCTGGTACTCGGTGGGCAGGCACGATGTCTTCCCGGAGGAATTCGCCCGCTTCCTGCTCGGCTCGCCGAAGGTACGGTCGGCTTTTCTCAAATACCATCGCGCGCTGTTGAACGTGAAATTCTGGCAGACCGCGCAGGAGCAGATCCGCGCCGGTCACGTCGAGGATTTCTTTCCTTACCCCGAGGAGTTGCGTTTCTGCCATAGCTTTGCTGCCAACCGGCTTGACGCCGCGGCGGGTTAAGGTTTCTGGTCGTCAGCCTCTTTCCTTTCCCGCCCATGTCGCGAACCATTCGTCTCTGGGGATTGCTGGCCCTGTTGATACTGTCCGCCGGTGCTGCCCATTTCATGCGCCTGGATACGCGCGCGCTGCTCTGGCTGGCGGAATCGCGCAGCACGGCCGAAGAGCGGGCGGGCGGCCTGTGGTTGCCGGGTTACCAGGCGGTGTTACAGATCGCCATACCGGGGTTCGAGAAGGAGGAGTTTTCCGACCTGGCTTACAACCCGGCGACCGGTACGCTGTTTACCGTCAGTGGCAAGCAGCCGTTGCTGATCGAACTGTCGCGTGAGGGTAAGGTCTTGCGCAGCATCCCAGTGATTGGCGCGTCCAACCTGGAGGGCGTGGCGGTGCTCGAAGGCGGTTGCATGGCGATTACTGACGAGCGCCAGCACAAATTGTCGATCTTTCGCATCGCTGCCGATACCAGGGAGTTGCGTACCGAGCAGTTCGTCCAGCAGGTCGACCTCGGCCATGCCGAGGACCCGAACAAGGGCTTCGAGGGACTGGCCTGGGATAAACGTCATCAGCGCCTGCTGTTGGGCAAGGAGAAATATCCGGTGATGCTTTATGGCCTGGCGTCGGATGGTTGCCGAGTGAGCGGCGAGTTGCAGGAACTGACTGATCTGGGCGACATCATGACCGATCTGGCAGCGCTCACGGTCGATCCGCGCAGCGGCCATATCCTGGCGCTGTCGCAAGAGTCGCATCTGGTGGTCGAGCTGAACGCCGCCTACCAGCCGCGCAGCTTCATCGCCCTGCTGCGCGGCCTGAATGGCCTCGATCATTACATCCCGCAGGCCGAAGGGGTGGCGCTGGACGAGATGGGTGATCTGTATCTGGTCAGTGAGCACAACCTGTTCTACGTCTTTCGCAAGGTGTCGGCCGGCCACTAGTCCCGGCAACTGGCACCGGCAATTACGCCGGGACGGACGGGGTACAGGAGTTCCTTCGGCTATAATCGGGCTTCTTTTGATCAGGAAATCCACCATGGGCAACCGTCTATCGAAAATCGTCACACGCACCGGCGATGCCGGAACGACCGGCCTCGGCGACGGCACTCGGGTGGCCAAAGACAGCTTGCGCGTCGAGACCATAGGGCAGGTCGACGAACTCAACTCGACGATCGGTCTCTTGCTCACCGAAGAAATGCCGGACGAAATCCGGCAGGCGCTGACCGGAATTCAGCATGACCTTTTCGATCTCGGCGGCGAATTGTGTATTCCGGGAATGGACATGATCAGCGATGCGCAGGTCGTCCGCCTCGAGGACCTGGTCGAACAGTTCAACGCGGATCTCGCTCCGCTCAAGGATTTCATTCTGCCTGGCGGTACGCGTGCCGCTGCTATCGCGCATGTGGCGCGTACCGTCTGCCGCCGCGCCGAGCGCCAGATCGTGCACCTGGCAAGCACCGAAACGGTCTCCGGTTTTGCCCGCAAGTATCTCAATCGACTGTCGGATCTGCTGTTTGTCCTGGGTCGTGCGCTGAACAGTGCCGGCGGCCGCGGCGACGTGCTGTGGGTGCAGGGGAAGAACCGCGGCGGCGAGTGAGCGCCCTTATGACGAGCAATGATCATCCTTGATGGAGTGTCGCCATGGCGATCAGCATTACGGTCATCACCACTGCCAACCGGGCACGGCGCTTCATGCAGACCGACGCCGCGTGCATCGAGCCGATTCTCGAAAGCCTCAAGCGCAGCAGCCAGATTTTCTCCGGCAAGCCGCTGATCATTGCTTCGGCGGGTCACACGGAGGTCTTCTCGCCAGGGTCGATCGCTTGCCTGGAAGTCGAAGCCAGCCGCGATTTGAGCGACTACCTGCCAAGCTTCTTGAACCTGACGCTGACCGCGTTGTCGCCCGAGCAGCTTGCGGCGCCGTTTGCCGGCGGGGCGGGAGGCGAGCAGGTCAAGGCGCGGATCGACTTCTTCTTTGCCGGTGGCCACGTCCTTTACACCCACGCTGAAGGGGTTCGCGAGGCGGCGCTGGCCGAGCGGCTGATGAACCTGACGAGTCTCTTCGAACGCCCGGCGATCAACTATCACCTGGCGGGGGGCGGCATCGGCCTGATGAATCCGCATGCCCTGACGCGCTTTGTGATCACTCCCGGCGTGCCCGACCTGCCGCGTGACGCCTGGGTGGCGGACCTGGCGTAGGACGCGGGTAGACGTTCATGAAGTTCGTAGGGCGCAACAACCGCGCAGGGCATTGCGCCAAGTGTCAAACGCCGCATTGCTTGCCTGATGCCTGATAGCGGTCCACTCTGGCGTTTGCTATCTGGTGCAATGCGCTTCGCTTATTGCACCCTACGTGCTGCTTGCATCCGCGTCAGGCGTGTGGGCTATTTGCACGCAGGAAATCCGCGTAGCCCGTTTCATCGAGCATGCCGGCCGCCAACTTCAGAATGGCTTGAGTGGCATCCTCTTCGCTGGCTGTGAAGCGATAGCCATTCAGTTCGAGAAACAGGATGCCGATCACAAAGCCGGTGCGCTTGTTGCCATCGATGAAGGGGTGATTGCGCACGATGCCTGCTGTGTAGGCTGTCGCCAGGTCGATGATGTCTGGCGCAGCCGCATAAGCTTCAACCTGTTGTGGTCTGGCGAGGGCGGATTTCAACAAGGTGTCGTCGCGCACTCCCGCCGCGCCGCCGTGCAGGGCGAGCAGTCGATCATGCAAGGCGAGCGCGTCTCGCTCCTCTATCCAGAGTGGTTCGCTCACCTGGCGAGGACATGCAGCGTATTGCGATAGCGCTCGATAATCTCTTCGGCCTTCGCCATTTTTTCTGCAAAGACCGGATCATAAGGTGTCAGCCGGTAGCCACCGTCGGGCGCTTCGATCAGGAACAGCGCTTGTCCGTCTTTCATCTGCAGGCGGTTGATGATCTCCTTCGGCAGGACTACACCGAGCGAGTTGCCAAATTTGCGGACCTTGAGTTCGACCAATGCGAGAACCTCCTTTGTGATTACTATTGTAGTAACGCTTGATTTGCCTGGCAAGCTTGCCGTTGTCACGGCCAATCAACTCGTAGCTCGTTTGGCGCAATTACCCGAGGGCCTTGCGCCAAACGCCACATTGCTCGCCTGATGCCTGATCGCGGTGGACTCTGGCGTTGTATCTGGTGCAATGCGCTTCGCTTATTGCACCCTACGTGCTGGGTGGCGGACCTGGCGTAGGACGCAATAATCGGTCCCAAGCCAGGGCTTCGGTAGTAAACTCCGCCGCTCGACGCGCCATGGCGTCAGGCCATGCCTGCCATTCCCGATCGGGTCAGGCAGCCTGCTGGAGATTTCTGTTGAATGAGTTATACCGCCGAATCGATCGCTGTCCTCAAGGGACTGGAGCCTGTGCGCCATCGTCCGGGCATGTACACGCGCACCGAATGCCCCTTGCACATCATCCAGGAAGCGATCGACAACGCCGCCGATGAAGCCCTGGGCGGCTATTGCAAGCGCATCAGCGTCATCCTCCACCGCGATCATTCGCTTACCGTGGACGACGACGGCCGCGGCATTCCGGTGGAAATGCACCCGGTCGAAAAGGTGCCGACCGTCGAAGTGGTGTTCACCCGGTTGCACGCCGGCGGTAAATTCAACAAGGACGATGGCGCCTCGGCATACCGCTTCTCGGGCGGTCTGCACGGCGTCGGTGTCTCGGTGACCAATGCCCTGTCCACCCGACTCGAGGTCGAGGTGGTTCGCGACGGCGCTCGCCATCGCATGGCTTTCGCTGGCGGCGAGGTCGTCGAGCCGCTGCAGCGGGTGGCTGATGCGCCGAAGAAAGTGACCGGGACGCGAGTGCGGGCCTGGCCGGACCCGGTCTTCTTCGATTCGCCGACCATTCCGCTGGCCCAACTCGAACGCCTGTTGCGCAGCAAGGCGCTGCTGCTGCCCGGCCTGCAGGTCTCGCTGACCGTCGAGGACGGAGCGACGAGCGAATGGTGTTTCGCCGACGGCATGCTGCAGTATCTCGCCGAGCAGATCGACGGCGAAGCGGTGGCGCCGCTGTTCAGTGGCGAGAAGTACGCCGCCAAAGGCGACGAGAACTTCCCGGTGGGCTCGGGTGCTGCCTGGGCGATCTGCTGGACGGCCGACGGCGGTCTGGCGCGCGAATCGTACGTCAACCTGATTCCGACGCCGGCGGGTGGCACGCACGAGGCGGGTCTGCGGCAGGCGGCGCTCGACGCCATTCGCAGCTTCTCCGAGCACCACGCGCTGCTGCCCAAGGGAGTCAAGCTCGCGGCCGAAGATGTTTTTTCGCGCGCCAGCTTCGTCCTCGCGGTGCGCATGCTCGATCCCTCGTTTCAGGGTCAGACCAAGGAACGGTTGAACTCGCGCGACGCGGTGGCCCTCGTCGCGCGCATGCTGCGCGATCCACTCGAGTTGTGGCTCAACGAGCATCCGGAAGGCGCGAAAAGGATCACCGAACTGGCCATCAGGGCGGCGCAGGCGCGCAGCCGGGCCGGCCAGAAAGTCGAGAAGCGCAAGCAGTCGGGCGTCGCGATCCTGCCCGGCAAGCTCTCGGACTGCCAGAGCGAGGAGATCAGCCGCAACGAGATTTTTCTCGTCGAAGGCGATTCCGCCGGCGGCTCGGCAAAGTCCGGGCGCGACAAGGAGTTGCAGGCGATTCTGCCGCTGCGTGGCAAGGTGTTGAATACCTGGGAGGTCGAAGCCGGCAGCCTGTTTGCCAACCGCGAAGTGCACGATATCGCCGTCGCGCTGGGCATCGATCCGCATCCGGCGAGTGCTGCGGACTCGGTGCTGAACAATCTGCGCTATGGCAAGGTGGTGATCATGACCGATGCCGACGTGGACGGATCGCACATCCGTGTCCTGCTGTGTACGCTCTTCTATCGCCATTTTCCGAAGCTGATCGCCTGCGGCCATCTGTACTTTGCCCAACCGCCGCTGTATCGACTCGATGTGCCCGCCCAGGGCAGGAATCGCCCACCACGCAAGATCTATGCGCTCGACAGTGCCGAGCGTGAAGCGTCGATCGATCGCCTGCGTCTCGAGGGGGTGAAAGCGGAAGCGATCGCCATTTCGCGTTTCAAGGGACTCGGCGAAATGAATCCGGAGCAACTGTGGGAGACGACGATGTCGCCCGATACGCGCCGTCTGATGCGCATCCGGATGCCCGGCAGCGAGGTTGCCAAACCGGTGATGAACATGCTCATGGCCAAGAACGAATCGGCCGGCCGGCGGGCGTGGATGGAAGCAAACGGTGCTCTGATCGGCGCGGAGATTTGACCGTGAAGAAAGGTTCAACGCCCGACCTGTTTGCCGACCTGGTCACCGAGCGACCGCCCGAGCCACCGCGGCCACCGGCAGGACCACCCCCCCCGCCGGGGCCCCCTCTGCCACCGGACGATGACGGCGATGACAGCATTCTGCTGCACGACTCGGCGGCGCGCGACTATCTGGAGTATGCAATCGCCGTCGTCAAGGGCCGCGCGCTGCCGGATGTCAAGGACGGGCTGAAGCCGGTGCAGCGCCGCGTCCTCTTTGCGATGCGCGAACTGGGATTGTCGGCGACGGCCAAGCCGGTCAAATCGGCGCGCGTCGTCGGCGACGTGATCGGCAAGTATCACCCGCACGGCGACACTTCCGCCTATGACGCAATGGTCCGCGTCGCACAACCGTTCATGCTGCGCTACCCACTGGTCGATGGCCAGGGCAACTTTGGCTCGCGTGATGGCGACAACGCTGCGGCGATGCGCTACACCGAAGCGCGCCTGACCACGATCGCCGAACTGCTGCTCGGCGAACTGGGCGAAGGGACCGTCGACTTCCAGCCGAATTACGATGGCTCTTTCGATGAACCGGCTTTCCTGCCGGCGCGTCTGCCTTTCCTGCTCCTCAACGGTGCTTCGGGAATCGCCGTCGGCATGGCCACCGAAATTCCGGCACACAACCTGCGTGAAGTGGCCGCGGCGGCGATCCACAAGATCGAGCACCCGGCAGCCGGCCTCGATGAACTGATGGCCCACATCCCGGGACCCGACTACCCTGGCGGTGGGCAGATCATTTCTGCGCCCGCCGATATCGCCGCTGCCTACGCCAGTGGCCGTGGCAGCCTGCGCGTGCGGGCGCGTTACGCCATCGAGGAGATGGCGCGCGGCGCCTGGCAAGTGGTTTTCAACGAGTTGCCGCCCGGCGTTTCCTCGGCCAGGGTGCTTTCCGAAATCGGTGCGCTGTTCAACCCGCAACCCCGAGCGGGCAAGAAGGCGATCGATCAGTCGGCGGCGCAGTTGAAGGCCTTGATGGCCTCGCAGCTCGACCGCGCACGCGATGAGTCGGGCAAGGACGACGACGTGCGGCTGGTCTTTGAACCGAGCAGTTCGCGCCTCGACCGCAACGAGTTCGTGGCGCTGCTGTTGACCCATACCAGCCTCGAAACCTCGGCGTCGATCAACCTGGTCGCGGTCGGCATCAACGGTCGGCCGTGCCAGAAATCGCTGACCGACCTGATCGGCGAATGGTGCACTTTCCGCATCCGGACGGTGCACCGGCGCACCGAATTCCGCCTGCAGAAGGCCGATGACCGGATCCACATCCTCGAAGGCCGCCACATCGTCTTCCTCAACATCGACGAGGTAATCCGCATCATCCGCCAGGCCGACGATCCGAAAGCGGCGCTGATCGAGCGCTTCGCACTGTCCGATCGTCAGGCCGAGGACATCCTGGAAATCCGCTTGCGCCAGTTGGCCCGCCTCGAGGGGATCAGGATCGAGCAGGAACTGGACAAGCTGCGCGGCGAGCGCGCGGGACTGCTCAAGCTTCTGGCCAGCGACGCTCTGCTGCGCCGGCAGGTGATCAGGGAAATCAAGGCCGACGCCGAGAAGCATGGCGACGCGCGACGAACAATCATCCTGGCGGCAACGACTGCTTCGCGCTCGGAAGTCGCTGCCGTCGCCGACGAACCGGTGACCGTGATCATCTCCGAAAAGGGTTGGGCACGCGTTCGGCAGGGGCACGGTCTGGATCTCTCTGCCGTCGTTTTCAAGGATGGTGACCGCGCCGGTTCGGCGCAGGAATGTCGTTCGGTCGATTCGCTGGTGATCCTGTCGAGCGAAGGGCGCGCTTTCACCGTCGCCATCGCCAGCCTTCCCGACGGTCGCGGGATGGGAGCGCCATTGTCATCGTTCGTCGACCTTGGTGGCGGGAAGATCGCGCATGTGCTCACCGGCCGGCCCGAGGACGAACTGTTGGTCGCCAAGACATCGGGCTACGGTTTCATCTGCACTTACGGCGATCTCTTGTCGCGCCAGAAGGCCGGCAAGGCCTTTCTCGCCGTCGAAGACGGCGCCACCATCCTGCCGCCGGTGCGCCTGGCCGGCAAGGACCACCTGGCGGCATTGTCGGAAGACGGCCGCCTGCTCGTTTTTCCGCGCGACCAGATGAAGCGTTTGGTCAGTGGCAAGGGTGTCCAGATCATCGGCTTGCGCGATGCCGAATCGCTGCGCGCGGTAGTCGCCGCGCAAGGACCCAGGGTGACCATCAAGGGGATGGTGCGTAACCGGATCAAGACGCTGCTCTCTGAGGACCGGCATCTGGCCCTGCGCGCCCGGCGTGGGTCGCCGGTCGGGCAGATGACCCAGGTGACGCTGGAAGCGTACCCGGAACCCTGATCGCCAAGCGCCCGCGCGTGGGCTATCGTTACCTGCTGACCTGGAAGGAGAGAGAAAATGATCACCACTGCACACCGTAGCCCTGGCTGGACGGGGACGGCGACCGTCTGTCTGGCGCTTGTCGTGTGGGCAACGCCGGCACTTGCCGAGCAGGTCGGTTGTGTGACCACCGAGTGGAAGCTGGTCGGCGCCAACCACCGCGTCTGCGTCGAGAGTTTTGCCGACCCCAAGGTGCCGGGTGTGACCTGCCACGTCAGCCAGGCGAAAACCGGCGGAGTCAGCGGTTCGTTCGGCCTCGCCCAGGATCCCTCGCAGTTTTCGCTCGCTTGCCGGCAGACCGGGCCGATCACCTTGCCCGCCAAGCTGGCGAAAGAAGCCACCGTGTTCTCCGAAGACACTTCGGTGTTGTTCAAGGAGACGCGTGTCGTCAGAATGTGGGACGAGGCCAACAAGACGCTGATCTATCTGGCGATCAGCCGCAAGCTGATTGATGGTGCGCCGGCAAACAGCATTTCGACGGTCCCGGTAATGCCCTGGGGGGGGCGCTGACGGTGAGCGAAGCGACTCAGCCTGGTCACTGCCAGCCAGCACCGGCCGAGTGCGACGTCAGTGGCCTTGGCCAGGTGTTCACCCCGCCGGCGATCGTCGAAGCCATGCTCGCTCTGGTCCGCAATCGCGGCCGCGTGCTCGAGCCGGCTTGTGGCGACGGGGCATTCCTGCAGCATTTTCCGTTTGCGGTCGGTATCGAGATCGATCCGCGGCACGCGCCACCGGGTGCGCGGGTGATGGACTTCTTCAGTCTCTCGGAAGGAGAGTCTTTCGCCACCATCATCGGCAATCCGCCCTATGTGCGCTACCAGGATATGGCATCCGGGACGCGCCAGCGCGTGCCGAGCAGCGTTCTCGACGGGCGCGCAAACCTGTACCTGTTTTTCGTCGAGAAGTGCCTTCGCCATCTGGCGCCGGGTGGTGAGCTCGTCTTCATCACGCCGCGCGACTTTCTCAAGGCCACTTCGGCCATACCGCTCAATCGCTTGCTGCATGCGGCGGGAACGATCACCGACTTCGTTGACCTCGGCGATTCGCGACTGTTTGCCGGAGCAGCGCCGAACTGCGCCATCTGGCGTTTCGAAAACGGCAACTTTTCCCGGTTGACGCGTTACGCCGCACAGGGCGTGGCTGACGGCATCGCCGGCCTGGGACGACTACGGTGGGAGGAGCGCCATTTCGTCGAGAGTGGCGGGCACCTCTTGTTCACCCGTGGCGACTATGCGCTGCACCTGGCGGACATCGCCTTCGTCAAGGTCGGAGCGGTGTCCGGAGCTGACGATCTCTACGCCAGTGATGTCCATGGCAATCGCAGCTTCGTGTGCTCGGCAACGGTGGCCAGCGGGGAGACCCGGCGCATGCTCTGGTGCCTGCCGGGAGCGCCACCGCCGGCGGCCCTGCTGGCGCACAAGGCCAGGTTGATGGCGCGCCGCATTCGCTCCTTTGACGAGACCAACTGGTGGCAATGGGGGCGCGGCTATCATCAGTCCGCAGAGCCGCGCGTGTACGTGAATAACAAGACGCGCCGTCCGCAGCCGTTCTTCGTCCACCCTTGCACGCACTACGACGGAGCGGTACTGGCGATCTTTCCGCGTGACCCTGCGGTCGCGGTGCAGGCGCTGGCCGCAGCACTCAATGGTGTCGACTGGGACGACCTGGGTTTTGTCTGCGACGGGCGTTTTCTTTTCAATCAGCGCAGTCTCGAGCAGACGCCGCTGCCCGAGTCGTTCCGCGCTTTCCTGCCCAAGAGCGGTGTCGAGCCGCCACGTATTGAGCTGATTGACTGATGTGATAGAATCAACTCATCAACTCATCAACGATGCAGGTGTCCGGAATGAGAACCACTTTGGATATTGACGACGATGTGCTCGCGGCGGCCAAGGAATTGGCTGGGCGGCGGCGGCTGTCGGCCGGTCAGGTGGTCTCTCAGTTGCTGCGCCAGGCGCTGACCGGGCAGGGAGCACCGACATTGCCTGCCGGCAGCGCTGCATCGGACGTCCTCCCGGTGGCTGGATTTCGGCCCTTCCCGGCCGGCACGGCGGTGGTTACCAACGACGAGGTCAATGCCCTTCGGGAAAAAGAGGGTGTGTGATGCGCGCCCTGCTGGATGTCAATGTCTTGATTGCTCTACTCGACGGGGGCCATCTCCATCATCGCCTGAGCCGCGAGTGGCTGGCCGGTCACCTTGATGCAGGCTGGGCTTCGTGTCCATTGACCCAGAACGGGTGTATTCGCATTCTTTCGCAGCCGGCCTACCCCAATAGTGTGCCGGTGGCCAGAGTTGCCGAGCGCTTGGCAGAGGCCGCGCAACACCTGGCCCATGCCTTTTGGCCGGATTCCATTAGCCTGTTGCAAGCGGATCGCGTAATGTGGGGTCGCTTGCTGAGTTCGCGGCAGGTGACGGACGCCTACTTGCTGGCCCTGGCGGTCGAGCGGGGAGGGCGCTTGGTCACCCTGGACCGTGGCGTTCCCCTGGCCGCCGTCAAAGGTGCGCAGTCCAAGCACTTGGTGGTGCTGTCGTAAGAGTTCTGCCAAAAAGGAGATGAATCAATGGTTCCACGCCTGAACACGGCCTTCAGCGGTCCGCTGCTCGAGATCGAGCGCTGCTTCCTCGACGCCATGCCGGAGATCGAACGCTGGTTGCGTGGTCAGTGGCAGGAACATACGCCGCCCTTTTACGGCTCGGTCGACCTGCGTAATAGCGGCTTCAAGCTGGCTCCGGTGGACATGAATCTCTTTCCCGGCGGATTCAACAATCTCGACGCCAGTTTTCTGCCGCTTTGCGTGCAGGCCGCGGTGACCCTGATCGACCGGATCTGCCCGGATGCCAAGAGGCTGTTGCTGATTCCCGAGAACCACACGCGCAACCTGTTCTACTTGCAGAACGTGGCGCAGCTTGCCGCCATCCTGCGCCTGACCGGCCTCGAGGTACGCCTCGGATCGCTGCTGCCGGAGATCGACAAACCGACACCGATCGAACTACCCGACGGAACGACGCTGCTCCTCGAACCCCTGGTCCGCAGTCGCTATCGGCTCGGACTGGCAGGCTTCGAGCCGTGTGCGGTCCTGCTGAACAACGATCTCTCGGCCGGCATTCCGCAAATCCTGCAGAATCTCCACGAGCAGGTGGTGCTACCCCCCTTGCACGCCGGCTGGGCCGTGCGCCGCAAGTCGAATCACTTTGCGGCCTACGACGAGGTCGCTGGCGACTTCGCCCGTCTGGTCGGCATCGACCCGTGGCGGATCAATCCCTATTTTTCGGTGTGTGACAGCGTCAACTTTCACGAGCGGCAGGGCGAGGAGTGCCTGGCGGCCAACGTCGACGCGGTTCTCGAGCTGATCCGCGAGAAATACAAGCAGTACGGCATCGAAGAGCCTCCTTACGTGGTCGTCAAAGCGGATGCCGGCACCTATGGCATGGGAGTCATGACGGTCAAGGATGCGGCCCAGGTGACCGGCCTCAATCGGCGGCAGCGCAACAAGATGTCGGTGATCAAGGAAGGCCTGGCCGTGTCGCAGGTGATCATCCAGGAAGGCGTGTACAGCGACGAGGTGGTGGGTAGCGGCAAGCAGGAAGGCGTCGCCGAACCCGTGGTCTACATGATCGACCGCTTTGTCGTCGGCGGTTTCTACCGCGTGCATAGTGGGCGAGGTCGCGACGAAAACCTCAACGCGCCGGGGATGCACTTCGAGCGACTCGCTTTCGAGACCAGTTGTTCGTTGCCCGATCAGTGTCAGGATCCGGACGCGGCGCCGAACAGGTTCTACACCTATGGCGTGGTCGCCCGCCTGGCCCAACTCGCCGCTTCGCTGGAACTCGAGCGGACGGCACCCGTGGAGGAGCAGGTCTCATGCGCATAGCATTCGTGATCGATCCGCTCCCGTCGCTCAAGGCGTACAAGGACTCGAGCATCGCGATGATGCGTGCCGCTCAGGCGCGTGGGCACGCGGTGTGGACGATTCAGCAGGGGGCGCTGCACCTGTCGGTTCTGCACGGGGTGTGCGCTGAGGCGGTGCATCTCGAAATGCTGGCCGACGACCACGACTGGTTCGTCGAGATCGACCGCCACATCGTTGCGCTGCGCGATTTCGGCGCCGTGTTGATGCGCAAGGATCCCCCATTCGACTTCGAATACGTCACCAGCACCTGGTTGCTCGAGCGGGCCGAAGCGGAGGGCGCGCGGGTTTTCAATCGGCCGCAGGCCTTGCGCGACCACTCCGAGAAGTTGTCCGTCGCCGAGTTCGCGCAGTTTTCGGTGCCCACGCTGGTGGCTCGTGACGCTGGCCTGATCCAGGCGTTTATCGACCTCGAACGCGACACGATCCTGAAGCCGCTCGAAGGCATGGGTGGAAGCGAGGTCTTTCGCGTTCGCCACGATGACCCGAACCGCAACGTGATCATCGAGATGCTGACCCACCATGGCGCGCGTACGATCATGGCCCAGCGCCACATCGCCGAGATCGTCGATGGCGACAAGCGGATCCTGCTCGTTGGCGATAAATTCGTTCCTTACTGTCTGGCGCGTATCCCGAAAGCGGGCGAGACGCGCGGCAACCTGGCTGCCGGTGGCCGTGGTGTCGCTCGCGAGCTGACTGCCCGTGACCGCGAGATCGCCAGCACGCTGGCCCCTGTGCTGGCCGCCCGCGGCTTGTTGCTGGTCGGTCTCGACGTGATCGGCGACTGGTTGACCGAAATCAACGTCACCAGCCCGACATGCATGGTTGAAATCGCCGAACAGACCGGCTTTGACGCCGCAGAGATGTTGATCGCCGCGCTGGAGCGTGCGTGCGCGGTAGCCGTCTAGGCCTGCTCATCATTGTGTTCTGCGCGCTGGCGGCGTGCAGCCGGGCGCCGCTGCATCATCAGGAAGCCTTCGTTTTCGGTACCCGCGTCGAAGTGCTGATTGCCGGGCTGCCCGAGGCCGAGGCGCGACCCGCGGCGGCAGCGGTGCTGCGCGAGTTTGACCGCCTGCATCGCACCTACCACGCCTGGAAGCCGTCCGAACTGAGCGCGCTGAACGACGCCATCGCGGCTGGCAGGCCGCAGCCGGTGACCGCGGAGATGGCGGCGCTGATCGCCGCCGCGCAGCGTTTGGCGCTGGCCGGTGACGGGCTCTTCGACCCCGGCATTGGTCGTCTGATCGCTCTGTGGGGTTTTCAGTCCGACGAAATGCCGTCGACGATGCCGGACGCCGGCGCGCTGGCTGCCTGGCGGGCGGCGCGCCCCGGAATCGCCGACCTGCGGCTTGACGACCATGTGGTCAGCAGTCGCCAGCCTGCGGTCGCGCTAGACTTCGGTGGCTATCTGAAGGGCGTTGCGCTCGACCGTGCGGCGAGTATCCTGAAGGAGCAGGGGGTGCACAACGCGCTGATCAACATTGGCGGCAATGTCATGGCCCTGGGCAGCAAGAATGGCCAGCGCTGGCGCGTCGGCATCCAGCATCCGCGCCAGCCAGGCCCGCTGGCGACGCTTGAACTCAACGATGGCGAGGCGATCGGCACCTCGGGCGATTATCAGCGATTCTTCGAGGTCGACGGCAGACGTTACTGTCATCTGCTTGACCCGCGCAGCGGTCAGCCACCGATGCACACGCAGGCGCTCACTGTACTGATCACCCCAGGGGTAGCCGCCGGCACGCTCTCCGACGTCGCCTCCAAGCCCCTGTTCATCGCCGGCAGTGACTGGCCACGTCTGGCGCGCCAGATGAAAGTCGACCACGTTCTGCGCGTCGATGCCGAAGGCCGCTTGCAGGTCAGCAGTGCCATGCAGCGTCGCCTCGACTATGTCGGCGGTCAGCCTAAAGATCTCGTCGTGATCCCATGACCGTTCGCCGATGCTGCCGAGCGACGCGGAATCCCTTAGAATGGCGGCCTGTACTGAGGGGTGGGTGCAATGATCGGTATTCTGCTGGTAACGCATGGCTCGTTCGGTGAAAGTCTGATCCAGAACGTCTGTCACGTGCTCAATAAACGTCCGCCACTGATCGCGCAACTTGGTGTCGCGGCGCAGGATGATCCGCTCGATATTCTGCCGCTGGCTCGCCTGCTGCTGAAGGAGGTGGACGGGGGCGAAGGCGTGCTGGTGATGACCGACGTCTTCGGTGCGACGCCGGGCAATCTGGCGCTCAAGCTGCTCGAACCGGGGCGTATCGAAGGCGTTGCCGGAGTCAGTCTGCCGATGTTGCTGCGCGCCCTGACGTATCGCGAGAAGGGGATGGAAACGATGCTCCAGAAGGCGGTCAGCGGCGCTCGTGATGGCGTCATGAAGCTGCCCCCGCCGCCGGGGCACGAGGAGCCATAGAATCAAGAATCAAGAGGACGACGATAATGGGAGCCTGGAATGGTACGAGCTGAAGCTGCGATCCTCAACAAACTGGGGCTGCACGCCCGTGCGTCGGCGAAGCTGACCCAACTCGCCAGCAGCTTTGCCAGCGATGTCTGGATGGAGAAAGGGCCGCGCCGCATCAACGCCAAGAGCATCATGGGAGTCATGATGCTGGCTGCCGGCAAGGGGGCAACGGTGCTCGTCGAGACCACCGGAAGCGACGAACAGGCGGCCAACGAGGCGATCCTCGAACTGATCGCCGCCAGGTTCGGCGAGGCTGAGTGAGCGCATCATGAGTTTTACGCTGCACGGTCTGCCCGTTTCCGCGGGCATTGCGATCGGCCAGGCGCACCTGATGTCGCACGCCACGCTCGAGGTGTCGCACCTGGTCATTGCCCCGCGCCTGGTGGATAAGGAAGTAGCGCGCTTCGAGGTCGCATTGGCACGGGTTCGCGAGGAGTTCGCCAGCCTCAAGGAGCGCACACAGCATAGCTCGGCGGAATTCGGCGCCTTCATCGACCTGCATACGATGATCCTCTCCGATCCCGAGTTGGCGGAAACGCCCAAGCAATTGATCCGCGAACGGCGCTGCAATGCCGAATGGGCCTTGGTGCAGCAGATGGAGATCCTGGTCGATCAGTTCGAGCGTTTCGACGATCAGTACCTGCGCGAGCGCAGTTATGACGTGCGGCAGGTCGTCGAACGGGTGATCAAGGAACTTGTCGGTCAGCCGGGCCGGATGTCGCTGCGAACGGGCAAGGGAATCAAGGAAGAGAATCTGATCGTCGTCGCGCATGACTTGTCGCCGGCCGATGTCATTGCCTACAAGGAGCATCATTTCGCCGCCTTCGTCACCGATGTCGGCGGCTCGACATCGCATACCGCGATTCTGGCGCGCAGCCTGCGTATTCCGGCGGTATTGGGGCTACTCAACGCGCGCCAACTGATCCGCGACCACGAAGTGCTGATTGTCGACGGCACGCGAGGCGTGCTGATCGTCAACCCCGATAGTCGCGTGCTTGAGGAGTACCGGCTCAGGAAAAGCCAGATCCAGCTCGAACGTACCAAACTCAGGCGCCTCAAGACCGCCAACTCGGTCACTCTCGACGGGGTAGACATTGCTTTGCATGCCAACATCGAACTGCCGGGTGATGTCGCTGATGCGCTCGATGGCGGCGCAGAAGGGATCGGCCTTTTTCGCACCGAGTTCCTGTTTCTCGATCGCGGCGACATGCCGACCGAGGACGAACAGTTCGAGGCCTACCGAACGGTGGTCAAGGGCATGGGTGGCCGGCCGGTCACCATCCGCACTTTCGATCTGGGTTACGACAAGGATCTGCATCCGGGAAAGGTGATTGGTGATCGCCTGCAGAGCAATCCGGCGTTGGGGCTACGCGCCATCCGGCTGTCGCTGGCCGAGCCAAAAATGTTCCACACGCAATTGCGCGCCCTCTTGCGGGCGTCCAACTGCGGCAAGATCAAGCTGATGATTCCGATGCTGTCGCAGGCCCACGAGATCGATCAGACGCTGGCGGCCATCGCGCGGGCCAAAGCGAGCTTGCGCGCCGAGCGGGTTCCCTTCGATGAAACGATCCAGGTCGGCGCGATGATCGAGATCCCGGCGGCGGCTCTGGCCATAGGCCTCTTTCTACGGCGGATGAATTTCCTGTCGATCGGGACCAACGACCTGATCCAGTATACGCTGGCCATCGATCGCAGCGATGAACAGGTGGCGCAGCTCTACGACCCCCTGCACCCAGCGGTGTTGATGCTGCTGGCGCACACCATCGCCAGCGCTGAAAAGGTTGACATCCCGGTTTCCATCTGCGGCGAACTGGCGGGTGATCCCTCGCTGACGCGCCTGCTGCTCGGTATGGGTCTACGTCAGTTCTCGATGCATCCGGCTCAGATCCTGTTGGTCAAGCAGAAGATCATGCAGAGCAACTGCGCGGAACTGGCACCCATCGTTCGCCGCCTGTTGCGCCACGAAGAGCCGGCGAAGATTCGCGAGCAACTCGACAAGCTCAACGCTTGAATTGACTGCCCTTGTGACCGATACGATAGCGATGTCATCAGAGAATTCTGTCGGCGTGGTGGCGCCGCAGCGAGCGCACTTCAACGAGCCGCTGACGCTCAAGAGCGGTGCCCGTTTGCCCGGCTTCGAACTGGTTTTCGAAACCTATGGCACGCTCAACGCTGAACATGCCAACGCGGTGCTGGTTTGCCACGCGCTTTCAGGTAGCCATCACGTGGCGGGTACTTACGCTGACGACCCGGAAAGCATCGGCTGGTGGGACAACCTGGTCGGTCCGGGCAAGCCGCTCGACACCCGGAAATTCTTCGTCGTCGGGGTCAACAACCTCGGCGGTTGCTATGGTTCGACCGGTCCGCTGTCGATCAATCCGGACACCGGCAAGCGTTTCGGCGCCGATTTTCCGCTGGTCACGGTTGAGGACTGGGTCGCGGCGCAGGCCCGCCTGGCTGACCATCTTGGCATCCGTACCTGGGCGGCAGTGATCGGCGGCAGCCTCGGCGGCATGCAGGCGATCGAATGGTCAGTGCAGTTGCCGGACCGCATTCGGCACGCGATGGTCATCGCTTCGGCGCCCAAACTGTCGGCGCAGAACATCGCTTTCAATGAGGTGGCGCGGCAGGCGATCATCTCCGATCCCGATTTTCATGGCGGTTACTACGCCGACCATGGCGTCGTCCCGACCACGGGCTTGCGTCTGGCGCGCATGGTGGGCCACATCACTTACCTGTCGGACAGCCAGATGGCCGAGAAATTTGGCCGTCAGTTGCGCCATGGAGAGCACAAGTTCAGCTACGACGTCGATTTCGAGATCGAGTCCTATCTGCGCTACCAGGGCAACAAGTTTGCCGGTTACTTCGACGCCAATACCTATCTGATGATGACCAAGGCGCTCGATTACTTTGATCCCGCCTACGGCTACGAGGGCCAGTTGGCGGCGGCGCTGGCGCGCGCCAGGGCAAGCTTTTTCGTCGCCAGTTTTTCCACCGACTGGCGGTTCGCACCGGCGCGTTCGCGGGAGATTGTCTTTGCGCTGCTGCACAACCGCCTGCACGTCGTTTACGCCGAGATCGAGTGCGACGCCGGCCACGACTCGTTTCTGCTCGCCGACCCACACTACCATGACCTGCTGCGCGCCTATCTGGAGAACATCGCCGTATGACCGAGCAGGAGAGGAGAGTCAAGGCCGAGCAGCGCGAGCGTTTCGACTTTGCCGTGATCGCCAACTGGATTCCGCCCGGTGAACGCGTTCTCGACCTCGGTTGTGGTGACGGTCGGCTCCTTCGTTACCTGAGCGACACGCGCGACGTATCCGGCTACGGCGTCGAGATCGACCAGGAAAGCGTTCTCTGGTGTATCCGCAACGGCGTTGATGTGATCCAGATGGACATCGAATGCGGGCTTTCCGGCTTTGAGGATCGTTCCTTCGATCACGTGATCATCTCGCAGGCGCTGCAGACGATGCACGCCACCGAAGGCATCCTCACCGAGATGCTGCGCGTCGCTGAAGAGGCGGTGGTCAGCTTCCCCAATTTTGCCTATCGCAGCAATCGGGAGGCCATTGCCGCGGGGCATATGCCGGTGTCCGAAGACTTGCCCTATGACTGGTTCGATACGCCGAACGTGCGCTTTTTCACGATCGCTGATTTCGAGCAACTGTGCGCCCGGCTCGACATCGATATTCGCGAGCGACTGGCTTTCGACGAGGTAGGGCGCGAGGTGTCGATTGATCCCAATCTAAACGGTAGTCTGGCCTTTTATCGGCTTGGCCGACGATCTTGATGCCCGCCTGGCTGCGCCCGCTGCTGACCAGGCGGATGCTGATCTGCGTGTTCACGGGTTTCAGTTCGGGCTTGCCGCTCTACCTGCTGCTCAATCTGTTGCCGGTATGGTTGCGCAGCGAAGGGGTCGATCTCAAGACCATCGGTTTTTTCGCGCTGATCCAGTTCCCCTACACGTGGAAATTCCTCTGGGCGCCGGCGCTGGATCGCTTTCGCCTGCCGCTCGGTCGTCGGCGTGGCTGGATGCTCCTCTCCCAGGTCGGCCTGCTCTTGTCGATCGGCCTGCTCGGCGGTTTCTCGCCGGCCACTAGCCTCACCCCGGTGATCTGGCTGTCGGTTGTCCTGGCCTTCCTGTCAGCGACGCAGGATGTGGCGCTGGACGCCTTTCGGCGCGAGATTCTCAGCGATTCCGAACTCGGTCTAGGCAACTCGGTGCATGTGAACGCCTACCGCATTGCCGGTCTGGTGCCGGGATCGCTGTCGCTGATTCTTGCCGATCTCATTCCCTGGGCAGAAGTCTTCTGGATTACCGCCGCTTTCATGCTGCCGGGAATGGTGATGGTTCTGCTGGTCAGCGAACCGGTCGTCATCGGCGCGGCGAAAACCTTGCGCCAGGCCGTGGTCGAGCCCTTTGACGAGTTCATTGGCCGTCAGGGCTGGCGAGGCGCGCTGCTGGTGCTGTCGTTCATTTTCCTCTACAAGCTGGGCGATTCGCTGTGCACCGCGCTGGCGACGGTTTTTTACCTCGACATGGGTTTCAAGAAGACCGACATCGGCCTGATCGCCAAGCACGCGGGCCTCTGGCCGGCGGTAATCGGTGGCCTGCTCGGTGGCCTGTGGATGGTGCGCCTGGGAATCAATCGCGCGCTGTGGCTGTTCGGCGTCGTGCAACTCGTTTCGATTCTTGGTTTTGCCTGGCTCGCCTGGCTTGGGCCGCAGACGGTCATTGGCGCCGACCAACGCCTGGCGCTGGCGGCCGTCATCGGCGTCGAGGCGCTCGGCGTCGGCCTCGGCACCGCGGCCTTTGTCGCCTTCATTGCGCGCAGCACGCACCCCGCCTACACGGCCACGCAATTTGCCCTGTTCACCAGCCTGGCCGCTGTTCCCAGGACCTTCATGAACGCCAGCGCCGGCGTACTGGTGAACTCGATCGGCTGGGTCAGTTTCTTTCTGCTCTGTTTCGTGCTCGCTGCACCGGGAATGCTGCTGCTCTTGAAAGTTGCGCCATGGCACTCGACTCCGCCGTCGCTGCGCAACTGATCGGCGCCGCCCGGCTGCTTTCGGCAACGCTGGCGAGGCACAGCTTCTCGCCGCCGGTCAGCCACGTCTACGATCCACTGACTTACGCCTGGGCAGCGCACGAGTCATACCTGCACCGCTACGGCGCGACCACCCGGCGGGTGGTTTTTCTGGGAATGAACCCCGGCCCTTTCGGGATGGTCCAGTGCGGCGTTCCTTTTGGCGAGATCGCCGCGGTACGCGACTGGTTGTCGATCGACTGCGAAGTGCGCAAACCCGCCGTGGAGAATCCCTCGCGGCCGATCGAAGGCTTTGCCTGTGCTCGCTCGGAGGTCAGCGGGCGGCGCCTGTGGGGATTGTTCCGCGAGCGCTTCGGAACCGCCGAAGTGTTCTTTGCCGAGCACTTTGTGGCCAACTATTGCCCGCTGGCTTTCTTCGACCACGGCCGCAATCTGACGCCGGACAAGCTGCCGGCGGCCGAAGCAGCTCCGCTCCATGCCGCCTGCGACGCGCATCTGAAGACTCTGGTCGCCGCGCTGCAGCCCGAATGGGTGATTGGCGTCGGCGCTTTTGCCCAAGCGCGCGCCGCCGCGGTGTTGGCGGGGACCAGCGTCAAGACAGGGCGCGTGCTGCATCCGAGTCCAGCCAGCCCGATCGCCAATCGAGGCTGGGCGGAAGCGGCGACGCGGCAACTCTGCGCGCTGGGCGTCTGGGTTTGACGCCTGCTCTTGCAGGAAACTGCCAACGGACGAACCGCCTTCTTCTCTTTGCGACCATCAGCCTTCCTGCTAAAGGATTCTGACCCCGGGCAAGCCATCCATGCGCCGATCGAACGTGATCGTCTCTTCACAGCCGGCTTGCCGCGCTTTGGTAACGATCAGACAGTCGGGAAAACCGGTGCGGCCTGTCTCGAAGAGCCCCAGTGCGCTGCGAACCGCCGAAGCGGATTCAAAGCGAACGGTGGAGTTGTCGAGCAGGGCACGTACCGCGCGGGCGATACCACCCCGCTTCAGGTTGTAGCTTCGTTCGAGCGGATCTTCCTCCAGCCAGCAA
>NZ_FLQX01000112.1 GCF_900089955.1 Candidatus Accumulibacter aalborgensis | reverse complement strand
TCACTGCCGCCCCCCCAAGCGCCCTTGAGTGCCAACGGAGTCAGGTGAGGGTAAGGATCAGCGATCAGGCCGGCTTCGTCAGTTCGATGGCAGCCGAAGTCGGGCAGGTCGTGGCAGCCGCACAGACCGTGATGCGCCTGGCGCGCGCCGACACGCTCAAGGTCGCGATCGCCATCCCCGAGGTGCGCGCCCTCGGCGAGGCCGAAGTGACCCTGTGGGCCGATCAGCAGGCCAGTTACCGCGGCACGCTGCGCGAGTTGTCGGCGGTGGCCGACCCGGTCACCCGCACCTACGCGGCACGCATGTCGATTCGCCATCCCGATGCCAGGGTCCTGCTCGGGATGACGGCCAAGGCTCGTTTCTTGCGCCCGGCAGGGAATTCTCGCCTGAGCGTTCCCCTGACGGCCATTTTCCAACACGACGGCCGACCGGCGCTGTGGGTGGTCGACGCCGATCAAACCGTCAGCTTGCTGCAACTGGCAACACGCCTTCGGCTTACTGTCCATGACGCCGCCTATCTCGAACTGGCGCAGCGACGTGGCTTGCCTCTGGCGACGCTTGACCAGGACTTGCGCACCGCCGCCGCTGCGCTCGGCGCCACCCTGCTCGGAACTTGACGCGGGCGCGATTTATCCGCCTCCTATGCCGCTGGCGATGACGCTTGCTGGGCCAATCAGTAAGGCGTTTGCACGCCTCCCTCCGGCGCAATGCCCGCTGGTTATTGCGCCCTACGCGTTTTGCCTATAATTGGCGTTGGCTAACGGTGGAGGGATACCCGGTGAACGGTCTACTCAGGATCTCGCAACTGATTGACGCGCTCACCGAGCGTGTCGGCAAGGCGATCATCTGGCTCGTTCTGGTCGTTACGCTGATCAGCGCCGGCAACGCGGTCATGCGCTACACCCTGAACTACAGCTCGAACGCCTGGCTCGAGATACAGTGGTACCTCTTTTCGGCGATTTTCCTCCTCGGCGCCGGCTATACGCTGCTGCGCAACGAGCATGTGCGCATCGACCTGATTGCCGGCCGTCTCTCGAAGCGTGCGCAGGCCATGATCGACATCTTCGGCATCGTCTTCTTCCTGCTGCCGTTGGCGATTGCCGTGCTGGTCCTGTCGTGGCCGATTTTTCTGCTCGCGCTGACCGACAACGAACAGTCGAGCAACGCCGGCGGCCTGGTAGTCTGGCCGGTGCGGCTCCTGGTGCCGACCGGCTTCTTCCTGCTCATCATCCAGGCCATTTCAGAGCTGATCAAGCGCATCGGTTTTCTCCAGGGCCGCTGTCCGGACCCGACCGGGAAGGCGCATCGGCCAAGGCCTGAAGACGAGCTGGCGCTGGCCATCGAGGCGCAGAAGAAACAGCCGTGATGGGCGAATTCATGATCAATAACCTGGCGCCAATCATGTTCGCCTCGATGATCCTCTTTCTGTTGGTCGGTTTCCCGGTCGCCTTCGCGCTGGCGGCCAACGGCATCCTGTTCGCCCTGATCGGAGTTCAACTCGGCCTGCTTGGCCCGCAATTGTTCCAGGCACTGCCGGATCGCATCTTCGGCATCATGAGCAACGACACGCTGCTGGCCATCCCCTTCTTCACTTTCATGGGTCTGATCCTCGAAAGATCGGGCATGGCCGAGGACCTGCTCGAAACCATCGGCCAGCTTTTCGGACCGCTGCGCGGCGGCCTGGCTTTTGCGGTCATTTTCGTCGGCGCTCTGCTCGCCGCGACGACCGGCGTGGTGGCCGCATCGGTGATCTCGATGGGCCTGATCTCTTTGCCGATCATGCTGCGCTACGGTTACGACACCAGACTCGCGACCGGCGTCATCGCGGCCTCCGGCACGCTGGCACAGATCATTCCACCGTCGCTGGTGCTGATCATCATGGCTGACCAGTTGGGCAAGTCAGTCGGTGACCTGTATGCCGGCGCTTTCATCCCCGGCTTGACACTGACCGGGTTTTACGTCGCGTATGTGGTGCTGGTGGCGATCTTCAAACCGCGCTGGGTGCCAGCATTGCCGCTCGCCGCACGCACGCTGCGCGGCGGCAGCTTGCTGCTGCGTGTACTGACCACTCTGGTGCCGCCGCTGTTGCTGATCTTCCTGGTCCTCGGAACGATCTTTCTCGGTATCGCGACGCCGACCGAAGGAGGTGCGATGGGCGCCACCGGCGCCCTTTTGATGGCCCTGGCGCGCCGGCGGCTGTCCCTGCAGTTGCTCAAGCAGGCGATGGACACAACCGCCAAGCTGACCACCTTCGTGGTCTTCATTCTGGTCGGCGCACGGGTCTTCTCGCTCACCTTCTATGGCGTAGACGGCCACCGCTGGGTCGAGCATCTGCTGACCGGGCTGCCGGGGGGCGAGGTCGGTTTCCTGGTGGTGGTCAACGTCCTGGTCTTTCTGCTCGCCTTTTTCCTCGACTTTTTCGAACTCTCGTTCATCGTCGTGCCACTGCTCGGCCCGGTGGCGCAGTCTCTGGGAATCGACCTGATCTGGTTCGGCGTCCTGCTGGCGGTAAACATGCAGACCTCGTTCATGCATCCACCTTTTGGTTTTGCGCTCTTCTACCTGCGTTCAGTGGCCCCGGCGGCAGTCAAAACGACGGACATCTACCGGGGAGCGATTCCCTTCGTCGGCATCCAGATCATCATGATCGGCGTGCTCATCTCTTTCCCGCAGTTGGTGACCTTCGGTCTCGACAAGGACGTCAAGGTCGACCTCGATGCGGTTCAGATCGACATGCCGGCTTCCGATTACGGGACTCCGGCTGGCTCGGAAGATGCCGCCGGCCAGGCAGTGCGTGATGCGATGAAAGAGGATCAGAGCAAGTAGTCGGAGGTTCCCGGTTTCTCCTCGTACCCAGCACGAGGAGGAACCGATCAGCTTGCGAGAAAACGTCTATCGTTTGCTGTACATGAAGTTGGCGTAAGCGCCTTCGGCAATGCGGAACCAGAGGTTCTGGTCATCCTGGAACTTCTTGTAATCGTCGTAGACCTTCTTGAACTCGGGATTCTTGGCGGAAGTCTCGGCGTACAGCTCCATCGCCGCCTTGTAGGAAGCGTCCATGACTTCCTTCGGGAACTGCTTCAACTGCGTTCCGGAGCCGACCAGTTGCTTGAGCGCCGTCGGGTTCTTGGCGTCGTACTTGGCCATGATATCGACGTGCGCGTCGGCGCAAGCGAGCTGGAGAATGGCCTGGTACTCCTTGGGCAGTTCGGCCCATTTTTTGCTGTTGAGATAAGCCGCCACCTGCGGGCCGCCCTCCCACCAGCCGGGATAGTAATAGAACTTGGCCACCTTGTTGAAACCCAGCTTCTGGTCATCGTACGGGCCGACGAACTCGGCTGCGTCGATCGTGCCCTTTTCCAGTGCCGGATAGATGTCGCTACCGGCAATCTGCTGTGGAACGGCCCCCAGCTTGCTGAGCACGGCACCGGCAAAGCCGCTGATGCGAATCTTCAAACCCTTCAGATCGGCGACCGTCTTGATTTCCTTGCGATACCAGCCGCCCATTTGCGTACCGGTATTGCCCAACGGGATGAGCATGATATTGGACTTGGCAAACAACTCGCCCAGCAGCCTGGAACCATTCCCGTAACGAAACCACGCGTCCATCTGGCGGTTGGTCATGCCGAAGGGAACGGCAGTTTCAAAGGCGTAAGTGGGGTCCTTGCCGAAGTAGTAATACGAACAGGTATGCCCCATTTCGACGGTGCCATCCTTCACGGCATCGAACACCGCCGAAGCGGGAACGATTTCGCCGGGGGCAAAGACCTGAATATGGAACTTGCCGCCGGTGGCTTCGGCAACGCGCCTGGCCATGTATTCGGCACCCCCGAAAAGCGTGTCGAGGCTCTTCGGGAAGCTCGACGCCATGCGCCACTTGATGGTCGGCGCATTCTGGGCGATCGCCGGCATGGCCACCGCACCGGCCGCCAGGCCGACGCCGGCATTCTTCAAAAACGAACGTCTCTCCACTGTGGGTCTCCAGTTACAGGTTGTTGTCGGCGAGTTGCCCGGCCATCACAGCGAATGCCATAAGCATGAACGATTGGCGGGTTCTATGGCCACAGCCGGAAGGGGCGCTGAACTCACACCAGCAAGCTACTCGCCAGCCACTTTCATTTCTTCGATGAGCAGCGACCCCACCTGCTTCGAGCCTCGGACGAGAACGTCGTTGCCCACCGCGGCCACATTCCTGAACATGTCTCGCAGGTTACCGGCAATAGTGATCTCTTCGACCGGATGGGCGATCTCGCCGCCTTCGATCCAGTAGCCGGCCGCCCCACGCGAGTAGTCGCCGGTGACGTAGTTGACGCCATGGCCAAGCAACTCGGTGACCAGCAAGCCGCGCCCCATCTTTTTGAGCAGGCCAGGAAAGTCACGCTTGCCGGGATGGACGATGAGATTGTGACAGCCGCCGGCGTTACCGGTGGTCTGCATGCCGAGTTTCCGCGCCGTGTAGGCGCTCAGGAAGTAGCCCTGCAAGCGCCCGTCGCTAACCACCTCGCGGTCGTGTGTGGCCACCCCGTCGCTATCGAAATAGGTGCTCGCCAGGGAACGCGGCAAATGCGGCCGCTCGCTGATGCGTACCTTTTTCGAGAAAACGCGCTTGCCGAGACTATCGACCAGGAAGGATGTCTTGCGGTACAGGCTGCCGCCGCTGACGGCATGGACAAAGTTGCCAATCAGCGACGGGGCGAGCGGTGCCTCGAACAGCACCGGGACCCGGCAGGTCTTTACCTTGCGCGCGCCAAGTCGCGCCAGGGCGCGCTGCGCGGCGCATTCGCCGATCGATTCGGGCGAGGCGATCGCCTCCTGAGCGCGGGCGATCGAATACCATTCGTCGCGCTGCATGTTTTCACTCTGGCCGGCAATCACCGAGCACGACAGGTAGTGGCGCGAGGTCGGGTAGCCGCCCATGAAACCCAGGCTGTTGGCCGAGACAAACTGCCCTTCCTGGATCGATACCGTCGCGCCTTCGGAATTGCTGATCTGCGAGCTGACAGCAAAGGCCGCCTGTTCGCAACGCCGCGCCAGGTCGACGGCCCCTTCGACCGAAAGCAGCCAGGGATGGTACAGGTCGAGGTCTGGCAGACCCCCGCTGTCGATGGCCAGCAAGCCGGCTTCCGGCAAGCCCGCACAGGGGTCGGCGGCGGTAAAGCGGGCAATGTTTACGGCCGCGTCGACGGTCTCGCGCAGGGCCGTCGGAGAGAAGTCGGAGGTGCTCGCCTGACCCTTGCGCCGGTCGAGGTAGATGGTCACCGCAATCGCCTTGTCGCGGTTGTATTCGATGGTTTCGACCTCGCCGCAGCGAACGGTCACCGATTGGCCGAAGCCATCCGAGACGTCGACCTCGCAGGCGGTCGCCCCCTGCTTTTCGGCGTAAGCCAGAACGTCGCGTGCGAGTTGCTGCAAAGCCTCGAAACGGTGGCTGAAGCGAGATTCAGAAGCGGCAGGGGTGGCTGGACGGGACATGAGGGCAGTGGCCGGAATCAAAAGCCGCTATCATAGCAGTTCCCCGGCAGGCTTCTCTGCCGGCATTTCACCGTCTTCCTGTTCCTCCTGCCGAAGCGAAAGGATAATCGCAAGCCGATGAGCATCCCCGAAGAAGAACCAGCGCCGCCCTCGAAGACGCAGCGCAAGAAGGCGATGGCAGAACTTCAGGCGCTCGGCGAGGAACTGGTCGATCTGGCGGCCGATCGCGTCAAGAAGATCGACCTTCCGGACGATCTGCGGGCAGCGGTCCGGGAAGCGCAGCGCATGGCCCGGCACGACGAAGCGCGGCGGCGCCAGATGCAGTATATCGGCCGCTTGATGCGCGATGTGGACGCCGAGCCGATCCGCCGGGCTCTGGCGGTGGTGCGTGGCGATTCAGTCGAGGAAACCGCAAAGCTGCACCGGGTCGAACGTCTGCGTGCCGAGTTGTTGGCCGACGAAAAGGTGCTCTACCGGATTGCCAACGCGTTTCCGTCGATCGACCTGCAGCATCTGAGTTCGCTGCGCCGATCCGCTCTGCTCGAGCAGGAGAAGGGCAAGCCCCCACGCAGCTATCGCGCGCTCTTCCAGACCCTCAAGGAACTCCAGACGACTGACGCCGCCGCCGACAGGGAGCAAGATGACGAACACTGAAGAACTGCTGATCGGTCTGCTGTCGATCAGCGACCGCGCCGCGCAAGGCGTTTATGAAGACCAGGGAATCCCGGCGCTGGAAGAGTGGTTTGGCCAGGCGCTGAGCAGCCGCTGGCGAGCGGAAAAACGCCTGATCGCCGACGACCGGGCGACGATTGAAAGGACGCTGATCGAACTGGTCGATGAGGTCCATTGTCACCTGGTGCTGACCACCGGCGGCACCGGCCCGGCGCCGCGCGACGTCACTCCGGAAGCGACCCTGGCCGTGGCCGACAAGGTGCTGCCGGGCTTCGGCGAGGAAATGCGCCGCATCGGCCTGAACTTCGTGCCGACCGCCATCCTCTCGCGCCAGGTCGGCGTGGTCCGTGGCCGGGCCTTGATCCTCAACCTGCCGGGGCAGCCGAAGTCGATCAGGGAAACGCTCGAGGGAGTCAAGAGTGCCGATGGCGCGGTCGTCGTGAGCGGCATTTTCGCCGCCGTCCCGTACTGCATCGACCTGATCGGCGGTCCGTACATCACGACCATTGACCAGGTGGTCAAGGCTTTCAGGCCGAAAGCAAAGAAGAATGAGGGATAGGACTACCACCAGGTAAGGAGAAGACGATGGCCGGCTTTGAGAATTACGCTGCAGACACCAGGGCGATTGAACTCGAAATTGAGCGAAAGGGGATTGTTCTCGGCATCGACTGGAAGGACGACGTCCAGGTGCGCGGTCTGGCAGTGGAAGCGCTCGACCACTCCGCTGCCGACATCAAACTTGCCGCTTCCAATCCTTTTGACTACCAGCTCATGGCCAAGGTTGACCTGTTCGGTCTGGCGGCCATCATGCTCAAGACGATGGAGGAATGCGCGGGTATCGGCATCGAATGTCACGGAGGCCCGGCCTGGAAAGCGTTTGCCAAAGCGCTTTGGGCGGAAGTGGAACGGCGCAAATCACAGGCAGGGACTCGCTAGCAACGCGCTTCAAGCGATTGCCTGGTCGCGGAAGCGACCAATTTCGTAGTCGCCACCACTCTCCTCCAGTTCAAGCGGCGTCAGCAGATGCCGTTGACCATCGTCGCTGAACTCCACGGGCACCTGCACATTGAAGCCGCCTGTCAGCAGTACGATGCGCAATACGCCAGGCTCGCCGCTGTCATGCAACCAGATGCCGGGAATGCGCACCGCCGCCGAGAAGCCACTCTGGCGTGGCCGCAGGTCGATGCTCCGCGCGCGCCTTGATAGTACCTGGATGCCCAGGCTGGCGCGTTCGCCCGCCAGCCTGTTGACGCGCCTTGACGCACCGAGCAACCAGTTGTCCCCACCCTCGGGCTGCATGCAGAGCAACTCGCCGAGCTTGAGCGTCTGAGCGGAGGAGTCGTCGAAGAGCGCACGGAAGCCGCCAAGACTGACATTCTCGACCAGCCAGGTTTCGCTGCCCGACTCCGCCGCCCAAGGCGGTCGGCTGCCGGAGAACACCGCATGACTCTGCTCGAAGCCGTGCAGCACGTTCATTCGCGTCTTGACCACATGGCGTTGATGCCGCCGCTGCGGTGGACGCACCGCCCAGTGGGCGCGCAGATGGTACAGTACCGGCACCAACACCCGTTGCGGATACTGCCCACCCAGGTTGAGGTCGTCGGGAACGTCGCCGCGTTCGACCAGGTGAATCAACTCGTCAAGGGCCTGGCGAGCCGTTCCCGGCGAGAGGAAGCGCAAGCCTGGCCTCTTTGCTCCGGGATGACGGGCCAGTCGCACCGGGGCCGAGCCGCTGGCTGCATCGAGCCAATAGACACTATCCGGTCGGCAGTCCACGGAAAAGACGAAGCCAGGGAGGAAATAGGCGATCAATCGGTCTGCCAGCTCGATCTGTAGCGGCGTCAGGCTATCCATCGAAGACGAAAAGAACACGTTGGCGTGCAGGTACTGCTGCGCGACGCTGGTCAGCGCTTTCTGGGCGGGATAAAGCTGCATCGGCTGCTGCGCGTGTCCCGCGGCTTCAGCCGCCAGATAGGTGGTGGCAAGTTCCTTCCACAGAAAATCGTCAATGGGTCCGTAGCGATACGCCTGCCACTTCAATTGCCTGCAACGCGCCGCCTGAACGCGCGCGACAGCCAATGGCAACAGCGCTTTGAACGCGTCGCTGCCCTTGGCGTCAAGCCGGGCCCGTTCGATGCATGTCGCGTATTGCGCAGCAACCGCCGCCCAATAGGCGTGACTCGCGGTCCACAGCCGTTGCTCGACGAGCGCCGATCCGCCTCCGGAATTCAGATAGTCGCGCGCCAGGCGGCGCAGGTGTGGCTGCGCCGCCTCATCAAGCTGGCGGAGTAGCTGGAAATACTGGAGCACGCGGAAATCGTCGCCATGTTGCAGCGACTCGAACCAGCTCATCACCTCCTCGACAGCCTTGGCCGGCGTCTCGACACGCAACTCGGCGAGAATCCGCGCCAACTCCTTGCCGTCAGCCAGCGGATGCTCGGAACGTCGGGTAAACAATTTGCGGATCATTTGCCGCCAGTCAGGTCACGGACCGCCAAGGGAAGGGTGCGAATTGCAGACTGAATTGTAAGCTACAATCGCGTTTGGCAGATCGACAGGCAACAGGCATGCAGCAGTATCTTGAACTGATGCGCCATGTCCTCGAACATGGCACCGTCAAGGCAGACCGTACAGGGACCGGCACCCGATCGGTCTTCGGCTGGCAAATGCGTTTCGATCTCGGTGCCGGCTTTCCCGTGCTGACGACGAAGAAGCTGCACTTACGTTCCATCATTCACGAATTGTTGTGGTTCCTGCAGGGCGAAACCAATGTCGGTTATCTGCAGGAAAACGGCGTCCGCATCTGGGATGAGTGGGCCGACCAGAATGGCGATCTCGGCCCGGTCTATGGCCAGCAGTGGCGTCACTGGAAGACCTCGGATGGGCGCGAGATAGACCAGATCGTCCAGCTCGTGGACAGCCTGAAGAGCAATCCCGACTCGCGCCGCCACCTGGTCACCGCCTGGAATCCAGGCGATGTCGAACGTATGGCGCTGCCTCCCTGCCACGCTTTGTTCCAGTTCTACGTTGCTCCGACGCAGCCCGACGACGCCGATCCACGCCCGAAGCTTTCCTGCCAGTTGTACCAGCGCAGCGCCGACATCTTTCTTGGCGTACCCTTCAACATCGCCTCGTACGCGCTCCTCACGCTCATGCTGGCGCAGGTCTGCGGCTACCAGCCTGGCGACTTCGTGCATACCTTTGGCGATGCGCACCTGTACAGCAATCATTGCCAACAGGCACGGCTGCAATTGACCCGCGAGACACGCGCCTTGCCAAACATGCGGATCAACCCCGAGATTCGCGATCTGTTCGCCTTCCGTTTTGACGACTTCAGCCTCGAAGACTACGCTCCGCACCCCCACATCGCTGCGCCGGTCGCCGTCTAAGGCGATGCCGATGATTTCCCTGATCGCCGCTGTTGCCGCAAACCGCGCCATCGGCAACGACCAGCAACTGCTCTGGCGCCTGCCGGAAGACATGAAGCACTTTCGCGCAACGACGCGCGGCAAGACGGTAATCATGGGCCGCAAGACCTGGGAGTCGTTACCGGCAGCTTTTCGCCCGTTGCCCGAACGACACAACATCGTGCTCAGCCGTAATCCGGCCTACCTGGCGCGCGGAGCGACGGTGGCCCGCTCGATCGAGGAGGCGATTCGTCTGGCCGGCGATGTCGGTGAGGTGTGCATCATCGGTGGTCAGGAACTCTACCGACACACGCTGCCGCTGGCGACGCGCCTGTATCTGACCGAGATCGCAGATATCCGTCCGGCGGACGCTTTCTTTCCGGATTATCCGCTTGGCGAGTGGCGAGAAGTGTCGCGTCGCGCTGGCCAGTGCGGCGCAGCGGACAAGGATACGGGCGGCGGCCGGCCGGCTTTTGATTTCGTGGTTTACGAGCGTTGCTAGCGCTTGAACTTTCCGATGCCCGACTTGCTCCAGACTTATCTCCAAACGGCCGACGGCGCCGGCAAGGTGCTGGCACACGCGACATTACTGGCCAGACTCGCACGCCTCTATGAAGAGATCGCGCCACGGCATCTGGGTCAGGCAAGCAGCCTGGCGAACTACAAGTCGGGGATTGTCGTCATTCACGCCAGCAGTGGCGCGATCGCGACCAAACTGCGCCAGATGGCACCAACGCTGGTCGACGAAATATCGCGGCGGGGAATCGAGTGTAGCGGCATCCAGATCAAGGTGCACGCACGGCAGCCCCCCGAGCAGGCCAGGGTGCCGGCGCTGAAACCGTTGAGCGTCAGAACGAGCCGGGAATTGGCCGCCTTGAGCGATTCGCTGCCGGCATCCCCCTTGCGTCAAGCGCTCGACAATCTGCTGGCCCGTTCGGCTAGAGAGGAATGACGGCCACCCGCTCGATGATCAGCAGCGCGAAAACCAGCAGGGCGACGATCAGCGCATAGCGAAACAGTTGCCAGGAAAAGCGCAGATAGCGCAAGTCCCTGGTCAGCAGGAAAGCGGCCACGCCACCGGCGACGGCGATGGCCGTCAGGACCGCCAGCAAGCGCAGAAACCACATGGGTCAGAAGGCTGGCAACGCCAGCCAGCGAACAATTGACTGCGGCGCCAACTGATAGTCCTCGAAAGTGACATATTCCCAGGCATCGGGGCTGGCTAGAAGTGCCCGGGCCAGTGCGTTGTTGAGCGCATGCCCCGATTTGTGGGCGGCGAACGAGGCCAGCAACGGGTGTCCGAGGAGATAGAGGTCGCCGATGGCGTCTAGTACCTTGTGCTTGACGAACTCATCGCTGTAACGCAGGCCATCCGCGTTCAACACGCGGTACTCATCGAGCACGACGGCGTTGTCCAGCCCGCCGCCCTGGGCGAGGCCGTTCTCGTGCAACCATTCGACTTCGTGCATGAAGCCAAAAGTGCGCGCGCGTGCCACCTCACGAACGTAAGAGTGCTCGGCAAAATCGATCGTCACTGACTGACCCGTGCGATCGATGGCGGGATGGTTGAAACCGATGGAGAACGACAGGCGAAAACCATCGCAAGGATCGAGGCGCGCCCATTTGTCGCCGGACGCGTCTTTTTCCTGGACTTCGATGCGGCGCTTGACGCGAATGAACTTCTTGGCCACCGGCTGTTCTTCGATGCCGGCAGACTGAATCAGGAAGACGAAAGGCGAAGCAGATCCGTCGAGAATCGGCAATTCGGCGGCATCCAGATCGACGAAAGCGTTGTCGATTCCCAGTCCGGCGAAGGCCGACATCAGGTGTTCGATGGTGCCCACCTTGGCACCGTCATGCTCGAGGCACGAGCACATGCGCGTGTCGCCGACGAGTCGGGCCGAGGCCGGCAGATCGACCACCGGGTCGAGATCGATACGCCTGAAAACGACGCCCGTTCCGGGCGCCGCCGGGCGCAAGCTGATGCTTACCTTGCCGCCGGAATGGAGACCGACGCCAGCGGCACGGACTATGGACTTGAGTGTTCTCTGCTTTAACATGTGTACCGTGAAAGTCGCTTGCGCGACTCACGAATCTCCCCTCTGCCGTAAACAGGAGAGGGGTCGGGAGTGAGGGAAACGGTCATGACGTTGTTCATCGGGGATGTCTCGACGAGTCATGAGCGTTTGAAAAAACGGCGGAATTGGCGAATTCTAGCACAGGCCGGCCGAGCTCTGACCCGCCAATTCCCACAGCGCAGTGGCCGCTAGTCGGCCTGCTTTCTCAGAAATGCCGGAATGTCGTAACGATCGACGCCGCTATTGGCCAACGCTTCGACCGTTGCGCTGCGTCCCTTGCGAACAATCGCCGGAACCTGGTCGAGGCTCGAGTAGTCGATATTCTGAGCGTGCGGAAAACGGCTGTCCGTTCCGGTGGCCTGGTGGAGCGAGTTGTTGATCACCTCGAAGTTCTGTCGCTTGGCTTGCGCCTGACCGAGACCGGTGGCCACCACCGTCACCCGAATGTCCTCTGCCATGCTCTCATCATAGACGGCGCCGAAGATGATATGCGCGTCGTCAGCGGCAAAGGCGCGGACCGTATTCATCACCTCATTCACCTCCTTCATCTTCAGGGAACGAGTGGCAGTGATGTTGACCAGTACGCCCTTGGCACCCGAAAGGTTGATCCCCTCGAGGAGCGGTGAGGCGACGGCGCGTTCGGCTGCAATCCGTGCCCGGTCGACGCCGGCGGCGTTCGCCGAACCCATCATCGCCATTCCCATCTCACCCATCACCGTCCGCACATCCTCGAAGTCGACGTTGACCAGTCCCGGAAAGTTGATGATCTCGGCGATACCGCCAACCGCGTTGCGCAAGACGTTGTCGGCGGCCTTGAACGCCTCGTCCATGGAAACGTCGTCGCCGAGAACGTCCATCAGGCGGTCATTGAGGATGACGATCAGCGAATCGACATGCTTCTGCAGTTCGCTGATGCCGACTTCCGCGACTTTCAGGCGCTTGCCCTCGAAGCCAAACGGCTTGGTGACCACGGCGACCGTCAGCACGCCGAGTTCTCGCGCCACCTCGGCAACAATCGGCGCGGCGCCGGTACCCGTACCGCCGCCCATGCCCGCGGTGATGAAGACCATGTGCGCGCCCTTGAGCGATTCGGCGATCGCTTCTCGCTCTTCCATGGCTGCGCTGCGCCCCGCCTCTGGCTTGGCGCCGGCACCGAGGCCGCTCTTGCCAAGCTGCAGCTTCTGCAGCGCGATACTGCGGCCCAACGCCTGGGAATCCGTATTGGCGGTAATGAAGTCGACCCCATTGACGCCCTCCCGGATCATGTGATCGACGGCGTTACCGCCGGCGCCACCGATCCCGATCACCTTGATCACCGTATCCATATCAGTGGTTCCCTCTTCCTTGTCGATAATTTCGAACATTGTCTCTTCCTCTGCAAAAAAATTCCAGCCACTGGCAAAAAATTGGGCCTGCCCACCCAAGGCGTGATCAGAAGTTCTTCTCGAACCAGGACTTCATGCGCCCGAACACCTGTTTCACATCTCGCGTTTCCCGCACCTTCAAGCCGCGCTTGCGCTGCGTCTGCGCTTCAAGCAGCAAACCGCAGGCGGTCGCAAAGCGCGGACTCTGGACCACGTCGGCCAGCGCGCCCTGGTACTTCGGAACACCCAGGCGGACCGGCATATGAAAGATCTCCTCGCCAAGCTCGATCATCCCCGGCATCACCGAAGCGCCGCCGGTGAGCACGATGCCGGACGACAGCACATCCTCGAATCCCGAACGGCGGAGCTCCGCCTGGATCAGTTCGAAGAGTTCCTCGACGCGTGGCTGAATCACGTCCGCCAGCGCCCGACGCGACAGCTTGCGCGAAGGCCGGTCATCAACACCAGCCACATCGAGCACCGCTTCCGGGTCGGCCAGGTGGGCCAGCGCGCAGCCATAGGTGCGCTTGATGTCTTCCGCCTCGCGCGTCGGCGTGCGTAGAGCCATCGCGATGTCGTTGGTGATCTGATCACCGGCAATCGGAATCACCGAGGTGTAGCGGATCGCACCTTGCGTCCAGACGGCCAGATCGGTGGTCCCGCCACCGATGTCGATCAGGCAGATGCCCAAGTCTTTTTCATCCTCGGAGAGGACGGCGCGGCTCGAAGCGAGCGGCTGCAGGACCAGGTCATTCACCTCCAGACCACAACGACGCACGCATTTGACGATGTTCTGTGCCGCCGACACCGCCCCGGTCACGATGTGCACCTTTACCTCGAGACGAAAGCCGCTCATGCCGATGGGCTCGCGGATGCCGTCCTGATCGTCGATGATGAATTCCTGCGTCAGGATGTGCAGGATCTCCTGGTCGGCCGGAATCGGCATCGCGCGTGCCGTTTCGATCACCCTTTCGACGTCCATCGGAGTGACTTCCTTGTCCTTGATGGCCACCATTCCGTTCGAGTTGAAGCTCCTGATGTGGCTGCCAGCGATGCCGGTATAGACATCCCTGACCTTGCAGTCAGCCATCAGCTCGACTTCCTGCAGCACCCGCGAGATGGTCGCGACGGTCTCCTCGATGTTGACCACCACGCCCTTCTTCAGACCTTTCGATTCCTGCGAACCCATGCCGATGACATTAACTCGCCCTTCGGGAGTGAGTTCGGCGACCAGCGCCACAATCTTCGACGTGCCGATGTCGAGTCCGACGATCAGATCCTTGCCATCCCTGCTCATTTCTTTCCTTTGACTTCTTGAACCGCACTGGGCGGAAAGCGCAGTGCGAAACCGTTGGGATACCGCATGTCTACCGCCATCGGCCGCGCATGACGGCCATCCGACAGCGTCGGGTAGTAGTCAACGAAGCGCTGCAAGCGTACACGGATCGGCGCTTTTGCCTGCTCGCGACCCAGTTCAACCAGCATTCCATCCTCCAGCCTCAGCAGCCAGGCCAGGCGCGGCGACAGCGCCACCTGCGCGGGCAGCCGGTCGAGCGGCTGCAACAGTTCCGCGAACTCCTTGTAACGACGCAGAACCTCGTTCGACGACCCTGCCGGTCCGCTGAGCCAGGGTAGTTGCTGCTCCCGAGACAGATCGGCAGAAAAGACTTCGCCGTAAGTATTGACCAGCTCGCCCTGCCCATCGCCCCAATGTGCAGCCGCCTGCTGCTCCTCGATGCGTACTTCGATGCGTGACGGCCATTTGCGCCACACTTCGGCTCGCCGTACCCAGGGCAACTGCTCCAGCGCCAGACGCAAGGCTTCCGGATTGACGGTGAAAAAATTGCCGTGCAGCAAGTCGGACAGCGATTCGTCCACCTGGCTGTATCGAATCTCCTGCAACTCGTGCGTGACGAGCACTTCGCTCAGTGGAAACAGGCGCAAGCGAGGTGATCCCCAGACAATCGCCGCCACCAGGAGCGCAGCGCCAGCCGCCAGGAAGAGCAGGTCGGCAACGGCGGTCATCAGGTGCGGTTTGTGCCACATCGTTCATCCCAGGGCCGCGAGAGCCAGCACGCGGACGACCAGCTCGTCATAAGTGATTCCCGCCGCGCGCGCGGCCATTGGCACGAGCGAGTGGTCGGTCATTCCCGGCGAGGTATTCACCTCCAGAAAGTAGGCCTGGCTTGTGCCACCACCCGCAGCGGGCCAATCGACCAGGAAATCGACCCGTCCCCAGCCGCGACCACCGAGGACGCGGAAAGCATCAAGCGCCTGCTGGCGAAGTTCGTCTTCCCGCTCTTCCGACAGGCCGCACGGACAGCGGTAGGCGGTGTCGTCGCGGAGGTACTTGGCTTCGTAATCATAGAATTCAGTGCTCGGCTCGATCCTGATGATCGGCAGAGCCTGGTCACCGAGGATGGCGACGGTGTATTCGCCGCCGAGAATCGCGCGCTCGGCGATGACCAGCGAATCGTGCCTGGCCGCTTCAGCGTGCGCTGCGCCAAGCTCGCCCGCCTGCTTGACTTTCGTGATGCCGATCGAAGACCCCTCGCAGGCGGGCTTGACGAACAGCGGCAGCCCGAGCGCCGCCTCGACACTGGCCAGGTCAGTGGCCGCATCGAGCAGCACGTATTCCGGTACCGGCACCCCAGCGGCACGCCAAAGCAACTTGGTGCGCCACTTGTCCATTCCCAGAGCAGAAGCCATCACCCCACTGCCGGTATACGGAATGCCCATCAGTTCGAGCACGCCCTGAATGGTCCCGTCCTCGCCATAGCGCCCATGCAGAGCGATGAACGCACGATCGAAGCCGGTCAGCTCATCGAGCTTGCGCTCCGCCGGGTCAAACGCGTGGGCGTCGACACCCCGGCGTCGCAGGGCCGCCAGAACACGCGAACCGCTGTTCAGTGAGACCTCGCGTTCGGCCGAACGACCGCCGAAGAGTACCGCGACCTTGCCGAATTCCATGACCTTCATCGCTCCGTCCCGGCCTCGTAGCCGGCCATGAGTTTGCCGGGAACACTGCCGATCGACCCGGCACCCATGGTGATCACCACATCGCCATCGCGGACGACGTCGAGGATCGCTTGCGGCAAGTCGCCGACGCTCTCAACGAAGATCGGCTCCACCTTGCCGGCGACCCGCAAGGCACGCGCCAGCGCGCGACCGTCGGCGGCGACGATAGATTGTTCGCTGGCGGCATATACCTCGGTCAGGAGCAGCACATCAACGCCACTCAACACCTTGACGAAGTCCTCGAAATGGTCGCGCGTGCGCGTGTAGCGATGCGGCTGGAAGGCGAGCAGCAAACGGCGGCCGGGAAAAGCGCCGCGCGCTGCACTGAGAGTCGCGCTCATCTCGACCGGGTGATGACCGTAGTCATCGACCAGGGTGAAGCGACCGCCGTTGACCAGGCCAAGTTCGCCATAGCGCTGAAAGCGTCGACCGACGCCACGGAAGTCGGTCAGCGCTTTCAGGATGGCTTCGTCGGCCACGCCGACCTCACTGGCGACCGCGATCGCGGCCAGGGCGTTGAGGACATTATGCCCTCCCGGCAGGTTAAGGGTGACCGGCAGGCGGCTGACACCGCCGTTGACCCGAACGCAATCGAAGTGCATCCGGCCGGCGTCAGCAGTCAGGTTTTCGGCATAGCAGTTGGCCGATCGGTCGAGACCGTAGGTGACCACCTGCTTGCTCACCCGCGGCATGATTTCACGGACGTTGGCGTCGTCCGCACAGAGCACGGCGACGCCATAGAAGGGCAGGCGTTGCAGGAAATCGACGAAGGCCTGCTTGAGCCGGCTGAAATCATGGCCGTAGGTCTCCATGTGGTCAGCGTCTATGTTGGTGACCACCGAGATTACCGGCGAGAGGAAGAGGAAGGACGCATCGGACTCGTCGGCCTCGGCCACCAGGAAGTCACCGGAGCCCAGGCGGGCGTTGGCACCAGCGGCGTTGAGCCGGCCACCGATGACGAAGGTCGGGTCCATGCCGCCCTCGGCGAGAATCGAAGCGATCAGGCTGGTGGTCGTCGTCTTGCCGTGCGTGCCAGCCACGGCGACTCCCTGCTTGAGGCGCATCAACTCGGCCAGCATCTGCGCGCGCGGCACCACCGGCACCTTGCGACTACGCGCTTCGACGACTTCGGGATTATCCGCGCTGACCGCCGAGGACACGACCAGCGCATCAGCACCACTGACGTTCGCCGCGGCATGGCCGATCACGGTGCGCACACCGAGCCCGGCGAGACGCCGGGTGGTCGAGTTGTCGGCCAGATCCGACCCGCTCACCGTGAAGCCGAGGTTGGCCAGCACCTCGGCGATGCCGCTCATGCCGGCGCCGCCGATGCCGACGAAATGAATGCTCCTGACTTTGTGTTTCACTTCGCAATCTCCTCGCACATCCGTGCCACTGCCGCCGTCGCTTCCGGCCTGGCCAGTGCGCGGGCCTTTTCGGACATTGTCCGGAGCTGACCGCGTGGGTAGTCGCGCAGTCGGCCGATCGCCTCCGGGGTCATTTCCGCTTGCGGCAGGAGGACGGCCGCGCCAGCCTGTGACAGGAAACCGGCGTTGGCCGTCTGATGGTCGTCGACGGCGTGGGGAAAAGGAACCAGGATGCTCGCCACGCCGGTTGCCGCCAACTCGGCGATGGTCAATGCGCCGGCGCGGCAAATGACCAAATCAGCCCACTCGTAGGCACCCGCCATGTCTTCGATGAAGGCAGCGCAGTGCGCGTGCACGCCGGCCGCTTCATAGTTCTGCCTGAGCTGCGAGAGATGCCTTTCACCCGCCTGATGTACGACCAGCGGCCGCTCTTCGGGAGCGATCAGGGCCAGCCCCAGGGGAACGATCTCGTTGAGCGCCGTGGCCCCCTGACTACCGCCGAGGACCAGCAAATGAACTGGCCCCTGGCGATCGGCGAGGCGCTCTGCAGGCGCCTCGACACGGGTCATCTCCGCACGCAAGGGATTGCCAACCCAGATGCCTTTCGGCAAGGCGTCCGGAAAGCCACAGGCGACCCGATCGGCAAATCGGGCAAGCACCCGGTTGGCCAGGCCGGCAATCGAATTCTGTTCGTGGATCAACAGCGGGCAGCCGAGCAGCGCGGCCATCAGGCCGCCGGGGAAACTGACATAGCCCCCCATGCCGAGAACGACGTCGGGTCTGACCCGGCGAATTTCGCGCCGTGCCTGCCAGCAGGCGGCAAACAGGCGGCACGGAAGCAGCAATTTGCGCAGCAGGCCTTTGCCACGCAACGCGGCAAAACGTACCCAGGCCATTTCGTAGCCACGTGCCGGCACGAGCTTCGCTTCCATCCCGTCAGGCGCGCCCATCCAGACCACTCTCCAGTCGCGACTTCTGAGCAGGTCGGCCACGGCCAGACCAGGAAAGACGTGTCCGCCGGTCCCTCCGGCCATGACCAGGAGTGTCTTGCTCATGAGCCGACCCCAGCCGACCGCGCCGGTGGCTGAATTCTGCGCGGGCTCATACTTTCGCTCCCCGCATCAACTGGCGATTTTCCCAATCGATTCTGAGCAATACCGCAACCGCAATGCAATTGGCCAGGATTCCCGAGCCACCAAAGCTCATCAGCGGCAGCGTCAGTCCCTTGGTCGGCAGCAGCCCGGTGTTCACACCCATGTTGATGAAACTCTGCACTCCCAGCCAGAGACCTATGCCCTGCGCCACCAGAGCCGAATAGAGACGGTCGAGGGCGACGGCCTGCCGACCAATGGCAAATGCGCGCTGAATCAGCAGGGCGAACAAGAGGATGACGACCAGAACGCCGGCAAAACCGAGCTCTTCGGCAATCACGGCGAGCAGGAAGTCGGTATGCGCTTCCGGCAGATAAAACAGCTTCTCGACGCTCGCGCCAAGACCGACACCGAGCAATTCACCGCGTCCGAAAGCGATCAGCGCATGCGAGAGCTGATAGCCACGACCATAGGCGTCGGCCCAGGGATCCATGAAACCAAAGATGCGATCACGCCGGTAAGGAGAAAAAATGATCAGTGCGGCGAAGGCCGCCGCCAGCACCAGGATCAGGATGACGAACAGACGCGCCCGCATGCCGCCAAGGAAGAGAATTCCCATGGCAACCGAAATGATCACCACGAAGGCACCGAAGTCCGGCTCCTTGAGCAACAGAATTCCCACCGCCACCATCGCGCTGGCCAGCGGCAGGAAGGCTTTCTTCAGGTCATGCATGTGTGCCATCTTGCGCGTCGTGTAGTCAGCGGCGTAGAGGACGGCAAACAGCTTCATCAACTCGGACGGCTGCAGATTGACGATCCCCAGCGGCAGCCAGCGGCGAGCGCCATTGACATCGCGACCGACACCGGGGATCAGCACCAGTGCCAGAAGCACGAAGCCGGCGACGAACAGCCACGGCGACCATTGCTGCCAGGTCGACATTGGCACCTGAAACGCCACCGCAGCGGCAACCAGCCCGATGGTCAGGAAAATGGCATGGCGAAAGAGGAAATAGGCCGGCTGGTTGCCAGTCATGCGCCCGGCCTCGGCGGTCGCCATCGACGCCGAGTAGACCATCACCATGCCGATCAGCAAAAGCATCAGCGTACTCCACAGGAGCGCCAGATCGATTTCCGAAGGCATGCGGCGCGGCGCCTCGAGTGCGTGCCACATCAGGCGGCCTCTCTTTCTATCCGACGAACGGCATCGACAAAGGCCTCGGCCCGCTGCGCGTAGTCACGATACATATCGATGCTGGCGCAGGCCGGCGAGAGCAGCACAGCGTCGCCTCGCCGGACCTGGGCGGCGCACCAGCGAACCGCTTCGGCCATCTCGCTGCAAGCGCGCAGCGGGACCTTGGAGCCGGCCAGCGCCGCGCCAAGCAGCGGAGCATCGCGTCCGATCAGCGCCACGGCACGCGCATGCACGTCAATCGCCGGCCGGAGAGGCGAGAAGTCCTGCCCCTTGCCGTCACCGCCAAGGATGATCGCCACCGGCCGACCCAGGCCCTGCAGCGCCGCCAGCGTGGCGCCGACATTGGTTCCTTTCGAGTCGTCGAAGTAGCCGACACCGTCGATCTCGGCGACCCACTCGACCCGGTGCGCAAGACCCTTGAACGCTGCCAGAGCCGGCAGCACGGCTTGCGGGTCGATGCCGACCGCCTCGCACAGGGCCAGCGCGGCCAGCGCATTGGCGGCGTTATGGTTGCCGACCAGCTTCAACTCGCTGAGCGCGATGAGTGGCTCGCTGCCGCGCACCAGCCAGCCGTCATCGAGCCCATAGTCGCACTGACGCGGCGGCCGATCGAGGCCGAAAGTCACCACCTGGCGATCGCTGCGCGCTGCCGCCAGGCTGCGATCGTCGTCGCGATTAAGGACCATGACCCCTTGGCCCTGGAAAACCCGCAGCTTGTTCGCCGTGTAATCGTCGAAGCCGTCATAGCGATCGAGATGATCTTCGCTGACGTTGAGCAGGGTAGCGGCATCGGCAGCCAGGGTATGCGTCGTTTCGAGCTGGAAACTCGACAGTTCGAGCACCCACAGATCCGGCAGATCCTGGTGATCGATGGCGTCCATCAGAGCGGCGAGCGCCGCCGGGCCGATATTGCCGGCAACCGCTGTCCGGCGGCCCGCGGCACGGCACAGGGCGCCGGCCAGCGCGGTGGTGGTGGTCTTGCCATTGCTGCCGGTAATCGCGATGACCTGCGCTTGCGGCGTCAAGCGACGGACTCCCCAGGCAAACAGTTCGATCTCGGAAAGCACGGGCACCGCCCGCGCCACGGCCTCCTGAACCAGCGCTTGGCGGACCGGCACACCGGGAGAAATGGCGATCAGTTCAACGCCGGCGAAAGCCTCGGCGGTAAACGGACCGGCGAAAAGAACCGCCTCGGGTACGGCGGCACGCAGCGCGTCGACCTGCGGTGGAGCGCTGCGGCTATCGGCGACACGTACGCGAGCACCCTGCCGGGCCAACCACCTGGCGATGGCCAGCCCGGTTTCGCCGAGGCCGATGACGAGAGTCAACTTGCCGTCGAGGTCCATGTCAGCGCAGCTTCAAGGTGGACAAACCGACCAGCACCAGCATGATGGTGATGATCCAGAAGCGGACGACGACCTGGGTTTCCTTCCAGCCGCCCAGCTCGAAATGGTGATGCAGCGGTGCCATGCGAAAAATCCGCCGGCCGCCGGTGAACTTGTAGTACAGGACCTGCGCCGCAACCGACAGCGTTTCGGCGACAAAGATGCCGCCCATGATCGCCAGGACGATTTCCTGACGAACGATGATGGCCACCGTGCCAAGCGCTGCGCCCAAGGCGAGGGCGCCGACGTCGCCCATGAAGACTTCGGCCGGGTAGGCATTGAACCACAGGAAGCCGAGCCCGGCGCCGGCCATCGCACCGAGGAAAATAGCCAGCTCGCCCGCTCCCGGGATGTAGGGCAGAAACAGGTATTTGGCATAGACCGAATTGCCGGCCACGTAGGCGAAGATGGCCAGAGCAGCAGCGATCATCACCGTCGGCATGATCGCCAGTCCGTCGAGGCCGTCGGTCAGGTTGACGGCATTGCTGGTACCGACGACGACCAGATAGCTCAGGACGATGAAACCGATGATCCCCAGTGGATACGAGACGGTCTTGAAAAAGGGAACGATCAACTCCAGTTGCGCCGGGCCGCTCGCCGTCAGGCCGAGGTAGAGTGCCACCGCCAGGCCGATCGCCGATTGCCAGAAATACTTCCAGCGCGCCGGCAGGCCTTTCGGATCACGATGGACGACTTTCTGCCAGTCGTCGTACCAGCCGATGCCACCGAAGCCGACAGTGACCATCAGCACGATCCATACGTAGCGGTTGCTGAGATCCCCCCACAGAAGCGTGGTGATGATGATCGCGATCAGGATCAGTGCGCCGCCCATGGTCGGTGTTCCGGACTTGATGAGATGCGTTTCCGGGCCATCGTGGCGCACAGCCTGACCGATCTTCTTGGCCGCCAGCCAGCGGATGAGGCGCGGACCGGCAATGAAGGAAATGATCAGCGCGGTCATCGCCGCCAGCACCGTGCGCAAGGTGATGTAACTGAAAACATTGAAAGCGCGCACCTCTTGCGCCAACCATTGTGCCAGCAGCAGCAGCATCACTTGCCTCCTCGTGCCGATGCAATGCTCACCGCATCGCTCACGCGCTCCATGCGCATGAAGCGCGATCCCTTGACGAGGACGGTCGTCTCCGGTGTCAGCTCGGCCATCAAAGCCTCGATCAACGGGTCGATAGCCGTGAAATGCTCGCCGCCGGCACCGAAGTTGTGGACCGCCAGCGCACTGGCTTCGCCCAGCGCCAACAGCCGATCGATTCCCTGGCTTTTGGCGTAACCTCCGATTTCGTCGTGAAACTGGGCGCTCATCTCGCCGATCTCGCCCATGTCACCGAGAACCAGCACGGTCCTGCCGACCTGCGCCGCAAGCACGTCGATGCCGGCGCGCACCGAATCCGGGTTGGCATTGTAGGTGTCATCAAGCAACAGCGCGCCATGCACAGCAGCCCGTCGCTGCAGACGGCCCTTGAGGCCGCGAAAAGTCTGCAGGCCAGCCTGCACGGCGTCAAGCGAGACGCCGGCCGCCAGACACGCGGTGGCAGCGGCCAGCGCATTGCGTGCATTGTGCTCGCCAGGCAGCGCCAGAACGACTTCGACCTGGCCGGTCGGCGCGCAGATGCAAAGATGGCTTTCCAGGCCGTGCAGATGGAAGCTTGCGCTGACATCGGCTGCGCTGTCGATGCCGAAAGTCATCACCCCGAGGCCTCGACTCTGACCACGCCACAGCTCGGACCAGGGGTCATCGGCGTTGACCACGGCGACGCCCATTTCATCAAGGCCCGAATAAATGCTGCCTTTCTCGGCAGCAATCGCGGCCAGAGATCCCATCCCGGCCAGATGCGCGCGCTGGGCATTGGTCACCAGAGCCACTGTCGGGCGGCCGATGCCGGCCAGATAGGCGATTTCGCCCGGATGATTCATGCCCAGCTCGATGATCGCCGCGCGATGGCTCGCATTCAGCCTGAGCAGGGTGAGCGGCAGACCGATGTCGTTGTTGTAGTTGCCCTGCGTCGCCAGTACGGCATCACCAAAGGCCGCCTTGAGGATGCTGGCGATCATCTCCTTGGTCGTCGTCTTGCCATTGCTGCCGGTGACGGCGATCAGCGGCAGCGTGAAGCGGCTGCGCCAGTCGGCAGCCAGAGCACCCAGCGACAGTCGCGTTTCGGCCACCTGAACGAGCGGCAGCTTGAGCGACTGCAGACCTTTGGCGGCGTCGACAGCCACTATGGCAGCCGCCGCCCCGCGCTGCGCGGCCGTTGCGACGTACGCGTGACCATCGTAATGCTCACCGCGCAGGGCAACGAAAAGTTCGCCCGCGGCGATGCTCCGGCTGTCGGTCGACACACCGCAGAAGGTCACGTTCTCGCCGACAAGCGTGCCGGCGGTGGCACGCGCAGCGCCCAGGAGATCCATCATCGCCGTCATCGAGACATCTCCTGGCGGGCACTGAGCGCGGCGCGGCCTTCGCCAGTGTCGGAAAAAGGCCGGCGCACGCCAGCAATTTCCTGATAGACCTCGTGTCCCTTGCCGGCCACCAATATCACATCGGCCGGATGGGCCGCCAGAACGGTGCCGCGAATCGCTTCGGCGCGATCAACGATAATCTCGGCGCCGGGAACACCGGCGAGAATCTCGCCAAGAATGGTTTGCGCATCCTCGCTGCGCGGGTTGTCGCTGGTCAGTACGACGCGGTCGGCATGGCGTGCAGCGACCGCACCCATCAACGGCCGCTTGCCGCGATCACGGTCGCCGCCGCAGCCAAAAATGGCGACCAGACCGGCACCGCGGGCGGTGGCCACCGGACGCAGCGCGCGCAAGGCGCTCTCCAGGGCATCCGGCGTATGGGCGTAATCGACGACGATCAGCGGCTCGTTGTGGCCGCCTACCTTCTCCAGGCGACCCGCTGGCGACCGCAAAAGCGCAAAACGTTCGGCGATGGTCTTCGGGGTCAGGCCGGCGTCAATCAGGACGGCGGCGACGGCCAGCAGATTGGCCACGTTGTATCGCCCCAGCAGCCCGGTCTCGACCAGCGCGCGACCGTTCGGCGCACAGAGGCGGAAACGCAGCCCATCGATCGTATCCTCGACATTCTCGGCACGGATCGTCCCCTGGCGATCGCCTGCGTCATCCTGCTGGCTATAGCCGATAACCTTGGTCGCCGTACTGCACTCGGCCAGCTTGCGGCCAAAGGGATCGTCGAGATTGGTCACCGCCAACCTCAGACGTGGCCAGGCGAACAATCCGGCCTTGGCCTGCGCGTACGCGGCCATCGTTTCGTGGTAGTCCAGGTGATCCCGCGTCAGGTTGGTAAACACCGCGACGTCGACGCGGGCGCCGTCCAGGCGGCCTTCGGCAATGCCGATCGAACTGGCTTCCAGCACACACGCCTGCGCGTCGTCAGCGACCAGGCAGGCCAGCGTGCGGGTTAGCGTCGTCGCTTCGGGCGTCGTAAAGCCGGTGTCGATCAACTGGCCAGGCCAACCCGCACCCAGCGTGCCGATGATTGCGCAGCGGCGCGGGTGGCTGGCAGCAATCCACTGGCTGACGCTGGTCTTGCCGTTGGTACCGGTCACCGCAACCAGCGACAAGCGCTCGCTCGGGCGCCCGTAGATGGCGTGCGCCAGGGGTCCGCAGAGCTGCCGCAAGCCGGCGAGTGCCAGATTGGCAACCGCCCACTCGTCGCACCAGGCGAAGTCGGACGCTTCGGACGCTTCGCACGCGCCCGCCTCCCAGAGGACGGCAGCGGCGCCGCTGGCAATCGCCTCGGCAATGTGGCGACGGCCGTCGGCCAGCTCGCCGGGATAGGCCAGAAAGAGGTCGCCGGGCCGCACCTGGCGGCTGTCGTCGGTCACCCCGCTGGGCACCACGCCGAGCGCCGCCAGCCGCTCAAGGGTGACGGCGGCGGCGGTGGGCGCGAACGTCGTACTCACAGCTTGGCCTTGGCTGCCAGGGTCTTCGGGCTCTGCGGACTCTGCGGACTCTGCGCCACGACCAGTGGGATGTCTGGCGCAATGCCGAGGGTGCGCAGGGAACTGCCCATTACGGAGGCAAAGACCGGTGCCGCGACATCACCGCCATAGTGCTTGCCGGCACTGGGCTCATCAATCATCACCGCGACGATCAGGCGCGGCTCCGAAGCGGGTGCAAAGCCGACGAAGGACGAAACGTATTTGCTCGCGTAGCGACCGTGTTCGAGTTTGTACGCCGTACCCGTCTTGCCGGCCACACGATAGCCCGGAATCTGCGCCTTCGGAGCCGTGCCACCAGGCAGGACGGCCATTTCGAGCATGGTGCGCACCTCACGCGCCGTTTTCGCGCTGAACACCCGGGCGCCCTGCGGCATCGACGAGTCGGCGCGGGTCAGCGAGAGCGGTACCAGATCACCGTCGCGGGCAAAAACCGAGTAGGCGCGCGCCAACTGGATCAGGGACACGGAAATGCCATGGCCGTAGGACATGGTTGCCTGTTCGATCGGCCGCCAGCGCTTCCATGGCCGCAGCCGGCCACTGACCTCACCGGGGAAACCCAGTCGGGGTACCTGACCGAAACCGACGTCGTCGAACATTTCCCACATCTTCTGCGCCGGCAGCATGGCGGCGATCTTGGCTGCACCGACATTCGATGATTTCTGGATGACCTCGGCGACCGTCAGGGCCCCGTGCGGATGGGCGTCGGAAATCGTCGCGCTGCCAATGGTCAGCCGACCCGGCGCGCAGTTGATGATCGTGTCGAAACGAACCTTGGCATTATCGAGCGCCAGCGCAATGGTGAAGGGCTTGAGCGTCGACCCTGGCTCAAAGGTATCGGTCACGGCGCGGTTGCGCAACTGGGCGCCGGACAGCTTCTCGCGATTGTTCGGGTTATACGTCGGCCAGTTGGCCAGAGCCAGGATTTCGCCGCTCCTCGCGTCGAGCACGATGATGCCGCCGGCCTTGGCGTTGTTGTCGGTGATCGCCTGCTTCAACTGGCTGTAGGCCAGGTACTGGATCTTCGAATCGAGCGCCAGGCGAATATCCTTGCCATCCTGCGGCGTCTTGATCGAGCCGACGTCCTCGACGATCTGGCCGCGGCGGTCCTTGATGACGCTGCGCCCACCGGGCTGGCCGAGCAACTGTTCATGAAAAGCCAGTTCGACGCCTTCGAGTCCCTTGTCGTCCACGCCGGTGAAGCCGACCACGTGGGCAGTCATCTCACCGGTCGGGTAGAAGCGGCGGTACTCCTTGTTCTGCCCGATACCGGGTAACTTGAGTGCCGCCACCTGATCGGCCACCAGGGGCGGGATCTGGCGGCGCAGGAAAACGAAGCTCTTGTCGGTCTCCAGCTTGTGGGTCAACTGTTTGACGTCGGTCTCCAGCAGGGCGGCAAGCTGCCGGCTCTGGTCGGGGGTCAGCGAGGTCGCCGAAGGGATCGCCCAAATCGACTTCATCGGGGTCGAAATGGCCAGAACGTCGCCATGTCGGTCGGCAATACGGCCGCGCGAAGCGCTGATCTCAATATTGCGACGGTAGCGCGACTCGCCCTTTTCCTGCAGGAAATCGTTGTTGACGATCTGCAGGTAGAACGCACGGCCAATCAGCAGGGAAAAAGAGCCGAGGATCAGCAAGGCCATCAGGCGCGAACGCCACGGTGGCAGGCTCAGTTGCAATAGCGGACTTTCGGCGAACTTATGTGCCGGATTTCCCTTGAAGTTCATCATGGCGTACGAGCTCCGGTTGCCGTGCCCGGGATGATCTTTTCGCTTTCCGGCGAACGCATCTTGAGCTTCTCACGAGCAATTTTTTCGATTCGTGGCGCCGATCCCCAGGTCGAAAGCTCCAGTTGCAACTGGCCGAACTCGACCTCAAGCTGGCGCGCGCGCTCCAGCTCGACTTCGAGCGCCTGAAAAAGCTTGCGCGCCTTGTGCTGCGAAGTTACTGCGCCAAGACCGCAAAAGACGACGGCAAGCAGCAGGAAGACGTTCAGGCGAACCATTTCAGGCGGCCCTGCCGGCGAGTTTTTCGGCGACGCGCATCACGGCGCTACGCGCCCTGGGATTGGCCGCCACTTCTCCGGCGCTCGCCCGTACCGCTTTGCCGAGCAAACGAAGTCGGGGCTGCGGCAGATCAGCGGCGCGCAAGGGCAGCTTTCTGGACGAAACGTCAGGCGCCGCCTCGTGGCGCATGAAACGCTTGACGATCCGGTCTTCGAGCGAATGGAAGCTGATGACCACCAGGCGCCCTCCCTGTTTGAGGCTGGTCATGGCTTGCGGTAACACGAGCGCGAGTTGCTCGAGTTCTTGATTGATATGAATCCGTAGAGCTTGAAAGGTACGCGTCGCCGGGTCCTGGCCGGGCTCGCGGGTCCACACGGCCTGGCGTACAAGGGCGGCCAGTTCCCCCGTGCTTGCCACCGATCGCTCTCCCCGAGCAGCCACAATCTTCTTTGCAATCTGGAAAGCAAACCGTTCTTCACCATAGCTCCTAATGATCTCCGTGATCTCGCGCACATTGGCCCGCTCTAGCCACTGTGCCACCGTCTCGCCTTGCGTCGTATCCATGCGCATGTCGAGCGGCGCGTCGTAACGAAAACTGAAGCCCCGCTCGCGCTCGTCAAGTTGCGGCGACGAAACGCCGATATCGAGCAGAACGCCATCGACGCTCTCCTCGACTTCAATCCCCGTCTGCTGCAAAGCATCGGCCAACTCGCCGAAGCGCTGATGCCTGATCAGCAGTCTCCTATCCTTCGTTGCGCCACCCGCGGCCACCGCTTGCGGATCACAGTCCAGTGCCAACAGACGGCCATTGGGCCCGAGCTGTTCGAGAATCGCCCGACTGTGACCGCCGCGACCAAAGGTGCCATCGACATAAGTTCCGGCGGACTTGATGTCGAGAGCGTCGACCGCCTCGCGCAAAAGTACGCTCTGATGCTGCGACGCCAGGCTCAAAGTGCCAGGTCCTCAAGACCGGCGGGAAGCGACCCGTCGTCAAGCGCGAAGACCACTTGCTGCTGCTGCTGCCAGCCGGCATCCGACCAGATTTCAAAATGACTGCCTTGGCCGACCAGCCAGACCTGCTTCTCGAGCTGGGCAAACAAGCGCAGCTCAGGCGCTATCAGCAGACGGCCCGCCGCGTCCATTTCTTCTTCGCGGGCGTTACCAACCAGCAGGCGCTTGATCGCTGCTGCCTGTAGATTGAGACTCGAAGCCGCCAAGACCTTGTCGCGGATCGGCTCCCACGCCGTCTCGGGATAAAGCAGAAGGCAGCGATGTGGATGAGCAGTCAGCACCAGTCTGCCGTCGGCGGCCAAGGCGAGCGCCTCCCGATGACGCGCCGGAATGGCAACCCTGCCTTTGGCATCCAGACTCAACGCAGCCGCACCCTGAAACATCACGCCAACTCGTCCCTTGCTGTCTTGGTCTGGAAGAACAAAGCTCCCCACTTTTCACCACTAATTCCCACTTTAAGACAAATACTCGCCTAACGCAAGCAGGAAAAAATCTCGGTTTATCAATAGCGACAAGCACTTACAAGCGACTCATGAAGCATTATGGTAAGATAGTTTTTCCCAATAAAACAACGCTACGCTTGATGTAGTTAAAGTGATTTCTCACGAAAGCCCGCTAAACGGGCATTCCCGCCGAGGTCCAGGCGCGGGAAGACGGGCAAAGGCAGGCCAGCAGCGAGCAACAGCCAGGAAGAAGCACTGGAAAGCCAGCAGCGATCGCTACCGGTGATGGTGGAAAAGAGGAAGGTGGGAAGCCGGTCGATAAGCCGGGTTCTGTCGTGGACAGCCATTCCTCTAGGCGCACTGTTACCAGTACGCTCAAGCAGCCTACCCGGAAGCAGCGCGAGCCACGCCCATGCTTCCCTATTTGGCCTTGCTCCAGATGGGGTTTGCCGTGCCGTCCGTGTTACCACGGCCGCGGTGAGCTCTTACCTCGCCGTTTCACCCTTACCTGCCCAGGCCGGAGCCCAGGCATCGGCGGTTTGTTTTCTGTGGCACTTTCCGTCACCTCACGGTGCCCGGTCGTTAACCGGCATCCTGCTCTGCGGAGCCCGGACTTTCCTCTCGGCGCCAGGTTTGCACCTCTTGCCCAGCGGCTGCCTGACCGACTTCCCGAGTGGATTATACGCTCGCCGTACCCGAGATCTTCTCCAGCGGCGGCGACAAAGGTGCGAACAAACTGCCGGGCGAAGAAAAGCCGTGCCAGCTCACTTCGCTGCCGGTACCACGGGCGCCAAGGATTCGGCCGGCGCCTCACTCTTCGCCGCAGCGACAAAGATCAGCGTACCCTCGCGGAGCTGGAAGGTCCCCTGCGGAGGACCCATGCCCCCTTCCGGCTCGGCCTCGAGCCGGGCAAAGCCCTCGCAGGTTCGCGTCTCGACGACAAACATCCGCTTGCCCTGCCTGAGAATCCAGGCGTCGTTGCCCGGCGCATAGACCTCAACCTTGCTGTCGGCGGCGCCGACGCCCATATCGTGTCGTCGCTGGCACTCGGGCAGGTGAGCCGCGACGATCGAATAGCCGGCGGTCTTTTCCCAGAAGAAGTTCTGTACGCGAATCAGCGTCAGCGAGTGCTCGGGTGAACCAAACTCGAAAGCCGCCCGCTGATCCGAGCAGGCGACCAGGAGTGGGACCAGAAGCAAGGCGAGCAGTTTCTTTTGCGGCACAGACGACCTCCTCAATGGACCACGGCCTGCGGGTTCAGGCGAGCATCCGCCAGCGCAGCGACTCGCCGGCACGTAACGGGATCAGCGTATCGCCACCGACGTACGGGAAAGCCGCCGGCGCATGCCAATCACACTTCTCAAGCGTCACGGTGCCGGTATTGCGTGGCAGCCCATAAAAGTCTGGGCCATTGAAACTGGCGAACGCTTCCAGGCGATCGAGTGCACCGACTGACTCGAAGGCTTCGGCGTAGAGCTCAAGCGCAGCATGGGCCGTGTAGCAACCGGCGCAACCGCAGGCCGTCTCTTTGCTCAGGCGCGCATGCGGAGCCGAATCCGTGCCGAGGAAGAAGCGCTGGCTACCGGAGCTTGCCGCACGCAGCAGCGCCAGGCGATGGATCTCGCGCTTGAGGACCGGCAGGCAGTAGTAATGCGGCTGGAGACCGCCGGCAAAAATGGCGTTGCGGTTGTAGAGCAGGTGGTGGGCAGTGATTGTCGCCCCTACGTTCGGCCCGCAACTGGCGACGAACTCGGCCGCATCGGCAGTCGTGATGTGCTCGAAAACCACCTTGAGCTGCGGGTGACGCGCCAGCAAAGGCGCCAGCACGCGATCGATGAACGTCTTTTCGCGGTCGAAAACGTCGCTTGCCGGGTCGGTCACTTCGCCATGCACCAGCAAGGGCAGTCCGCGCTTTTCCATCTCGGCAAGGGCCAGCTCGCACTGGCCCAGGTCGGTGACACCGGCGTCCGAGTGCGTCGTCGCGCCGGCCGGATACAGCTTGACGGCATGCACGAAGGGGCTCGCCACCGCGCGCCTGATCTCCTCGGCCGACGTGTCGTCGGTCAGGTAGAGCGTCATCAACGGTTCGAAGCGCGTGTCTGGCGGCAAGGCAGCCAGAATGCGCTTCCGATACTCGCCGGCAGCCGCGACGGTCGTCACTGGCGGCCGCAGATTGGGCATCACGATCGCGCGGGCAAACTGCCGCGCGCTATGCGGCACGGTCGTCGCCAGTGCATCACCGTCGCGCAAATGGAGGTGCCAATCGTCGGGACGAGTGAGGGTGAGGGTGATCTGCATGCGCGAGCCCGGCCAGCAAGAGGGAGGAAGATGGCCGAATTCTAGATGATTTCCGCGCTCACCGCCGATCGCCAGCACGCGGCAGGAGGGCGCAGCTCATCCCGCAGCGCGCAAGATGAGAACCCGACCGTGCCCGCTCGACTACTCCTGCCAGCTCAGTGCGAGCTGATAAAGAACCTTCTTGGCGACCCCCGTAATGGCGTGCGCCAGCCGGGTCGCCTGGCTGACCGCCAGGCCATCGGCGAGCAGCAGCCTCAGCACCCGTTCGCCTTCGCCAGCATCCGCAGCCACCGGCGCACCCGAGACGAGCACGACGAACTCGCCGCGCTGACGGTTGGCATCCGCCAGCAGCCAGTCGTGCGCTTCGCCCAGTGGACCACAATGGATGCTTTCGAACAGCTTGGTCAGCTCGCGCGCCAGGACCAGCGTCCGCCCCGGTCCAAAGGCGTCAGCCAGTGCGACGACGCAGTCCACGATGCGGTGCGGCGCCTCGTAGAAGACCAGCGCCCAGGGCAGATGAGCCAGCTCGCGCAAGGCCTCGGCACGCTGTCCGGCTTTGGTCGGCAGAAAGCCGTAGAAGAGAAAGTGGGCTTCGCCGAGGCCGGCGGCGGACAGCGCGACGACCGCCGCACAGGCGCCAGGCAGGGGAATGACGCGATGGCCGGCGGCTCGCACACGCGCCACCAGGCGGGCCCCCGGATCAGACACCGCCGGCGTCCCGGCATCGACCACCAGCGCCACCGACTCGCCTGCCGCGAGGCGCGAGATGACCTGTTGCGCGGCACTCTCTTCGTTGTGCTCATGCGCCGCCAGCAGACGCGCATTGGACCCGTAGTGCTTGAGCAGCGGTGCGCTGTGACGGGTATCCTCGGCAGCGACCCACGGCACCCGCCGCAGGACCTCGATCGCCCGCTGCGTCATATCGCCCAGATGGCCGAGCGGGGTGGGAACGACATATAATGCGGGAGATTCTTCTGTCATGGAGATCAGTGGGCCAATGAGCAGCAACGATAGCACATCCGGACACGCCACTCGCGCCACCACGGCCCACAGTGACGGCGCGATCGCCGAGGGACTGGCCGCGCGCTTCCTCGAACAGCACGGATTGACGGTGCTGGCACGCAATTATCGCTGCCGCGGTGGCGAGGTGGACCTCATCTGTCGCGAGCGGCGAGTCCTGGTCTTCGTTGAAGTGCGGTTGCGGCGCAGCGCCAGCCATGGTGGCGCTGCGGCCAGCATCACCGCCGGCAAGCAAGACCGCATCATGCGTGCGGCCCAGCACTATCTGCTCGCCCAGCGGAGCAACGAGGCCGACTGTCGCTTCGACTGCATCGTGCTCGAAGATCTGTCCGAAACATCCATTGAATGGCTGCGTGATGCGTTTTCCTAGGCTCGGCGCCGTTCTCTGGCTGGCCTGCTGCTGGCCGTCATTGGCCGCCGAGACGGTGAAGATTCTCGTGCAAAGCTCGCCGCTGGCCGGCAGCCAGTTCTACGCCGTCGCCGAAGTGTGGCCGCAGATCAGGGTCGGCGACCGCCTGACCCTGGTCCGCGAGCCAGACAACCGCCATGATCGCAGGGCGGTGCGCATCGAGTGGCGGGGGCGACAGGTCGGCTACGTACCACGCGCCGAGAACCGGGCCGTGGCCAGGGCGCTCGATGACGGCGAGAAACTGGAGGCGCGCGTCTCGAAGCTGCGCGACGACCCGGACCCCTGGCGCCGCGTCGAGTTCGAGGTGTTCCTGACCCTCTGATGTTAGAATCGGCGACACGACCTTTCCCCGCAAGAGCAAAAAGCCGAGCCCATGAACTTGATCAGCCGCGTCAGCCAACACTTCAAGGACAGCGCACAAAACCAGCTCGACGCCGTCGAACTGCTGGCCGCACCGATTGCCCAGGCGATCGAGGCGATGGTGGCCTGCCTGTTGAACAACGGCAAGATCCTCGCCTGCGGCAACGGCGGCTCGGCGGCCGACGCGCAGCACCTGGCCGCCGAACTGGTCGGCCGCTTCGAGGCCGAGCGCCACGAACTGGCGGCGATTGCGCTGACTACCGACACCTCGGTCATCTCGGCGATCGCCAACGATTACGGCTACAAGGTCATTTTCGCGAAGCAGGTACGAGCGCTCGGCCAACCCGGCGATGTCCTGGTCGCCATTTCCACCTCGGGCAACTCGCCCAACGTCATCGAAGCCATCAACGCCGCACACGAAAACGAACTGCGCGTCGTTGCGCTGACCGGCAAAGGTGGCGGGAGCATCGCCGAAATCCTGTACGAGACCGACGTCCACATCTGCGTCCCCGCCGAGCGCACGGCACGCATCCAGGAAACGCACCTGCTCACCATCCACTGCCTGTGCGATGGGATCGATTGCCTGCTCATGGGAGTTGAACAATGAGAAAACGTCTTGCCACCAGCGTGCTTCTCGGTGTGTCCCTGCTGCCCCTGCTGCAGGGCTGTCTGCCCGTGGTCGCCGCCAGTGCCGCCACCGGCGGCGCACTGGCAACCTTCGATCGTCGATCACTCGGCACGCAAACCGACGACGAAACGATCGAATGGAAAGCCAGCTCGCGCGTCAGCGACAAGTTTCCCGACGGCACGCATACCAACTTCACGAGCTACAACCACAAGGTGCTGATCACCGGGGAAGTGCCTTCCGCTGAAGCCAAGGCCGAGATCGAGCGCATCGTCATCGGCGTACCGCAGGTGCAGGGTGTGTACAACGAACTCGCGGTCGCCCCGGTGACGTCGTTCTCGACCCGCAGCAATGATTCGTACATCACCACCCGGGTCAAGAGCCGCTTTGTTGACCTGGGCAAATTCAGCGCCGTTCACGTCAAGGTGGTCACCGAGGCGAGCGTCGTCTATCTGCTCGGTCTGGTGACCCAGCACGAGTCCGACTCGGCGATCCAGGTCGCGCGAACCACGCGCGACGTCAAGAAGGTCGTGACGCTGATGGAGATCATCACCGCCGCCCAAGCCAAGGACATGGACGTGCGCATGCCCGAGCCGCGCGAGCCGGCACCACCTTCCACCGGCGGCGGCTGACGCAGACAGGCCCCGCGCACATCGCGACCGTTAGCTTGGGTCAGCCCGCAGGGAGTCACCCAACTGCCTGATCAGATCGGGTTGGCCGTAAATTTGCAAGGCGCACCTTCAAGTAGCTGGCGGTCAGCAATACCGACAGCGTCACCACCCGCCAGCCACGGCAGCAGGGCTGCCACCGCTTCTTCTGCCCCCGACGGCGAAGGCGCTGGCTGCGTGCGCTGCTGCCACAAGGCATCCAGCGGGCCCTGCAGGCGACCGGCGACCAGATCGGCATCGCTGATCTCCCGGCAGCGCCCATGCCCGTGCAGCCAATCGATCAGGCAGTCCTGCTCGGGCCAATCCTGGCGTCGAACATAAAGAACAGGCCTGCCATTGCACGCGGCTTCGGTGAAGGTACCGTAGCCGGGTTTGGTAATCACCGCGTCTACTGAACGCAGGAGGTCGGCAAAAGGCCGGCCGAGAGACTCGAAAGCGGTGCACCGCTCGTTTTCGAACTGCCAGGCTTGCGGAACCAGCCAGCGCACCCCAGCGAGATGCGGCCAGTCGGCAAGCGGCAACTCCTTGCTGACCCCGCCGAAGGCGATCAGGATCAGGCGCTCGTCGGGGACGGCGCCGAGTTGTTCGCGCAGCGCCTGGCGACAGTCGCTGCCGATGACGGCAATCGGACCGATGCAGCGCCGCCGTGCCAGGTCGGCCATCGCCATTGCCGGCGTCAGCCGCAGGAAGGACTCGGCGCTGTTGTACGCGGCCAGCATCTGGCGGTGAATCGCCGCCGCCCAGCGCTCGCCGGCAAAGAAATGGACGAAGAGTTCGGCCCAGTTGAGCGAGCACATCGCCAGCGACGGGATTCCGGCGCGTGCGGCGCCGGCCAGCGGCAGGTAGGCCACATCGCTGAGCACCAGATCGGGCCGCAGCGCGGCGAAGAGACGGGCATCGCGATCGACCCGCGTTTCCCAGTCGGCGTGTTGCTGGCGATAGGCCAGCGCCGTCGCGGCCAGATCGACGCTCACCGCATCGTGCATCACGTAACCGAAATCGCTGCTCTCTGCCAGGTGCGTGAAGTCGGCCGCCACACGGGCCCGCAGCTTGCTGGTCGGCAGCCCGCTACGTAGTGTGATGCGCAGCGTCGGCAGGCGCGCGCTCAAGGCGTTGAGCACCGGCGCCACCTGTGCCAGATGGCCGAAACCATGCGCCGAGACGTCGACGAAGAGATACGGGGCGCTCATCGGCTAGCGCCCCGCTCAGACGAAGCGCGCCAGCATGGCTCCCGGCAAGTCGACCGGCAGGGGAATCCACACCCGGTGGCCATTGCCCGGAGCGACGTTGATTGCTATCCCGTCGCTGCGCTCCATCCGTTCCAGCACCAGGTCACGATTGCCTGAGGGGTGGATCACTTCGAGTCGATCGCCTAGCGAAAAACGGTTCTTGACGTCGATCAGGGCCAGTTGGCGCGTCGCATCCCAGTCCAGCACATCGCCGACGTAGAGGCTGCGCCCCGATTCGGAATGGCCGCGCAGGTAGTTCTGCATTTCGTGTTCGTGGTGGCGCTGGTAGAAGCCGTCGGTGTAGCCGCGATTGGCCAGGCCATCGAGCTCGCCGAGCAGGCCGGGGTCGAAGGGACGGCCGGCAAGCGCATCATCGATCGCACGGCGATAGACCTGCACCGTACGCGCAACGTAATAGGGAGACTTCGTACGCCCCTCGATCTTCAACGAGTCGACGCCGATCTCGGTCAGGCGCCGGACGTGCTCGACGGCGCGCAGATCCTTCGAATTCATGAGGTAGGTGCCGTGCTCGTCCTCTTCGATGGGCATCAGTTCCCCCGGCCGCTCCTTCTCCTCGAGCAACCACACGCCGCCGGGAGGTCGCGACGCGGATGAACTGCAGACGCTGACATCACCGCTCGCATCGGCCTCAGCAGCCTTGACCTTGTAGTCCCAGCGGCATGAGTTGGTGCACGTGCCCTGGTTCGGATCGCGATGGTTGAAGTAGCCGGACAGCAGGCAACGGCCCGAGTAGGCGACGCACAGCGCACCGTGTACGAAGACTTCGAGTTCGATGTCCGGGCATTCCTGGCGAATTTCGGCCACTTCGTCGAGCGACAACTCGCGCGACAGGATGATCCGCGTCACGCCGAGCTTGCGCCAGAAACGCACGGCAGCAAAGTTGACGGTATTGGCCTGCACCGAGAGATGTACCGCCATCTCTGGCCAGGTCTCGCGGACCAGGTCGATCAACCCGGGGTCGGCCATGATCAGCGCGTCAGGCCTGAGGGCCACCACCGGCGCCATATCGGCGAGATAGGTACGGACCTTGCGGTTGTGCGGCAAGACGTTGCTGACGACATAAAACTTCCTGCCCGCGGCGTGTGTTTCGCCGATGGCGCTGGCCAGCGCTTCGAGGTCGCCGAAGGAATTGTTGCGCACGCGCAGGCTGTAGCGCGGCTGGCCGGCATAGATCGCGTCGGCACCGTAGGCCAGCGCTGTGCGCAGCATGGTCAGCGAACCCGCTGGGGCGAGCAACTCGGGAGAGGCAAGTGGGGCGACGGCAAACATCCGGGAAGGGAACCTGACAGGGTAGAATGGGGCGTATTGAATACGGTAAAGTCCGATTCCAGCATTCTAACCTCATTCTCCAGATCGTCCCGCCATGCCCGAAGAGATCCTGATCAATTTCACACCGCAGGAAACGCGCGTCGCCGTCATGCACCAGGGCGTCGTACAGGAACTGCATATCGAACGTAGCGCCAGTCGCGGCTTCGTCGGCAATGTCTACGTGGGACGCATCGTGCGCATCCTGCCGGGCATGCAGTCGGCCTTCATCGACATCGGCCTCGGCCGCACCGCCTTTCTGCACGTCGCCGACATCCGTGAACCGCGCCCCAGCGACGAACCGCTGCGGCCGATCGAGCGCCTGCTGTTCGAAGGACAGAGCATTCTCGTGCAGGTGATCAAGGACCCGATGGGCAGCAAGGGCGCGCGGCTGTCTACGCAGGTATCCATCGCCGGACGCATGCTCGTCTATCTGCCGCAGGACAAACACATTGGCATCTCGCAGCGCATCGAGAGAGAGTCCGAACGTGAGGCATTACGGGAAAAACTGGGTCGCCTGGTACCCAGCGAGGAAAAGGGGGGCTTCATCGTGCGAACGATGGCCGAGAGCGCGACCGAGGCCGAACTGGCCAAGGACATCGAGTTTCTACGCAAGATCTGGCGCGATATCCAGGCCCAGTCGACCACCGCCGCACCGCCTTCGCTGCTCTACCAGGAGCTGTCGCTGGCCCAGCGCGTGCTGCGGGATTTCGTCAATCCCGAGACCGCCCGCATCGTCATCGACTCGCGCGAGAACTTCCAGCGCCTGACCGCCTTCGCCGGCGAGTACACGCCGACCGTCGCCCCCTTGCTCGAGCACTACATCGGTGAGCGACCGCTGTTCGACCTGCACGGTGTCGAGGATGAGATCCAGAAAGCACTCGCCCGCCGTGTCGATCTCAAGTCGGGCGGTTACCTGATCATCGACCAGACCGAGGCGATGACCACCATCGACGTCAATACCGGCGGCTTTGTCGGTGTGCGCAACTTCGACGACACGATCTTCAAGACCAACCTGGAAGCGGCGCAGACGATCGCGCGCCAGCTCCGCCTGCGCAACCTCGGCGGCATCATCATCATCGACTTCATCGACATGGAGAATGAAGAGCATAGAACGGCGGTCCTGAGCGAATTCAACAAGGCGCTGGCGCGCGACCATACGCGCCTGACGGTCAATGGCTTCACGGCCCTGGGCCTGGTGGAAATGACCCGCAAGCGGACGCGCGAATCGCTGGCGCACGTCCTGTGCGAGGAATGCCCGACCTGTGGCGGCCGTGGCGAAGTCAGGACGGCGCGCACGGTATGTTACGAGATCCTCCGCGAACTACTACGCGAAGCCCGCCAGTTCAATGCCCGCGAGTATCGCGTGCTCGGCAGCCAGGCGGTGATCGACCGCTTTCTCGACGAGGAATCGCAAGGTCTGGCCATGCTCTCCGATTTCATCGGCAAGCCGATTTCGCTCCAGGCCGAGCCCAGTTACTCGCAGGAGCAATACGACATCGTCCTGATGTGAGCGGCTCACCGGTTGATCACCCGGGCCGGCAGTCCTGCCGGCGACACGTGGATGCGAAGCCAACGCGCCGGCGCGAATCCCGAATCACTGCGGGCCTCAGCCCTGACGCACGAGGGCTCCAACCCCGTATTTTCAAGGCCTGGCGGTGGGTAGCAAGAAAAAGGTTTCGCACAA